>JAQWJV010000017.1 GCA_029248185.1 Flavobacteriaceae bacterium | reverse complement strand
TGTTGATATCCCTCTTCACTTAGGGTATCTTTCTCAATAATAAAGACATTCCCTGTAATTTTAATGGAGTCTAATTTTTTCGTTTCAAGATCTGAAAGAAGTAAAATTTTATTTCCTGACATTTGACTTTCACCAAACCATAAAACGGGATTGTTGGCATTTCGATCTGCTTCGGTAAAAACTTGCTCTTGCTTTTTGGTAAGGGGTTTGTTTAAAAGTTTTGTCAGTCCGATGGATTCATCCAGATAAATCGAGTCTGATCTTCCTCGAATATCACTTTTCAAGATTCGGACATCATAATATCCCCTCAAAATTCTTTTCTCTTCAGGGCCAGTGGCGACAAGTGTATCTGCATGAATGAATAAAGAATCTTGGTCAACAATATTGATGGCCATAGCTCTACGTGTAATTATTGCGGAGTCTTTAGCTTTGAAAATTTCACCATAATGCCCCGTGATAATGGAATTATTCAGTGAATCAACTATGCTAATGTTTTTTGTTGCTGCTGCATAATCATTTTCACTTTCAAAATATAAACTATCCCCTTTGATTATTTTATTGTTATAGTATAAAGTTGCATTTTTTTTAAAGATGCCTTTTTCTCGATCTAAATCATAAAAACCACGTTCACACAAAATGGTGTAGGCTTCCCCTTTTATTTTTGAGGTACCATACAAGTAAGCTTGGTTTAATTCTGTAAAATAATCGAGTTGTTCAGAATTGACAATATAGTCTGGATTTACAATGGTTACGTCTGAGGTAAAACGATATTTTTTTTGATCCATAAAATAAGTTCCTCGATTGCTTGTAAGCGTACTTGCACTATCGACAATAATTCCCTTTGTATTATAAAAAGCTTCTTGATTTATCCTGTCCAGATCCAATCTTTCTGTTTTAAGATTCATGTCAGGTCGTTCTAGGTCTACATTGCCAATAGCAATTGCGGTTTTAGTTTTCCCATCATATTCAATGGTGTTACAAGTCATTCTTAGGCTATCTCCTTGGGTAAAAACTACAGATCCGAGTGCTCTAAAATAATTGTCTTTTGCATAAAAATAAGCTTGATCCGATTCGATTAAAGCACCTTCATGAAATAGGAGAACTCGTTTTTCTGGAGATTTAAAAAGGATATTAGCTCCAGGGAAGCGGGCTTGATCTTGTGTCGAGCCTCCAGCTTGTCTGATCTCAATAATTTTTGGTTCTTGAGCAAGAATTACATTGAAAAAAAGGCTACAATAAATCAGTAAAATTGAACGCAAGTGCAGCCCCATATCTATTGATATTTTTTATCTGAAAATAGTTTGCTTCCGATCAGGGCCTACCGAAACAATTTTAATGGGTGTTTCTAGTGCCTTCTCTAAATAATCGATATAAGCTTGAAAATTTGCAGGAAACAGAGAAGCTTCTGTCATTTGAGTTAAATCTTCTTTCCAGCCCGGAATCTCTTCATAAATAGGCTCAATTCCTGAGTTGATATCGTAAGGGAAATAATCCATAACTCCCGATGTTGTCTTATAGGCGGTACATATTTTTAATTTTTCAAAACCGGAAAGAACGTCCCCTTTCATCATCATCAATTGGGTAACTCCATTGATGTGAATTGAATATTTAAGAGCCACTAGATCAATCCAGCCACAGCGTCTTGAACGACCTGTGGTAGCTCCAAATTCATGCCCCACACGTCCCATGGTTTCACCATCTTTATCAAAAAGTTCGGTAGGGAAGGGGCCACTTCCTACACGGGTAGTGTAAGCTTTAAAAATTCCGTAAACTTCTTTTATCTTGTTGGGAGCAACACCAAGACCAGTACAAGCGCCAGCGGCTGTTGTGGTCGATGAGGTTACAAATGGGTAAGTTCCAAAATCAACATCTAAAAGCGATCCCTGAGCCCCCTCTGCCAAGATCTTTTTTCCTTCTCGTTGTGCTTCAATAAGATATTGCTCACTGTCCACTAATTTGAATTGACGTAAAGCGTTGATACTCTCAGAAAATGCGATTTCCATGCTTTTTAGATCATATTCAATCGAAGCATCGTATGCTTTTAACATTCCCAGATGTTTTTGGGTAAGGCGTTTGTATTTTTCTTCCCAATCGGTTGCTAAAATATCCCCCACGCGGATTCCATTCCTACCGGTCTTATCCATGTAGGTAGGTCCAATTCCTTTGAGGGTAGATCCTATTTTAGCTTTTCCTTTTGCAGCCTCAGAGGCTGCGTCCAATAAGCGGTGGGTAGGTAGTATTAGATGTGCTTTTTTAGAAATTAATAATTTTTCAGAAAAATCGAGCTGGTAAGGAGCTAAATTGTCGATTTCTTTTTTGAAAATTACAGGATCGATTACGACTCCATTTCCAATTAGATTGATTGCTTTTGGGTGGAATATTCCAGAAGGAATGGTATGTAATACGTGTTTATTTCCTTCAAATTCAAGTGTATGTCCTGCATTTGGACCCCCTTGAAATCGGGCGATAATATCATAAGAAGTGGTTAATACATCCACTATTTTTCCTTTTCCTTCGTCTCCCCACTGAAGCCCGAGTAGCAAATCTACCGCCATGTTTTTTTTGGATTTATTTTTTATTTTTTTTTGTGCCGTAAAAATATAAAGAATGCTTGTGAATATCAACATCAAAAACCTCTTCAATTGTTTTCTTTATTTGTTGGATTCTAGGGTCGCAAAATTCTTTTACTTCTCCAGTATCGGTCAATATCATGTGATCATGTTGATGATCAAAATATGATTTTTCATATTGAGCTTGATTTTTTCCAAACTGGTGTTTGCGAACCAAGCCACATTCTAATAACAGCTCGATGGTATTGTATAGGGTAGCTCTACTTACTCTATAATTTTTATTTTTCATTTTGATATAAAGTGACTCAATATCAAAATGCTCTTTGTTGTCATAGATTTCAAAAAGGATAGCAAATCGTTCGGGGGTTTTACGGTGTCCCTGTTGATCTAGAAAGTTTATGAAAACTTCTTTTACGATATCTTGATTTGATTTTTCTTTAATCATTTTGCAAAGATAGTTATAAAGGCTTATTCCCTGACAATTTTGTCAATTCCGTTTACCCGAGCTAAATTTTGAACTAATTTATTTAGAATGTTAATATTTTGAACACTTACATGGATCACCCCCGTAAAAAATTGATCATTGCTGTCAAAATTAATTTTGTTAATGCTCACATTGCTGTTGTTAGAAATCATTCGAGTGACTTCATTTACTAACCCTCGAGTATCAATGCCTGATAATTTTAGCACGGCAGAATATTCCTCAGAAGAAGAATCAACCCATTTTGCCGGTAAAATACGGTAGGCATAATTGGACTGAAGTGCCAAAGCATTTGGACAATCTTTGTTATGTACCTTAATACCCTCATTTATTGTAATAAAACCAAAAACTGCATCCCCAGGAATGGGATTACAGCAGTTGGCAAAACTATGCGCCATGGATTCCTTTTCTTTACCAAAAACCAGTTTATCAAACTTTTCAGTGATTTCATTATTGGTAATAATTTCTTCAGGTCTTTTCGAGCGAATACGCTTTTTGAAAAAATTCAATAGGGAATTATTATAGGCACTCGCAAACTCTTTAAGTTGCTTGTTGTCTAAGGTTCCTATCCCAACTCTGTAAAATAGATCTTGACTCGAGTTAAACTTGAAAAACAACAGCATACTTTGAATGGTTTTGTCATTACTGGTGATTTTAAGTTGTTTTAGTTTTCTCCTCAAAATTTCTTTACCCTCTTCAGCTCTTTCCTTTTTTTCTTCATTCAAAGAAGATTTAATAATGGAACGCGCACGGGAAGTAATTACGAAATCCAACCAGTTGTTGGAGGGTTTTAAGGACTCGGAAGTTATGACTTCAATTTGATCTCCGCTTTTAAGTTCTTTGCTTAATGGAACTAGGCGATCATTGACTCTAACTCCTCTTGTTTTTTTGCCAATTTCAGAATGTATGGCAAAGGCAAAGTCTAGGGCTGTGGCTCCTTGGGGTAAAGATTTTAAATCTCCTTTTGGTGTAAATACGAAAATTTCTTTAGCGTAAAGGTTAAGCTTGAAGTCTTCTACAAAATCAACAGCGTTTCCGGAATTGTTTTCCAGTACTTCTTGAAGACGATTGAGCCAACTTTCAATTCCAATATCTTTCTGTTCTCCCTGTTTGTATTTAAAATGCGCTGCATATCCTTTTTCAGCAATTTCGTGCATTCGACTGGATCGAATTTGAACTTCTACCCACTTATTCATTGGTCCCATTACGGTAATGTGTAAGGCTTCATAGCCATTGGATTTAGGCGCAGAAATCCAGTCTCTTAATCGGGTAGGGTTGGGGGTAAAATGATCGGTGATGATCGAATAGATTTTCCAAGCAATGAATTTCTCTTTTGCTCTCTGACAATCGTAAACGATTCGAATCGCAAATTTGTCATAGATCTGGTCTATGGAAACATTTTGCGCCAACATTTTTTTATGAATCGAATAAATCGACTTGCTCCTTCCTTTGATGTCGTATTTAAGGCGTTCTTTTTTCAATTCTTGGGCGATAAACTTTGAAAATGAACTGATATAATTATTTTGTGCCTCAAAACTTTCATCGATTTTTTCTTTGATCGACAAATAGCGCTGAGGTTCAGTATATTTTAAACTTAAATCTTCAAGTTCAGTTTTGATATTATACAATCCAATTCGATGGGCTAGAGGAGCATAAATGTAAAGGGTCTCAGAAGCAATCTTAACTTGCTTATACTCGGGCATAGAGTCCATGGTTTGCATATTATGCAATCGGTCTGCAATTTTAATAATGATGACTCTAACATCATCATTTAATGTGAGTAGCATTTTTCTAAAATTCTCTGCTTGAAGGGAAATATCTTTGTCTTTTTTAAGACTTGATATTTTGGTTAATCCATGAACAATTTTTGCAATTGAATTTCCCATCAACCGTTCAATGTCTTGAAGTGAAACTGGAGTGTCTTCAACCACATCATGTAATAAAGCTGCACAGATAGAAGTTGCATCAAGACCAATTTGATGTGCGACAATTTTTGCAACACTAATGGGATGAAAAATATAAGCTTCGCCAGACTTTCTGCGTTGGCTACTATGCGCCTCAACAGCAGTGTCAAATGCCAAACGAATCATTTTTTTATCTGTATCACTTAGTGATTGATAACTGATACGAAGCAATTCTTTGTATTGCTTGGCTATTTCTTTATTTTCTATCTCTTGGTCTACGATCATCTTTGTCTCAATATACTAAAGAAAACAGGGTTTTTAAAATCGATTATTTTTACGTTGAGATTCATACATCAAAATCCCTGCCGAAACAGATAAATTTAATGAATCTACTTCATCTGCCATGGGTATTATTAAATTTTGATCCGTTTTTTCTAACCAAAGTTGATCCAGACCTGTGCTTTCGGTTCCCATGACAAGGGCGCAGGGCGGGGGGTAATGAAATTGATCATAAGCCATTGCGTTGGGGTCAATAGCGGCTGTTAAGATACTAACTTTTCTTTCTTTTAAAAAGGCGATAACTTCATCGGAGGGAGCCATTGCGGTGGGTAATAAAAATAAACTTCCTAGGCTGGACCGAATGCTGTTGGGATTGTAAAAATCTGTTTTAGGATTGGCAATTATCACGGCATCCATCTTCGAAGCGGCAGCGGTACGGTAAAGGGCACCGATATTTCCTGGTTTTTCAGGGGCCTCAATAATTAAAATAATAGATGTTTTATCGAGTTTTAATGCAGCCAATTCATGCGATTTATTTTGCGCAATAGCAATAATCTTTTCAGACCCCGAGCGTATACTCAATTTTTCAAAAACCCCTGCTTGTATCCAGTATTTACTTGTGTCTTTGAGTAAATCAAGTAAGGAATTAAAGTCATCCGTTGCACTTTCGTGCATAAAAACAGATTCTAAACGGTACCCTCCCTTAATTGCTTTTTGTATTTCCCTTTCACCTTCGATAACAAAGCGTTTTTGTTTTTTTCGTTCACGAGATTTTTGAAAAAGTAAACGAAGCTTTTTTAGCTCAGGATTTTGAATGCTAGATAATGTTTTCACCTTTGCAAGGTATTTTAAAATCTAACGGATTTTAAAAAAAATTAATAGAACTTATCAAGAGTATAAGAAGTGCTCTTGGAATGAGCAATAACAAGTGCAACCATAGCATTATAACTTTGAATTTCTAGGACTTGTCCATTTGCTTTTAAATACGAATCGTATCCTTTTTTCAGATAAGGCTCAAAGGGATTTTGATACTGCTTCCAAAAGGAGGAAAGTGCACTAAAATTTTTGATGATTCCGGGTTTGAGATTGGAAATTAATTCTTTTGCTTTTTCAGGATTTGCTTTAAATAACTCTGAATAACAGTAACGAAATGCAAAACTATAGCCCGCATATTGAACAAAAGGATCTGGATGATTGATGGTGGTGTAAAAGGAAATATAATTGGCTTCATTTTCAGCAGCAATACCCAGTTGATGTGCCATTTCATGGGCTAGTGTGGTAATGTAATTCAATTTGGGTATATGTTTGTTTACTTGAGATTCTAGGGTTAATGGATTGAGGTAACCTGCATATCCCATATAGCTGAGAAGTGTGCTCCAAAGAGAATTTTTTACAAAAGGTTTTACTTGATATTGTTGCGCTTCAAAAGAAAAGTCATTTTCGATCATCTTGGCCAAAACATCCTTAGAATACGGAACTCTCACTGGAACAGTATCTGAATTAGTCAGTCTTCCATGGAGTTCATTGTTTATTTCAATGAGTTTATTTAGCGTTTCTGTCAATTGAATTTCATTATATTCCAGACTATAACCCAACGACTCATGAAGGGGTGTTCTGTAGTAATTCAGTCCCCATGAAATATGGAAAACTAGGAGGATTAGGGAGAAGATAGCGAAAACTTGAATTAGGTTTTTTTTAAAATACGCTCTCGGTTTTTTCACTATTTGGACACAGCCTACAATAAGCAAGATTGCAATCATTGCATAAAAAAGATCCCCAAAAGAAAAAGGAAGTTGATGAAAGAAAAAGCGATGTGTTTTAAAAATATAGGGATAGATACTTTGGCTAAAAACACCTTCTACCCATTCGGGATTTTTTTTAACCCATGAGAGGGCAATCCATTGCAAGGGGAGTAGTGCAATTAAAATGTAATATACCTTTTTCATTGATAAAAAAAAAGACCAACAATTGTTGGTCTTTTTTGCTTTTTATTGAATTACATTGACAATTTCAACCTCAAAAATCAAATCCGATTGAGGTGGAATGCCTTGGATGCCATCGGCACCATAAGCGATGGTATAGGGAAGGAATAAAGTGGCTTTATCTCCTTCTTTTAATAAACGCAAACCTTCTTTGAACCCTTCAATCATTCTTGCATCAACCCCAACAGAGGCTTCAATTGGTTTGTACTGTCCGGCACTTTGACGTTGTGGATTTAGAATGTCATTGGCAATGGCTACAGACTCCATGCTTGTTTCTAAAATCGTTCCATCTACAAAATAAACAGCATAATTCACCATAGCTTTATTTGTTGTGTTGACAGCCGAGCCCTCTCCTTTCGTTGTGATTGTATATTGAAGACCTGATGCAGTGGTAGTTGATCCTTTTCTTTGTTCATCAAACTTGGAAACATTTCCTTCTTTAATGAGTATTTGTTTGGCTTCTTTTTCTTTGGCGATTTCATCTTTCTTTGAAAAATAAGCACTGAATGCTTCAGGAGCATCAAATTTCTTTGCTTCTCCTCCTTTTCGTATGATGATAACTTCTTCAATAACATCATTTTGAGCAATACTATCAACAATTTCCTGGCCCATTACTACTTCTCCAAAAACGGAATGTTTTCCATTTAACCAAGGAGTGGCTTTGTGTGTAATGAAAAATTGACTTCCGTTTGTTGCTGGGCCCGAATTCGCCATGGACAGGATGCCGGGGCCTTTGTGGGTCAGGTCAGAAAATTCATCATCAAAACGATAACCCGGCCCTCCAGATCCAGTCGCAGTGGGATCACCGCTTTGAATCATAAAATCAGCAATTACACGGTGAAATTGTATACCGTTGTAGAATTTTTTAGATTTAAATTCTTCACTGACAAAAGGATTAGTTCCTTCGCTAAGTGAAACAAAGTTGGCTACAGTAATGGGAACTTTCTCATAAGCTAATTTAACGATGATAGAACCTTTGTTCGTTTTGATATCGGCGTAAAGTCCTGATTCAAGTTCAGGATATTGAGTTTTACAACCTAAAGTGAAAAGTATGATTAATACGGAGGCAAATATTTTTTTCATTTTCTTTATTGAGTTATGTTGGTTAGTTATTTGGTAAACGTTCTATTATAAATCTCAGGGGTTGATTTATTCCAATTTTTTGGCCATCCCCTTGATAGCTGTAACAAAGGTAGGAAGGAAAAAGAAATACCGCAACATCCTCAGGTTGAAGTAATCGTAAACCCTCTCTTAATGCAGGCAATAAATCTTCTTGGTCAATAGCGTATTCCACAGGTCCAAGTTCTTTAAAACTGTAGATCACATTTTTATTAAGATCCTCTATTTGATATTGGAAGCGGACAATCTCTCCCTCTGTAGGTAGGTTTTTAGTTTGAGTGTTGGTTTTGGTGTAGGCATATAAAAATCCAGATTTGGAAATTTTAAATTTGTGAGTACTGTCCCTGACTGCTGCCTCTTTCAGTAATTCTTCTTCTTTTTTGAATAAATTTTTATTGCGTTGTGCAGAGTTAATCATGAAAGAATCACCTTTTTGGTTCAGTGGTTTTCTGGGTTCAATTTCAGAACATGAAACCAAGATGATCAATAAAAGAAGGAATTTTTCTTTTTTCAAAACTTAAAATTTATCAGTCTGCTCTAAAACGGCTTTTTCAAATCGAGCTATTGTTGTTGCCATAGAATCTGTGGACACCCCACCGGCTGCATTGTGATGCCCTCCTCCGCTAAAATATGATCGTGCAAAATCATTCACTGAAAATCCACCTTGAGATCTAAAGGACATCTTGATAATGCTTTCACTTTCATTTTCGATCATAATGCATGAAAAAATAATTCCTTCAAGGCTTAAACCATAATTGACAAAACCTTCGGTATCTCCTTTTTTATAGTCACAGCTATTGAGTTCGTCTTGTGAGAGTGTCATATATACAATCGGTAAACCCGGTATTTGCTTCATATTAGAAAGTATAATCCCCAATAATTTAAGTCGACTAAAGGAGGAACTGTCATAAATTTTTTGATGAATTTCAGTATTAGAAGCACCAGCCTCTATCAAATGTGCAATGGCTTTGTGGGTTGCTGGAGTTGTTGCTGGATAACGAAACGAGCCAGTGTCTGTCATGATCCCTGTGTAGAGACAATTTGCAATTTCAGAATTAAAGGCTTTTGAGTCCAAAGATTCAATCAGGTTGTATACCATTTCACAGGTTGAGCTCATTGTTACATCAGAATACATCAATGTAGCATAGGAGTCGGGGCTTTGATGATGATCGATCATGATTTTATCCACCTTAGACTTTTGAATTAATGGTTCTAGGTCACCTATTCTAGAAAGGTGATTAAAGTCTAGGGTAAAAATTAAACTTGCTGATTCAATTTTGAGACGGACCGCTTTCGGGTCTTTATTGTATTTTAAAATTTTCTCTTGTCCGGGAAGCCAATTTAAAAAATTAGGGTAATCATTTGGAGATATGATTACAGCTTCATGCTTATTTTGAATTAAAAAGTGCATCAAAGCTAATGTACTTCCCAGTGCATCACCATCTGGATTTTTGTGCGGAAGAATAACTACTTTTTGAGTCGTTTCTAACTTTTTTTTAAGTTCCGTTATAAAATGCTTATCCATACTGGACGAAGATACCATTTTCATGATATTTGAAGAGCATCCCCTTTATTTTTTTCATGTTCATTAAAATGTTTCTTCAGTCGAATAAAGGGGTATTTAAATACATTTAGTAATATTGCAGCAAAGAAAAAAAATGGCAAATCAAACATTAATGATGATCAAACCGGATGGCGTTGAAAACGGTCATATCGGTAATATTTTAGAAAAAGTAACATCCTCTGGTTTTAAAATCAAAGCCTTGAAATTAACACAATTTACGCTTGCTGATGCAGAGCATTTCTATGCAGTACACAATGAGCGTCCATTTTTTGGTGAATTAGTCGCTTTTATGACAAGGGGTCCCATTGTTGCTGCAATCTTGGAAAAGGACAATGCCGTGAGTGATTTTAGAACATTAATTGGTGCTACAAATCCTGCTGAAGCTGCTGAGGGAACGATCCGTAAACTATATGCAACTTCCATGGGCGAAAATGCAGTACATGGTTCGGACAGTGATGAAAATGCAGCCATAGAGGCCGCTTTTCATTTTGCTACTCGCGAACGTTTTTAGGTTAAAACTATTTTTCGAATTTCCTCAGAGCCTATGTGATCGTTTATTTGTCGCGTTAGGGTTTCCAGGCCATAACTGAGTTCCATTTTGAGCGGAGCAGAGTGGAGGCTTACATATAAAATGTTATGTGAAAATCGTACCTGATCGGTATATTGCATGACGTTTTCGCCAACAACTTCACCCCATGCATTGCAAATGCGCACATTTTGAACCCCCTTTTTTAGCGCTTTTTGACCTACGATATCTTGAAGGACGTTTTTGATGGGCTTCGGTTCAAATTTGTTTTTTGAATTACTCATGGATTGACATTGATTAAGACAGGTCGTTTATAATGAAACATCCTTTTCTCATGAGCTAAGATAAGCTTTTGGCTGTCGAGTTGTATTATTTTTTTCTTCCATTCATCCCAGGGTGTTTTGAAGTGTATGAAAATACCATCCTCTGTTTTTTCTATTTTAAATCTCGTTGCATCCTCTGAGGTTTCAAAAGTTCCAACAATTGAAGGAGCTACTTTTTTATAAAATCCAGACATCTCTTCAAGGGCATAATAATCAATTAAGGGAGCTGATGAACTGGGTTTAAAGGTTTCTCCTTTTTGTGAAATGAAGTCAATTTCCCAATATCCTTTAAGGTCTGTGAGGTTTACATTCTGTAACTCATTGCAGCCAGTGGGAATGAGGAATAAAATGCCAAGCGTAATGACTAATAAAAGCTTAGAGTTTGAATAGTTCATATCCGGATTGTGTATTTGAGAGTGCTTGTATTGTTCTTTCTTCATGAGTATCGGTAATGAAAATTTGTCCAAAATCATTTTGATCGACCAAAGAAATAATTTGCGATACTCTGCGTTGATCGAGTTTGTCAAAGGCATCATCCAAAAGCAAAATTGGGGCAACCCCCATTGCTGCTTTTAAAAAGTCAAATTGAGCTAATTTTAAGGCAACTAAAAAGGTTTTTTGTTGCCCTTGACTGCCAAATTTTTTAATGGGTTGACCGTCTTTGAGTAAATGAATATCGTCTTTGTGAATTCCACAAGAGGTGTGTTGAATCATCCGATCTTTAGCGAGATTTTCTTCCAGAAGTATTTTGTGAGAAACAGTATGCATTTGACTGTCGTAAGACAAATCAACTTCTTCTTGCTGATCACTAATCGTATGATAACGTTCTTTGAAAATCGGAATAAACTGTTCCATGAACGCTTTGCGTTTTTCGTATATAGGTTGATTCCTTGTGGTCAATTGCTCGTTATAAGTTTCTAATGTATCGGCATCAAAGGTATGGTTGAGAGCAAAAAATTTCAATAAGGCATTTCGTTGAGAAAGAATCTTATTGTATTCAATAAGGTTTCTGAGAAATTCAGTATTGGTTTGTCCAATCACGGCATCCATAAATTTTCTTCGTGTGCTGCTTCCCTCAGAAATCAGATCGCGATCTGCAGGAGAAATAATCACTGTTGGTATGAATCCAATATGATCTGCAATACGATCATAAACTTTTCCATTGCGTTTTAAGGTTTTCTTTTGTCCTTTTTTTACACTACAAATAATTTTTTCTTCTCTTTCATTGGATTCATAGCGCCCTTCGAGGACAAAAAAATCAGCACCTATTTGGATGTTTTGGATGGAAATCGGATTAAAATAACTTTTCCCAAAAGCCAAATGGTAGATGGCGTCTAGGATATTGGTCTTTCCAACTCCGTTATTTCCAATGAAGCAATTGATTTTCGGGTTGAAATCAAAAGTTTTGGAGGTAATATTCTTGTAATTGGTAAGTGTAATTTGTTTTAAATGCATAGAATACAAAAATAATAAGTTAGAAGATAGCTCAGTACTTTTTGAATTAGAATAAAAAGACTAATTTTGTGCGCTTAATTTATTTTACCATGGCTACATATAAAAAACGCGGTGCAAAAAAATCGGTTACATCTTCAAAAGAAACTGACATTGCAATAGAAAGTACAACAGCTGAAGTATTTGACGCTTTAGACAGTTCAGCTTCCAAGACAGAGGAGTGGGTTGTGAAATACCAAAATGTCATTTTAACGATTATCGGTTTGGTTGCAGTGGGTGTTTTGGGATATCTAGGCTATACCAATTTTGTTGTAGAACCTAAGCAGCGCGAAGCAGTAAGTGAATTAAATCAAGCACAGTATTACTTTGAATTGGCTGTCAATAGTGTTGATTCTGATTCATTGTATTCCAGAGCACTCAGAGGAGGGGAAGGAAAATATGGGTTTTTAGACATTATCGAAAACTACAAAGGGACTCCTGCGGCAAAGTTGGCCACTTACAGTGCTGGGATGGCTTATTTGAATCTCAAAGATTATGAAAATGCAATTGTTTACTTAGATCAATTTTCTTCTGAGGATATTTTATTGAGTGCCTTGTCTAAAGGAGCAATAGGAGATGCTTTTATGCAATTGGATCAAAAAGAAGACGCATTTGACTACTATGTGGCTGCTTCAAAAATCAATAACAATATGTTTAGCACACCCAAATATCTTTACAAAGCCGCAATGTTAGGTCCTGAAGTGGGTAAAACAAAAGAAGCTTTATCCTTTTTAAAACGTATTGAAAAAGAATTTCCTAAATCTGAAGAAGCAAAACAAGTTGCAGTACAAATAGGAAGACTGGAAACCTTGATGCAATAAATGGCAACAACACTAAGCAATCTTTCTGCTTATGATTCTGAAGGAGTTCCGGATGGAACTTCTTATACTGTCCATCTCGTTGTATCTCAATGGAATGATTCTATTACCTCAGCCCTTAAAAAGGGGGCAATCAATACTCTGATAAAACACAATGTTCAGGAAGTGAACATTAAAGTTTGGGACGTTCCTGGGAGTTTTGAATTGATTTATGGGGCAAAGAAAGCACAAACCTACAATCCTGATGCAGTCATTGTCATCGGGAGTGTTATACAAGGTCAAACTAAACATTTTGATTTTGTCTGTCAAGCCGTTTCTCAAGGAGTAAAAGATCTGAATGTTCAATCTGAAGTCCCTGTAGTTTTTTGTGTCTTAACGGACAATACCCTTGAACAAGCACAAGATCGTAGTGGTGGAAAACACGGCAATAAAGGAGTTGAAGCCGCCGTTACTGCGTTACAAATGATCAAACTGCGTCAGACCCCTTAAATTCAAGCATAAGTTTCTTTAACTAGAGTTTCTAATTTTATAGCTTTCTTGTACCTTTGATTTATGTTAAAGTCAAATCTATTTAAGCTATCCAAAAACAGGCGTTATAATTACACGCCCCGATACTACAAAGGGAAAGAAGAAGGAAATCTCTATGAATTTGACTCAAAGTTTTCAAAATACAGAGACACTTATAACTCCAACGATTTTGGTCAACAATGGCAAGAGGCACGTTTGCAAATGCGATCGCGTAAAAACCGTTCGATATCGTTACGTCTCTTACTGATCATATTGGCATTGGTCTTTGTATGCTTATATATTTTAGATTTCGATCTTTCTATTTTTACTTTACCTGTTTAATGTCGAATCGGATAACGCTTTTACCAGATCATGTAGCCAATCAAATTGCGGCTGGGGAAGTCATACAACGCCCTGCCTCTGTTGTGAAAGAATTACTTGAAAACGCTGTTGATGCAGGTTCCGATACTATACAGTTGATCATTAAAGATGCTGGAAAAACATTGGTTCAAGTGATTGACAATGGGATGGGGATGAACAGTAAAGACATTCGCTTGGCTTTTGAACGTCACGCTACATCTAAAATTAATGTTGCAGAAGATTTATTTGCATTAAACACTAAAGGGTTTAGGGGCGAAGCACTCGCTTCTATTGCAGCAATTGCTCATGTGGAAACGCATACACGAGTCCAAAATGAAGAGGTATCTCATTGCTTAAAAATTGAAGGCAGTAAAGTCATTGAGCAAACCCTTTCTACACAACCTAAGGGAACTTCAATTGCGGTTAAAAGTCTATTTTATAATATTCCAGCAAGACGAAATTTTCTTAAATCAGATACCGTAGAGTTAAGACATATTATTGATGAATTTCACCGTGTTGCCCTTGCACATCCTGAGCTTAAGTTTTTATTTTTTAATAACGGAGTAGAATTATTTGATTTACCGAAAACAAACCTTCGTAAAAGAATTGTTGGTATTTTCGGGAGTAAACTGGATCCATTGCTGGTTCCCATAGAAGAAACAACTACTTTGGCAAAGCTCACAGGCTTTGTCCTGAAACCCACTCATGCCAAGAAGACTAGGGGACAGCAGTTTTTTTTCGTTAATGATCGATTTATTCGAAGCCCTTTTTTACATCATGCAGTATGTAACGCCTTTGAGGGGCTGTTGCGTCCCGGATTTAAACCGGGATATTTTTTATATCTAGAGTTAAATCCCAAAACAATAGACATCAATATTCATCCTACCAAAACAGAAGTGAAATTTGAAGACGAACAAAGTTTGTATGCAATTTTACGTTCAGCCGTCAAGCACAGCTTAGGTATTTTTCAAGTCATGCCCACACTTGATTTTGAACAAAATCAAACAATGGATGTGCCCTATGCTTTTAAGAACAAGGTTCCTTCAACTCCCCCCATAGAAGTAGATTCAAGTTTTAATCCCTTCCAAGAGACAACTTCAAAAAGAAAACCAAAAATGGAACAATGGGAGGGTTTATATAGCGGAATTCAATCCAGTCCGCTAGAAGAAGTAACGCACTCAAGTCCCCTGGTTGAGGTGCCACAAGCTACACGAGTATTTCAGCTTTTTTCAAAATATATCGTTTGTCCACTACGAACCCGTATGCTATTAATTGATCAAAGTAGAGCCCATCAACGTATTCTCTATGAGCGTTTTTTAAGTGCCATTACCTCAAAAAAAGGGGTGAGTCAGCAACTACTTTTCCCCATAACAGTCTCATTGAATTCTCAGCAAGAAGCGCAGTTTAAAAGTTCAGAGGAAATTTTAGAGGCCTTAGGTTTTGAAATTAAATATGATAAAAATGCTCTTGAAGTCATGGGTTCCCCAGAGCATTGTCCGCCTGGAAAAATTGAATCACTAATCGAAACTTTGTTGTCTGAGACTGATCAAGATACGGGGGAAGAGCATTTTAGCCATGCGGACCAAGTGGCAAAGGCAATGGCAAAAAGTTTATCAATTCACTCAGGTCAATCCCTTGAATTGGAAGAGCAACAACGCTTGTTAGATGATTTTTTTGGATGTAAAGAAACAGCAGTATCCCCATTTAATAAGCAGATTTTTATTACTTTGGAGAAAGGGGAAATTGAACAAAAATTAAGTTAATGCGAAACATTACAGAGACCGTAAAACACCTTTTGATCATTAATGTGATTTTTTTTATTGCCTCCTTATCACTAGGCGATGTGTTATATGATTGGTTTGCATTGCACTATCCTTCCCATCCAAATTTTCAACCCTGGCAGCCTTTGACCCATATGTTTATGCATGGAGACTTGGGGCATATTTTTTTCAATATGTTTGGGTTGTATATGTTTGGAACTCCCATTGAACAAATGTGGGGCCGCAAAAAATTTATCTTTTTTTATCTTTCAACCGGTTTTGGGGCCGCAGCACTCCAGTTGGTATTGTATTATTATCAAGTAGGAAGCATCACAGATTTACTGGTTTCCCAAGGCTTAACAGCAACTCAGATCACTAACTTTTTTAACACGAGAGACTTACCCTATTCAATCGTTGAGCAAATAGGAAGAGACAAATTACTTATTGGTTTGTCCGCTTTTAATGGGGTTATGGTAGGAGCATCAGGAGCGCTTTATGGTGTTTTGGTAGCTTTTGCATTTTCCTTTCCCAATGCACGATTGATGTTGCTTTTCCCCCCCATTCCTGTAAAAGCAAAAGTGTTAGTTCCTATTTTAATTTTAGGGGATTTGTTTTTTGGGTTTACCTCTTATTCTATTGGCCCCATAGCCCATTTTGCTCATGTGGGAGGAGCTATCACTGGATTTATAATGTTGTGGTATTGGAAGAAAAATCAATTTGATAAAAACCGATGGGATTAATGAATTTTAAAGACCAAATACGATCTAGGATCCAGCAGTTGAATAGTGCAGAGAAGTTGATTTTAATCAATGTACTATGTTTTATCCTCCCTTTTTTCTTAAAGACCTTATTTTTTCTTTTGGCCGTTCCCTTTGATGTTTTTTTGGGCTGGTTTGAGCTTTCTTCTCAGTGGAGTACCCTTTTGTTTCAGCCATGGTCTCTAGTCACCTATAGTTTTATTCATTCTGGTTTTTTCCACCTATTTTGGAATATGTATCTCTTGTTTTTTGCTTCCCGTTTATTCTTAAATCTATTTCCAGCGCGAACTTTTTTCAATGTTTATTTTTTAGGTGTCATTACAGGTGGATTCACCTTTTTAGTCTGTTATTCGCTTTTTCCTGCATTCCAAAACAGTACTCCAGTAATGGTAGGAGCTTCGGCAGGAGTAATGGCTGTTTTTATTTTTATGAGCACTTACACCCCAGATAATGAAGTTCGTATCCTCTTTTTCAATGTCAAGTTGCGCTACTTAGGATTGGCTTTTGTGTTGTTGGATGTAATACAAATCCCTTATGGAAATGCCGGTGGACATTTGGCACATTTGGGTGGGGCAGGCTTAGGATTTTTATACGCCCAACGTCTTCAACAAGGAACAGATATAGGCTTACCTTTTGAACGTTTTATAACGTATTGTTTAGATTTTTTCCGAAAAAAGTCATCTTTAAAAACGGTATATAAAAGTAAAACAGTCCCTAAAAAATCAGCTAGAGATGTTAAGGATTCCTCTCATCAAAAAAGGATAGATGAAATCTTAGATAAAATCAGTACTTCAGGATATGAAAGTTTAACCAAAGCAGAGAAAGATTTTCTTTTTCAAGCGGGTAAAAAATAGTAACGAGAATAAATGAAGCGAAAAAAGATTTTTATTGGCTTTTTGACTCTACTTAATATTGCTTCTCTGTCGCTTCAGTTGTTGGCCATGGGAAGTTTTGGACTCGGGTTTGAACTTCCCGTTTTTTCATTACTAGTACCCTTGCTTTTGGTTCTCAACCTTGTTTTTTTTATTTTTTGGCTGGTGCGTTTTCAATGGCCCTTGTTATTGACAGTCTTGGCAATTAGCATTGGGTATGAAGAGTTGCAATTACTCTATCAAATTGGGGATAATGGAATTAGAATTGAAAACGGAATTTCTGTGATGAGTTATAATGTTCGCTCCTTTAATCGATTTAAATGGATTGATTCGCCTAATATTCCCGATGAAATTGAAAATTTTATCAATGAAGAACAACCCGATATTGTTTGTTTTCAAGAGTATGCGCAAAACGAAGCGCCAGACTTTAAGGATTACCCCTATAAAATTTTCAAACCCTATGTAGGTCGTGGGCAAATAGGCTCTTGTATCATCTCTAAATTCCCTCTTTTTAATTCAAAATCTATTTCTTTTGAAGCCTCTAATAATGGTGGGATGTTTGCTGATTTTTTGTGGAAGAAAGATACGCTTCGTTTATATAATGTACATTTTGAGTCTATGCGAATTGATTCTAAGGATACCTTGATTGCAACAGAATATTCTCAAAAATTAAGAAGAAAAATTAAGGAGGTGTTTCAAATCCAAAAAGAGCAGGTAGCACAATTTAATGCAATTAAAAATCAGCATGATTACCCAGAAATCATTTGCACCGATTTAAATAATAATGCGTTTTCAAATAGTTATTTAAATTTGAAGCAAGGTCGGCAAGATGCCTTTCTTGAAAAAGGGGAGGGTTTTGGAGCGACCTATGATTTTATCTACTTCCCATTGCGAATTGATTTTATTTTAACCAGTCCGAAATTGAATGTTTTATCCTATAAAACGCATGCTATTAAACTTTCTGATCACAAACCTATTTCAGCTACAATCCAATGGCCTTAGCCAATTGGATGCTTTGCATTTTTAATATAAAAAGCACAATTGGGTCCCAAGTTAAAGAGTGCATCAAGAATGCTTAAATTGGATAGAAATCCTGCTTTTTCATGAAATACTTGAAGGTAAGGTGTCTGATTAATTAGGGGTCTTTTTTTGGCTTGAATTAGCGCATCTAATCTCAAATCTTTTTCTTTGCTAAAGGACACTTTTTCCAAAGAAAAAGGAAGCTCTAAAATCCACATCATCTTTTCGATCAACTTGAGATTAAAGTCAAAAAGGGAGGTAATCTTTTCATGAAAAAGCGGAGCTAAATCTGCTTCATAATATTCAAAATAAGGTGATGACCTGTAAGCTGAGCAAATTGATTTCCAATGTTCTTTTTGCCAGTTAAACTCGAAGCTTATTTGCACTTCCCTTTCTAGTTGATGAGGTTGTTTCTTGTGTACAATGGGAATAATTAAATGTAGTTTTCCATTGGCACCATAAATTTCGGTTCGGTTTCTAAAAGTTTGCTTTTGGTAGTGCGTGTCATAGGCGAAATAACATTTTTCTTGTTGACTTAAAAACGCGAAATAAGCACTATTCGGAAGATATGCTGGACAAATTACAGCACGTTTCATTACGATTTAACTTTGCGTTTTTTGTAAAAAACATACCCTTGCCATAGAACTAGGAAAACTAAGAAATAAGGAAAATAGGATCGTCGTTTACCAGGACCATCCACGGTAGTGAAAATGCGATCCCAGCGTATGCTCCAATTTTTGATTCCATCATTAATCCCTTTGATACTGAACCAAATGAATACAGGTTTACCTACTATATGATCGTCTGGAACAAAACCCCAATATCGGCTATCCTCTGACTTGTGACGATTATCTCCCATCATCCAGTAATAATCTTTTTTAAAGGTATATTGATTTACTGCTTCTCCATTGATTTTGATTGCTGAGGGTGAGAGTTCTAGTTGATTTCCTTCATATTCTTGAATGATTTTCTTGTATAAGGGAAGATTTTGTCGGGTTAAAGAAATAGTCATCTCTTTTTTAGGGATCAATAAAGGGCCAAAATTATCTTCATTCCAATCGTAAGGAATTTTATTAGGAAAGAAACTTTCATTGGGTACTTTAATCGGATTGATTCGTTGCTTTACACTGTCTATCCATGTAACCTTTTGGAGTTTTTCTGCTTCTTCTAGTGTTAAGGTAAGTTGTTTATTGATTTCGAGTGTTTCACTTAATCTGAGACCCAGCTTACGAATTAACTCAGTTGGTAGTCCTTTTGATTCAGTAATCACAGAAAAGTCTTCAACGGTATTCCCTCTTCTTCCAATGATGTAGGGGATGAGTTGTTGATAGCTGTTTTCAGTAATATTTTCGATCCGATAGGTTCGGTTAAAATCCTCAAAGCCCTCGGCTAATAATTTTCTTGAGGATACGCCTTTTTTTGCATAAGCGTTAAAGGTATATTGCACCTCGGCTCGCTCAGGAAGAATATTTTTAACACCGTTTATATGAACGAATCCATTAATGATCTCTAGCGTGTCTCCCGGAATACCTTGGCAGCGCTTTACGTAATTTGATTTCTTATCAATGGGCTTATCTACTCGTTTTTCTCTAACAAAAAATTGTCGGACGGTATCGGCTGGCCAACTAAAAACCACAATATCATTCCGTTTAACTTTCTGTAATGCAGGAAGTCTAAAATAGGGGAGTTGCGGTTTTTTTAAATAGGATTTTATTTTTAAGACGGGTAGGGTATCATGTACCATGGGAAAAGATACAGCAGTCATTGGCGCTCTTGCACCGTAATGAAATTTACTAACAAGTAAAAAGTCCCCAATCAATAAAGACTTTTCTAAAGAACCTGTAGGTATGATGTAGGGTTGAATGATATAATTGTGAACTATAGTGGCAGCAACAATGGCAAATATGATGGAGCTTACGGTTTCGCCGAAACTTGTTTTTAGTTTCAAACTGCGTTCTGGAAGGTGTTTGGGGTTCTCGCTATAATTGACTGTGTATATATAGAGTCCAAGAGTAATCAGACCTAAAAGTGTATCTTTTGCCGAATCTTTTCCAAAACTACGAAGGGTTTCTACCCAAATGATGGCAAAGAGAATTAAATTGATGGTAGGGATGAAAAGTAAAATTACCCACCAAACGGGGCGTTTGATGATTTTCATTAAAATCACTGCGTTATATACAGGAACTGCAGCTTGCCATGCTTGATATCCAGCAGCTTTATAAAGTTTCCAGGTGCCTAAAAAGTGTACTACTTGTATGATTAGCGTAAAAAGAATCCACTGAGTTAGAGTCATTTTTTATATTTTTTCAAAGATAAGGGTATCTGATATATACACCTTGGAATTAAGAAATATTTAGAACATCCTGCATGCTGAAGATTCCTTTTTTATTTAAAATCCATTCAGCTGCAATTACGGCCCCTAATGCAAATCCATCTCGGCTAAAAGCTTCGTGTTTCAAGCTGATTTGATCAACCTGAGAGTGATAAGTTATAGCATGGGTCCCAGGAACTTCTCCTTTTCTTACAGATTCAATTTTGAGCTTATCAGTACTATCTCCATCTAGTTCCCATGCGTTGTAATGTCCAGTCTCTATCAGTGCATCAGCTAAAGTAATGGCAGTTCCGCTGGGAGCGTCGAGTTTGTGTACATGATGAATTTCTTGCATGCTCGCCTTGTACTCAGCAGCGTGTGGTTTCATCAGTTTTGCAGTCAGCTGATTTATTTTAAAGAATAAATTTACTCCGATACTAAAGTTGGATGCATATAAAAAGGCAGCATTTTGATTTTTACAAAAAACCGTGACATCATCATAATGCTCCAACCAACCAGTAGTTCCGCAAACGACAGGAATTTTATGTTCTAATGCGAGTTTGATGTTATTTACTGCTGCTTCCGGAATACTGAAATTAATAGCCACGTCTGCATTAGCAAGTATGCCTTGTTCCTTGTTTTTATCTAAAACGAAGGTAATTTCATGACCTCTTCCTTTGGCAAACTTTTCAATAGTTTGCCCCATTCTTCCATATCCTAATAATGCAATCTTCATTGTAGTTCCTTTAAAATTTTAGTGCCACACGTATTCCAGTTTGTTCAGTATCAAAAATAAAGTTGGGAGTCACACTCAAATCATCATTTACATTAAATTGTAATAGATGTGCGCTAACATTAGCATCAAGAATGTTCAGCATATAGGCAGCGGCAGCAAGTATGATTGCAATATCACGATAGTTTTTATGAAAGTCCATTCCTAACAGCAATTGTTCTGTTGTAATGGGAATATCAGTTTCTAAAAATTCATCATCAAAAAAGCCATTCAACCTTCGTTTGTATGCTGTCCTGTATTTATTCATTTCTTTATTATTAACATCATAATAATATAGAGAGGCTCCTATAGCAGCATAAACTATGGGAACTTTCCATCCTTTTCCTATGAAGGCTTGTCCTAAGCCAGGGACAATGGCAGAATAAAATGCGGCCTTAGAGGGAGTAAGTGGATCGGCAATTAAACGTTGGATTCTGGTAGAATAGTTTTTTTGTACTCCTACAGAATCAGGAATCGCAAAAGTATTTTCCTCCTCTTTTGCTTTTTTAGCTTTTTTAACTTTTCTTGTTTTCTCAGTCTTAGGGGCTTCTTCATCCTGTTTTTCTTGGGCAAAAACAGAAAAGGAGCTAGCAATAAAACAAAAGAGTAAAAGAGTTTTAAGTTTCACTTTTTAACTTTATTAAGAATGCGTTGTAATTGTTCTTGTGATTCAAAACTTATTTTGAGTACCCCTTTTCCATGACTGTTTGCGGAAGCTGATAAAGGTGTCTCGAATAAGGTTTCTAGTTCAGCTGCCGCTTGAGAAATAAAGGGAGCTTGATAGCTTGTGGTGGATGGTTTTGTTTTTTTTGAATTCCTAACTAGGCTTTCTGTAGCTCTCACGGAAAGTCCTTTCTTTACAATTTGCTTGTAGAGATTTAATTGTGTCTTCGGATCTTCAGTATTAACTAGCGCTCTTCCATGTCCCATACTGATAAATCCATCACGTATCCCCGTTTGAATGATCGGATCCAACTTGAGTAAGCGCATATAATTTGTTATGGTTGATCTTTTTTTGCCCACTCGTTCACTTAGCTGATCTTGGGTGAGATTGATTTCCTCCATCAAACGTCGGTAGGAAAGACCAATCTCAATAGGATCTAAGTCTTCTCTTTGAATGTTTTCTACCAGTGCCATTTCTAATGATTCCTGATCATTGGCAAGGCGGACATATGCAGGAATGCTCTTGAGTCCAGCAATTTTGGATGCTTTGTAACGGCGTTCTCCTGAAACTAATTCAAAGTTTCCGTCTTTAATTTTTCGGACAGTAACGGGTTGAATAATTCCCAATTCTAATATAGAAGTACTTAATTCTTTAAGGGCTTCATCATTAAAATGGGTTCTGGGCTGGAATGGATTCGCCCTAATTTTATCAATGGGTAAGTCAATAATGTTTCCAATGACTTGATCAGCATTTTTATCGTGTACTGATTCAATTGCATTTTCAGAATCATTCAATAAAGCTGAAAGTCCTCTACCTAAAGCGGGTTTTCGGTTAGATTTTGCCATGCGTCTTATTTATTCCGTTTTAAAATTTCACTTCCCAAGGAAAGATAACTTTTCGCCCCTCTACTGGAGGCATCATAGGTAATGATATCCTCTCCAAAACTTGGAGCTTCACTGAGTCTGATGTTTCGTTGAATGATTGTTTTGAATACCATTTTACCAAAATGTTTTTTAACCTCTTCCACCACTTGATTTGACAATCGCAAACGAGTATCATACATGGTTAGTAACAGACCTTCAATATCTAAATCTCTATTGTGAAGTTTTTGTACGCTTTTGATCGTATTTAAAAGTTTACCGAGTCCTTCTAGTGCAAAATATTCACACTGTATGGGGATGATTACTGCATCTGCCGAGACTAAAGCGTTGAGGGTAATTAAGCCTAAGGAAGGAGCACAATCAATTAAAATATAATCGTAATTGTTTTTAATTTCTTCCAATGCTTTTTTAAGCATGTATTCTCTCGCTTCTTGATTGACCAACTCAATTTCCGAAGCGACTAGATCAATATGGGAAGGGATTAAATCAAGATTGGGACTATTGGTTTTAATGATAGCATCTGATACGTCTATGCTATGTTCCAGTAATTGATAGGTGCCATAGTTTGTGTTATTTACATCAATACCTAATCCTGAAGTTGCATTGGCTTGAGGATCTGCGTCGATTAGTAAAATCTTTTTTTCAAGAACGCCTAAGGCAGCAGCTAGATTAACGGCTGTGGTCGTTTTTCCTACCCCTCCTTTTTGATTCGCAACAGCAATAATTTTACCCATTAAATTGTTTTATAAGCCTCTAAAAATACAATTATTTAATCTCTTAAAAAAGATTCAGAGCTCCAATTGTTTTTGTTAAAACAAAGATGAAGGATTTTTGTTTTATTTTTTGCTTAATGTATCGGAGGGTTCAATGATAAAAATGGTTTCGTTTTTCTTTTTATGACCATATTGTTCTCTGGCAAAACGTTCTAAACTGTCTTCATCTTGCAACTGTTTTATGGTGTTTTTGTCTTTGGCAATTACCTTTGTCAAGGCTTCTTTCTCTAGTTCTAATTGATTTATTTCATCATTCAACTCCGAATGAATTTTCCACGAATGGGTGTCTAAAAAGAGCATCCAAATGATGAATCCAACTAAAATGCCAATGTAGAGGAAGTAACTTTTTTTGATTGATTTTAAAGAATTCCATAATGAACGCTTTTCTGTCATTGTAAGATCGATTTTTGAATCTGTTCTACCCGCTCTTTGGTAATAAATGCTTCACTACTATTATCCCAATGGTTAAGAATATAATTCATTACATCTGCAATTTCTTCTTCATCTAGCCCTTGGTTAATCATTACCCCATCATATTCTTCATCGTTTACCACTATTTTTCCTTTTAAGCCAAATTTAATCCCAGCAATACTTAGATCGATATTGTTCAGCAAGTAGTCAGAGGCTCGTAGGGGAGGAAAAACTCCGGAAACACCTTCTCCATTCGCGAGATGACATTGAACACAGAAATCTTGATATATTTCAGCTCCTGCCTTAATGCTTTGAGCTTTAGTTTTTTCTTGAAAAAGGTAAAAAGAAAGGGCGCCCAAAAGTATGAAATAGGATAGACTTAAAATTTTCATCCTTGTGGGATAATTTTCAGAATTCCTTTGCCCTCAACGGCAACATAGAGAAAGCCATCAGGTCCTTCTTTCACATTTCTAACACGGCCAATTTTGTCTAATACTTTTTCACGCTTTACTACTTTGTCTTCTTGGATAACGAGTCGTTCCAAATATTGAAATTTCAGGGATCCAACAAAGAGATTGTCTTGCCAATCTTTGTAAATGCCTGAAGTGGAAAAGGCCATTCCACTGGGCGCAATAGAGGGGACCCAATAGTAAAAGGGTTGTTCCATGGTAGGGTCTGAAGTCTTGTCTGTAATGGGAGTGCCACTATAATTAATTCCATAGGTAATTACGGGCCATCCAAAGTTTTTCCCTTTTCTGATTTCATTAATTTCATCTCCCCCTTGAGGTCCATGTTCATTGACCCAAATGGCACCTGTTTTAGGATGTACAGTCATACCTTGTGGATTACGATGTCCATAGGAGAATACAGCATGTTTGGCTTCTGGATTTGAAACAAAGGGGTTGTCATCAGGAATGCTTCCGTCTAGATTTAAACGATATATTTTGCCTCCATCTCTTGTGATATCTTGAGGGTTTTCATCACGATTCCCTCGATCTCCTACAGAAAAATAGACATGACCTTGGTCATCGAATGCAATTCGCGATCCAAAATGCTGCCCTTTTTTGGTGTTTGGAGTTGCTTTATACAAAAGTGCTACTTCCTCTAAGTGTTGGTCAACAAGCTTGGCTTTGTAGAGTGAAGTGTTTCCACCTTGCTCTCCGCCAAGGGTAGCTGCTAATGTCAAGTAAATAATTTTGTTGTTTGTGAAGTCAGGATGTAAAGCAACATCCAATAAACCTCCTTGGCCCCTTACGTAAATTTCTGGAAGCCCCTCAATGGAAGTTTTCTTTCCATTTAATACATGATAAAGGATTCCGCTACTTTCCGTAACGAGGAGTTCGTTGTTGTCAATGAATGCCATTCCCCATGGAATATCAATATCCCCTACTATGGTTTCATAGGAGTAATTTACTGAAGTGGGTATTTCTATGGCGGGTGTGTTCTCTTGTGCACATCCAAGAGTGAAAAATAAGTTACAAAAAAGTAAGGCTAAAAAACGTTTCATTTGTTTTCAATTTGTGTGAAAACCAAATGTACAAAAGAGAGTAATTGTTTTATTAAAAAAAGAGTGAATTTTGTAATGAAGCAAAGAAAAATTCACGTTAAAGGTGAAAAAATCAATTGGTTTTGCGTTTTGGAGGGAAATATTTTAGTCGGGATGACAGGATTTGAACCTGCGACCCCACGCACCCCATGCGTGTGCGCTACCAGGCTGCGCCACATCCCGAATTAAAATGGATCGGTATAAAGTCGGGGTGGCAGGATTCGAACCTGCGACCTCCTGCTCCCAAAGCAGGCGCGATGACCGGGCTACGCTACACCCCGAAAAAGTGTGCGCAAATATAGCATTTAAAAAAAATACTACAAACCCAAAACAGGCTTTCTTACAACTTTATTTTCTTTTTATTGTTAGCCCCTGATTATCAACGTTTAAGTTCAGTTTTTCATCACCTGAATTATTGCGATATTGGATGTTTAAGCGTTGTTGATTGTCTGGACAGTCCAAACATTCTAACATTTCCTTTCCCATTTTCCAATGTGGTCCTGTAATTTGTCCTCTTCTGTAGTCTTGATCATTATTAATATAATGATGAAGTAGTGGCTTCATTTTTTTATCAATTAAAACAATTTGACCTTCTTCAAGGTATAGATCCACACTTAATTTTTGATTATAAAATGGGGTAGAGGGGGTTGTTTTCCAGGATGGATTTAAATACAGGGTATTATTGTTCAGCTTCCAGTTGTATTGAATATTTGCCGCATTTTTTTTAGCCTTATTTTGTGTGGCTCCATTGGATGAGTACTTCATTTCTAAGTAGGAATACGGGCTATCGCTTTTGTAAAGATTAATCTTTATGTTTTTTGAGGGTTCCCAAAAATTTCCAAAAGCTATTTTTAATTGATCTCCTCGATCAAATTCCCAGTGAGTATCACTTTCATTAAAATCGGTTACTGTTTTAAGGTATAATGTATCATTTTTTATGCTATTGAGCTCTTTGATGTCTGTTTTTGTAGCAGTAATATTTTGATTTTTAATTTCATGAGAGCTTACAATTGCAATGAAAAGAAAAGCAAAGATCCATAGTCCAATCAGTACATAGCGACTTATTTTTCCAAAAGTGCTTGAATGCGAGCTAAGCAGCCACATGCCTAGTGAGAATAAAAAGAAAAAGGGGATGATGAGGATTAAAAATAAAGCAATTGAAAAGTAAACACTTTGAAATATCGAAAAGTTGAAGAAGTTAAAGTGAAAGTCAAAAGGCCAATGTAGACTGCCAAACACAATAAAAATAAAGGTTCCAATAAGGATTCCAAAGATACTTGTTGAAGAAATTATTAAAAAAAGTACCCCGACTAGCTTACGGATTATGGTTGGGAGTTTCCTTAGGAGCTCTTCTAAAAAAGCGAAAAAGGTTTTGGATTTTTTTTTAATGATTCGGTTGTTTTCTTATAATCGACATCTTTAATTTTAGAAGAGACCTCGTCAAATTCTTTT
Organism: Flavobacteriaceae bacterium; assembly: GCA_029248185.1. GTDB lineage: Bacteria > Bacteroidota > Bacteroidia > Flavobacteriales > Flavobacteriaceae > MS024-2A. The sequence goes on along the minus strand of JAQWJV010000017.1, from coordinate 2,179 downwards.
TTTATTTTTTTTTGAATTGTATCAATATTTACAGGCTCTCCCTTCATTTTGAGTTTGTCTGCTGTAGTTTTTGCTTCGGGTATAATGATCCATAAAATTAGATAAACAGGAAATAAGGTTCCAATGGAGAATAAGGCAAAAAGAATCCATAGTAATCGCAACCAACTGGTGTCAATGCCAAAATAATATGCCAAGCCAGATGCTACGCCTCCTATGTATTTGTCATCAGGGTCTCTGAATATTTTTTTTCTGAGGTTGCACCTTTAGGATTGGAAGTCTCTTCCTCTTCTTCTAGAACGAAATCTTGAGGCTGACCCAGTATGCTGATGATGTCATTTACATCTGCTTCTGTAATGACATAGTCTGGATTAGTCTTTCTTTCCTGAAAAAGTTCTGCCATTCGGGCTTCTACGTCTTTTAATATTTCATCTTTTCCTACAGTGTTTTTGAATGCGGTTTCAAGTTCGTGTAAGTAGGATTTTAAGATTGTATATGCACTTTCGTCCATATGGAAAAAAGTGCTTGCTAGGTTGATGTTAATGGTTTTATTCATGAGGTTATTTTTTAGAGGTAATGCTTTGAACAGCATTGTTTAGTTCGCTCCAAACCGTTTTGAGTTCGGATAAAAATTGTTCGCCTTCCGGAGTAATCGAGTAATATTTTCTTGGGGGCCCAGAGGTGGATTCTTCCCAATGGTATTGTAATAGATTTGCATTTTTCAAGCGCGTGAGTAAAGGATATATGGTTCCTTCAACGACCAGCATCTTTCCCTTTTTAAGGGTGTCCAAAATTTCAGAGGTGTACAGGTTATTTCCTGCAATCAACGATAGAATACAGAATTCTAAAATTCCTTTCCGCATCTGAGCTGTTGTGTTTTCTATTTTCAAAATGTTAGATATTAGGTTATGCAAATATGTATATAAAAGATAGAACTATGTTATACATAGTAATAAAATTATTATTTTAACTTTTTGCCAACATTTTGGTGTAACATTTAAATTTACATTTAACTGATTAATCTTTGATTCATGTCTAGAAATTTAAATTATTACAGAATGATCCTCAGAAAAGTGAGTTTTGATAGGGAGTTATTTAGTAAGGAATTGAGTAAGGCAAATCAATATTTAAACAGGGAGGACAGCAGCCGTCTAAAGCAGTGGCTGGTTGGATTCTACCGAAAGAACAGGCATTTAGAAGAGTTTTCAAACCAAGTGAACTCAGTTAATTCGGAGTAACTATTTTTATATTTTCAAATCGTATTGCACCTCTCATTATTCCTTCTATGGTTGAAGCAAGTGATTCTATGATGGGAAGTTTTAGTTGGCTTTTAGAGTAGATTAAACTAATTTCTCGAGCCGGTTCAGGGCTTTCGAAGGACCTTAAATTTTCAGCATTTTCGGGACTGAGTCTTCTTGTTTGTAAATAGGGGAGTAGGGTCATTCCCAAACCATCATTAGCAAGGTGAATTAGGGTTTCAAAACTTCCGCTCTTAAGATTGAACGAATGAGAGAAATTGGGTGTTTGACAGAGTTTTAGTACATGTTCCCTGAAACAATGTCCATCTTCGAGAACCAAAACATCCATTTTTTCTAAATCTGTTGCCTTTAGTCTTTTAAGTCGGGAGAGCGGGTGAGATTGTGGGATATATCCTACAAATGGTTCATAGTAGAGGGGCTTTTCAATGAGTTTATCGTCTCCTAAAGGAGAAGCTGCAATGCCAGCGTCTAACTTTCCGTTTTTTAATTCTTCAATAATTAATGCCGTGTTTAGTTCTTCAATCTTTAGATTGACTTTCGGGAACTTCTTGATGAAAGTATTGAGAAATAAAGGGAGTAAGGTGGGCATTATCGTGGGTATGATCCCTAGTCTAAAATTCCCTCCTACAACTCCTTTTTCAATGGATACAATGTCATCCATTCGCTTTGCTTCTTTCAAAATTGTTTTGGCTTGCCCTATAATTTTCTCGCCAATAGCTGTAAGTGAAATGGGTTTAGTGTTCCTGTTAAAGAGTTTAACCTCGAGTTCCTCTTCAAGTTTTTGAACTTGCATGCTTAGGGTGGGTTGTGTAACAAAACATTTTTCAGCAGCTTGAGTAAAGTTACCTTGTTCTGCCACAGCTAATGTGTATTGAAGTTGAGTGAGTGTCATGATTAACTATTAAAAAAATAAATTTAATAAG
>JAQWJV010000015.1 GCA_029248185.1 Flavobacteriaceae bacterium | reverse complement strand
ACCACTGAGGTATTAAACAGTGTGATTGTAAGTCCAAGAATAAATAAGTTTTTCAAATTTTTCATAATTTATAGTTAAAGATTTTGTCAAAAATAAATTTATATAATAAATGACCCCCTAAAAAAAGGGGGGTGTAAATTATTTTTTATTATATTTAAAATTATAACCCTAAAAAAATGGGGGTATAATAAAAATAAATATCAAAAATTATGAAAATGTTAAAAAAAGACTCTTTCCTTACGAATTTGTAAGTCGAAGCAAGGAAAAGCCTGAAGCAACCATAATGAGTCCTCCAATAAGACTGAATAAGGTATAAGAGAAAAAGGCACTGTAGTTTCCTGTTTTTAGAAATTCAAGTCCTTCTAAGCTAAATGTAGAAAAAGTAGTTAGTCCACCACAAAACCCTACAGCAACAAAAAAATAAAGATCAGAACGAAGTAAGTTGTTTTTTATAACCCATCCCATTAATAGTCCAATGAGGAAACATCCAAAAAGATTAACGATTAGGGTAGGCCAAGGAAAAGCCCCCTTAGCAATAGGAATTATTTTGGCGGTTAGATAGCGAAAGACACTGCCTAAGCCACCACCTAAAAAAATAAATAAGATTGTTTTCATTTTTGAGTTAGGTATTTGATGAGGACTAATAAGCTAAACGCCACTATGAAGCCCAAAAGTATTTTATAACTCCCCTTAAAATAAGTAGGTAGATTTTTTTTGTCTGCTTTGTATGAGTAAATAATGACTGCTACAAATGCAATGAAAAAACAAAGCCCAAAAATCAATTGTCCAAAAGAAAACATTTTTTTAAATTTTGTCTAAATTTAGAAATAAATAAACCATTAACATCTTTTATAATTATGATTAAAAAACCCATGGACGCAGTAACCGAATTTCATGAAGCTTATGGGCTAGGAATTGAAAATAAGCCACAAGCGAATTTGCCAAAAAATATAGTCGAGTTGCGCTACCATTTAATGAAGGAAGAAAACGAAGAATATCTACAAGCCGCTGAAGAAAATGATCTTGTGGAAATTGGCGATGCCCTTGGGGATATGCTTTATATTTTGTGTGGTACAATTATTTCACATGGCTTTCAAGATAAAATGGAGGCTATTTTTGATGAAATACAACGGAGTAATATGAGTAAGTTGGGTGCGGATGGTAAACCTATTTATCGAGCGGATGGTAAAGTTTTAAAGGGCCCCAATTATTTTAAACCCGACTTGGCTAAGATTCTGGCTTCAGATTAATCTACAGCTTGTCTCCAATTAAACGGATCTTCACCTGTATTGTATTGGATCCCCACTAATTTTTCTTTCAGTTGGAGGGCGATAGGGGTTTCTTTAGGGAGACGGTAGGATTCATTTTGATGTGAAAAACTGTGAATAGGAAGAACAACTACTGCGGTTCCCGTCCCAAAAATTTCTTCAAGGGTTCCATTTTCGTGTGCTTCTTTGATTTCACTTACTTTGATAGGTCTTTCTTCGACAGGAATCCCATCTTGTTTGGCGAGACTAATTATACTCTTTCGTGTGATCCCGTCTAAAATTCGATCATTGGTAGGAGAGGTTACGAGTGTTCCCTTTATTTTAAAAAAGATATTCATGGTCCCTGCTTCTTCAAGATATTCGTGATTGCTGGCGTCAGTCCAAATAATTTGTTGGAATCCTTTTTTTAGAGCCTCTGAAGTGGGGTAGAATTGGGCGGCATAGTTTCCCGCAGCTTTTGCAAATCCAACTCCACCATTTGCAGCACGGCTGTATTCTTCTGCAATTAAAACATTGATTTCTCCTCCTGTGTAATAGGATTTTACTGGAGCACAAATGATCATGAAAATATATTCCATTGAAGCGGATGCCTGGACGCTGGGTTGACTGGCAAAAACAAAAGGGCGAACATACAGGGAGTTGCCCGTTCCAGACTGCACCCAATCTTGATCCAGCTTCAATAAGCTTTTCATGCCTTCAAAGAAATAGGACTCTGGAAATTCTGGAATTTGAAGACGTTTAGCGGAGAGATTGATTCTATTAAAATTATCTTGTGGTCGAAACAACCAAAGTTTTCCATCCGTATCTTTAAAAGCTTTCATCCCCTCAAAAACAGCTTGACCATAATGCAAAACACTGGCTGAGGGATCTAAAGTTAAAGGTTGATAAGGTTTGATTTCAGGAGTCTGCCACTTACCATCACGATAATGACAGTAGAACATATGATCTGTGAATGTCTTTCCGAAAACTAGATTTTCAAAATCTATTGAATTGATTTTTGTGTCTTTAACTCTTGATATTTTCATTACCTTATACTAAGATTTAAAGTAAAATTAGTTTTTTTCTACATTAAAAAAAGAATAGGGAATAATAATTACATATTTTTTTAAATGCACCAATCATATGAACGAAAAGAAAGGAATCATTCCTTATTTTTAACTTTAAAATATTGAATTAGCATTTTTAAATGAAACCGATCAGACACGCCATATTAACAAAAGACGGTTCATCAACTTTACGCATTGAAGAATTGAAAGAGACATATCACTCTCGCCATGGTGCTGTGGTTGAATCAGAATTTGTTTATATCAATGAGGGCTTGAGATTTTGGATGGAAAAGAATCCCTCAAAACCATGTCGAGTTCTCGAATTGGGATATGGAACGGGATTGATGGCATACCTTTCATTGCTTTATGCGCAAAAACACACTATTGAAATAGAGTACACGAGTTTGGAAGCTTTCCCTTTAAAAAAACAAGAATTAGAAAGTTTAAATTATAACCGCCTTTTTCAGGATAATAATGCTCCAACTCTTTTTGATGAATTCAATAAGATAGAGTGGGAGAAATTAGTAGCCGTTTCTCCTTATTTTAAATTGAATAAAAAGGAAATAAAGTTTGAAGATTTTACTCCTTCCTTTTCCTATGATCTAATTTTTTACGATGCTTTCGGATTTCATGCACAGCCTGAATTATGGTCTCAGGAGTGTATGACAAAATGCTATGAACTTTCTAATCATGGCGGAGTATGGGTAAGTTATTGTGCTAAAGGAAGTGTGCGAAGAGGTCTGGAGCAAGCGGGTTTTAAAACCTTTAGGCTACCGGGACCTCCTGGAAAGAGAGAAATGCTTAGAGCCATAAAGCCATAAATGTGTACTTTTGAAAAAAAAAAAATGAAGCTACTGATTACGGGAGCCACGGGTCTTGTTGGAAAAGAACTTGTCAAAAGAGCACTCAATCAAGGAATGGAGATCCATTTTTTGACCACCCAGCAATCTAAATTAAATAGTATTGTTGGGGCCAAAGGATTTTATTGGAATCCCTCACTTCAGGAAATTGACTCCAACTGTTTTGATGGGGTTACCACAATTGTTCATTTGGCAGGAGCTACCATTTCCAAGCGATGGACCGCTAGCTATAAAAAAACCATATTGTCGAGTAGAATTGATTCCACACAGTTGTTGTTCACTGGAATTAAAAATTTATCCCAGGGGCATGGTATTACCCAATTAGTATCAGCTTCAGCAATTGGAGTGTATCCCTCAGACTTTGATCAGACTGTTGAGGAAAATATGCCATTGAGTCCTTCAAGTTTTATGGAACAGGTGGTTACAGAATGGGAACAGCAATCAGACAATTTCAGCACAATAGGCATGAAAGTGACAAAACTGCGGATTGGACTGGTTTTGGCTGCTGAAGGCGGAGTGGTGGCTACATTGAAAATACCTACGATGTTTGGTTTGGGTGCAGCCTTTGGTAATGGAAAGCAAGGTCAATCGTGGATTCATATTTCGGATTTAGTTTCTTTATTTTTATTTGCAATTGAAAAACAGTGGGAGGGTGTTTTTAATGCGGTTTCTCCTAGCCCTGTATCACAATCTCGTTTCATATCTGCTTTGGCAAAGTCATTAAATCGACCCCATATTTTCCCTCCACTTCCAAAATTTCTCATCCAGCTTTTAGTGGGCGAAATGAGTAGTTTGGTGTTGGATAGTCACTGGGTAAGCTCGAAAAAGCTTGATGCGAATGGTTTTTCTTTTGAATTCCCAAATATTAATGATGCTTTAGAAAATATTTTCCACAAAAAGAAGTAGTGACAATTTGACAATTTTTGATTGTGGCAGAACTTTTGTAATACAGTAAAACTTCTAAACTAGAATTTAAAATGGCAAAAAAAGAGGACAAAGCTGCAGAGAAGAAAACCACTTCAAAAAAGCAAACATCCAAGAAAATAAAAGCTGAAGACAAAGCAAAGCTTCAAATGGAAGAGGCAAAAGCAGCTTTAGAACAAGAAAAAGATAAATATCTGAGACTCTTTGCTGAGTTTGAAAATTTTAAAAAACGTACCGCCAAAGAGCGTATTGAACTTTTTAAAACGGCAAATCAAGAAGTAATTTCTGCAATGATCCCAGTTTTAGACGATTTTAATAGAGCACAACAACAGTTGGACAAAGGGGAGGCAGCGATAGATGTTGAAGGATTTAAATTAATTTTTAATAAATTCCAAGAAGTACTCAAAAGTAATGGTTTAGCACAAACAGAAGCCAAAGCTGGCGATTCGTTTGATGCTGAAATTCATGAAGCCATTACACAAATTCCCGCCCCTTCTGAAAAAGAAAAGGGAAAGATTATAGACATTATAGAAACAGGTTATCAGTTGGGTGATCGAATCATTCGTTATCCAAAAGTAGTCGTAGGGCAATAAATATGAAAGAAGATTATTACGAAATTTTAGGACTCTCAAAATCTGCATCAGCAGCCGAAATCAAAAAGGCATATAGAAAAAAAGCAATTGAATTTCATCCTGATAAAAATCCTGGGGATACCACCGCAGAAGCTAAATTTAAGAAAGCAGCGGAAGCCTATGAAATTTTAGGAAATCAGGAAAAGCGCGCTCAGTACGATCAGTATGGTCACGCTGCTTTTGAGGGGGGACAAGGTTTCGGTGGTGGAATGAACATGGATGACATTTTTAGCCAATTTGGAGATATCTTTGGTAGTGCTTTTGGAGGTGGTTTTGGTGGTGGAGGTTTTTCTGGCGGTCAACGAAGATCCAAGGGTTCTGACATGAGAATTCGAGTGAAGCTTAGTTTGGAAGAAATTGCTGCTGGCGTTGAAAAGAAAATTAAAGTATCCCGAAAAGTACAAGCCCCCGGTGTTGAATATGGAACTTGTTCTACTTGTAAGGGGAGGGGTCAGGTAATGAAAATTACGAATACCATCTTAGGTAGAATGCAAACTTCAGCCACCTGTAGTACTTGTGGAGGGAGTGGACAAAGTTTACTGAATAGACCTCCAGGAACAGATGCTCAAGGAATGGTCAAACAAGAGGAAACGGTATCCATTAAAATTCCAGCGGGAGTTGAAGAAGGAATGCAATTGAAAGTCACTGGAAAAGGAAATGCTGCACCCTCAAATGGAATATCGGGAGACTTATTGGTTTTAATTGAAGAGCTGAAACACAAGACATTTGTTCGCGAGGGCAATCATTTACATTATGACTTATACGTCAGTATTTCTGAGGCTACCTTAGGTATCTCGAAAGATTTAGCCCTTTTAGAGGGGAAGGCAAGGATTAAATTAGAGCCGGGAATTCAATCGGGGAAAACCTTGCGGTTAAGAGGGAAAGGCCTACCAAGCATAAATGGATATGGCACTGGCGATTTATTAGTGCATATCAATGTGTGGACTCCCAAAACGTTAAGTAAGGAGCAAAAAATATTTTTTGAGAAAATGTTGGATGACTCCAATTTTGTTCCAAGTCCAGAAAAATCAGATAAATCATTTTTTGAAAAAGTAAAGGATATGTTTGCTTAAATCTTTTGATATTAAAAAAAAGTGATATATTTGAAATAATGCTAACCCTTGTGTTAGTATTATTTTCTTTTTCATAGCAATTTTTTCCCATCCTTTCACGAGGGTGGGTTTTATTTTATATTATCTTACTCTAGATTTCATGAATGTACTTAGAAATTTTATAGAACTCCTTGAATACAGATTTACCATTGGTAGTAGCATTTCCTTTACACCAAAGTCAATCCTTATTGTTATTCTAGTTTTTATCATTACTTTTTTTTCTTTAAAAATATTTAGAAAGATTATTTACCGTACACTTTCAAGTGACGCCAAAGTTAAGTTTAGAAGTATTTTTTCTTTTTTCAATTATTTTGTTTACACCATTGTTATCCTCTTAACATTTCAAAATATTGGAATTAACTTAACAGCTATCTTTGCAGCATCTGCAGCTCTATTGGTGGGTGTAGGTCTTGCATTGCAAACCTTTATACAGGATATTATATCGGGCGTTTTCATTATTGTTGATCAGTCTGTACATGTGAATGATATCATTGAAGTAGATGGACAAATAGGTAAAGTTGAAAACATCAAATTGAGAACAACAAGAGCGGTTACCCGTGAGAATAAAGTCCTCATTATTCCCAACCATAAATTTTTGACCTCAATTCTATTCAACTGGACAGAAAATGGGGTAATTACCAAAGAATATATTGAAGTTGGAGTTAGTTATAACAGTGACGTAAATCAAGTAACAGCCATTTTATTGGATATTGCCGACCAGCACAGCTCCATTTTAAAAGATCCAGCACCCAAAGTCATTTTTAATGACTTTGGGGATAGTGCACTTGTGTTTCAATTGTATTTTGCTCTGAGTAGTAGTTTTGTTTCCAATGTCGTTAAGAGTGAATTACGTTATGAAATCATTGAGAAGTTCAATGCTCAAAATATTGAAATTCCATTTCCTCAGCGCTCACTTACTCTCGTCAACCCTCCAAAATCACTCACATGATCCAGGTTTTATTAATTGAAGATGAAGAACCCATTAGACGTGTTCTTTCTCGTATTCTCACGGAAGAAAATGATGCTTATCAAGTCACAGAAGCAGTAGACGGAAAAGAAGGCCTCGCATTTTTGAGTAAGAAACAATTTGATTTAGTGCTATGTGATATCAAAATGCCCAAGATGGATGGAATTGAGGTATTGCAAGAGACTAATAAAAAAAATATTAATGTTCCTTTCATTATGCTGACAGGTCACGGGAATATTGAAACAGCTGTGGAGGCGATGAAACTTGGAGCCTATGATTTTATTTCAAAACCACCCGATTTAAATCGTTTGCTCACTTCTGTAAGACACGCATTAGAAAATAAATCTTTGCGAATTGAAAATACAAGACTAAAAAGTAGAGTGGCACAAAAATACGTCATCATCGGGGAGAGTTCCCAAATTCAAGACGTAAGAGGAATGATTTCTAAAGTAGCTTCAACCGATGCACGTGTGCTAATTACGGGAGAGAATGGAACAGGGAAAGAACTTGTAGCTCATCAATTACACGAGCAAAGTGATCGGAGTGATAAAAATTTTATTGAAGTAAACTGTGCTGCAATTCCTTCCGAACTCATAGAAAGTGAACTCTTTGGCCATGTTAAAGGGGCTTTTACTTCTGCAGTAAAAGACCGATCTGGAAAATTTGAAGCGGCACACAACGGTACACTATTTTTAGATGAAATAGCCGATATGAGTTTAGCCGCACAAGCCAAAGTGTTGAGAGCTTTACAAGAAAAAAAGATTCAAAGAGTTGGAAATGAGAAAGACATTTCGGTTGATGTTCGTGTCATTGCAGCGACCAATAAAAATCTGAAATTGGAAATTGAAGAAGGAAGATTTCGAGAAGATTTATACCACCGTTTGGCTGTAATTTTAATTCGTGTTCCTGCGCTTAAGGAGCGCCTGACGGATATCCCACTGTTAACAAACCATTTTACAGCAGTATTAACGAAAGAACAAGGTCTTGAACCCAAGACTTTTTCTTCTGAGGCTTTAGAAAGATTACTTGATTATCCTTGGACAGGAAATGTTAGAGAGCTACGTAATGTAGTAGAACGACTCATAATTTTGGGGGATAACCCCATCAGCGCAGATAACATCAAACAATTTGCATCTAAATAAATTATTATGAAAAATCTTGTATTGTTACTTTTTTTTGTTGGGCTTAATACGTTTGCTCAAGCGCAAGAAGCCATTCATAAAGAAAAAATTCAAGCGATATATCAACAAGCATTGACCCAGGGAAAAGCCTACCGATGGCTTGATCATTTGTCTAATAATATAGGAGGTAGATTATCCGGTTCATTAAATGCAGAACGTGCCGTTCAATGGGGAAAAGATGAATTGAGTAATCTTTCTTTAGATCGCGTTTTTTTACAGCCCGTTATGGTACCCAAATGGGTTCGAGGTACGTTTGAATATGCCAGCATCATCACAGGACCTGGGCGCAGCATGAATGTTCCCGTTTGCTCTTTAGGTGGGTCTATCGCAACCCCTTCGGCGGGCTTATTGGCTCAGGTGGTTGAGGTTAAAGACTTTGAGGAATTAGAAGCCCTTGGAGCAGAAAAAGTGAAAGGTAAATTTGTTTTTTATAACCGAGCCATGCCGGCAGGTTTAATCAATACTTTTGAAGCGTATTCCAAATCAGTGGACCAGCGTTCTCGTGGTGCTGCAGTAGCAGCTCGTTTAGGAGCTGTAGGTGTGATTGTACGTTCTATGAATTTACGTTTGGATAATTATCCTCATACTGGAGCGATGAATTATGGTGATTTACCCAACAAATTAAGAATTCCTGCAGCTGCTATTAGTACCAATGGGGCTCAATTATTAAGTTCTATGCTTTCATTGAATAAGAATTTGGACTTTTATTTGAAACAAGATTGTAAAAATTTCCCCGATGTTCCCTCCCACAATGTAGTAGGTGAAATTAAAGGTAGTGAGTTTCCAAATCAGATTATTGTAGTCGGAGGGCATTTAGATTCATGGGATTTGGGAGATGGTGCTCATGATGATGGAGCAGGAATTGTTCAGTCCATGGAAGTTTTACGATTGTTTAAAACACTGAATTATAAACCCAAGCGCACGATTCGTGTGGTGTTATACATGAATGAAGAAAATGGTTTACGGGGTGGTAATGCTTATGCTAAATTTGCTAAAAGCAATAAAGAGAATCACATTTTTGCCTTAGAGTCTGATGCGGGCGGATTCAGTCCTCGTGGTTTTATTTTTGAAGCAAGCAAAGCCCAATTTAATCAAATTTTGTCTTGGAAAACATACTTTGAACCCTATTTGGCAAGCAACTTTCAATTGGGAGGAAGTGGAGCCGATATTGGTCCTCTTCGAAACGGAAAAACAGTGCTCTCTGGATTGCGTCCAGATTCACAACGTTATTTCGATTACCATCATGCAGCCAACGATATTTTTGATGCGATCAATAAGCGTGAATTGGAATTGGGTGCAGCGGCTATGGCGAGTTTGGTTTATCTCGTTGACCAATACGGATTTTAAATGATTTTAGCTTTAAGCCAATACACTAAAGAGTTTCAATATAATTTAAAGCTTGCCTCTCCGGTTATTGTAGGACTCTTGGGACATACATTTGTTCAACTTGTGGACAATATTATGGTTGGACAATTAGGAACCGCTGAGTTAGCAGCCGTATCTCTTGGGAACAGTTTCTTTTTTGTTGCAATGTCACTGGGCATCGGTTTCTCAACCGCAATAACTCCTTTAGTAGCTGAGACCGATGGAGCAAAAGATATAGCGGCCGGGCGAAATGTTTTTATACACGGCTTATTACTTTGCACGTTCATTGGTTTTTTTTTAAGCCTTGCCGTTTTAGTAAGCAAACCCCTTTTGTATCAAATGGGCCAACCTGAAGAGGTTGTTGTTTTAGCTTTTCCTTATTTAAAATGGGTGGCGATTTCACTTATACCTCTTATCAGCTTTCAAGGATTTAAGCAGTTTTCTGAAGGGCTTTCTCATACTCGACCCGCAATGTATGCTACTTTATTAGGAAATGTCATCAATGTTGTATTGAATTATTTTTTAATTTTTGGATTTTCCCCAAAATGGGAGTCGAGGGTGCAGCCATAGGAACTTTAGTCTCTCGCTGTTCCATGCTGGTTTTTATGGCTTTTTATGTACGATTCAACAAGCATTTTATAGCCTTTGCTCAAGGGATTGTTTGGAAAAAATCTGATTGGAATTTATTTAAAAAAATCATTCGTTTGGGTTTTCCTTCTGCTTTACAAATGTTTTTTGAAGTTGTTTTTTTTACTGCAGCGATTTGGTTGTCTGGATTTTTAGGAAAAAATCCTCAAGCGGCCAATCAAATTGCACTTAACTTATCTTCCATGACTTTTATGTTTGCAATGGGATTAGGGGTAGCTGCTATGATTCGTGTGGGAAATCAAAAAGGAAAACAAGATTTCATTAGCTTGAGGCGAGTAGCTTATTCAATCTTTTTACTCATCTTTTTGTTTGATATTCTTTTCTGTATATTCTTTTTAATAATGAACTCTTACCTCCCATGGATTTATTTGGACGGCTCCAATCCACTTCAAATCACCGATGTTAGAGCGGTTGTTCAAATGGCTTCCACCTTACTCATTGTTTCTGCTTTCTTTCAAATTTCTGATGGACTGCAAGCGGTTGTTTTGGGTGCTCTTAGGGGTTTGCAGGATGTGAATATCCCTGCATTGATCACCTTCTTTTCTTATGGTATATTTGGATTTCCTATTTCATATTATTTAGGATTACATACTTCATTGGGAGCTACAGGAATATGGATTGGATTGTTGTCAGGGCTTACTGCCTCAGCAATACTTCTCTATATTCGATTTAATTATATGACTAAAAAATTAATAGAAAACTAAAGTTATGGAAATACCTAAATTTCTCATCGCAGATAATTCATCATTTGAAGATGACCTTTTTATTGTGCATACGGAATACCCTCGATTCATTCTCAATGTCTCTAATGATGAGGTACATTGGCTTGAAGATTTTGACAAAGAAGATGAAGCCACTTTAAAAGCAGAATCTCATTTTCTGATTGAAGCGGCTTTCGATTTTTATGATAACGAAATGGAATCACTAGAATAATCATGGATACCTTAATTGCTTGGGATAAGGCTTTTTTCTTATGGCTCAATGGTATGGGAGTCGTCACTTTTGATGGCTTTTGGATGCTCATGACTCATCGTGCCACCAATGTGGTTATTTATCTAGTGCTATGGTTTTATATTTCTCTGAAAACAACTTGGAGAAAGGGATTGTATTTATTATTATTTACGGGTCTTTTGATTTTAGTTACCGATCAAGTTACTAATCTTTTTAAGGTCAATGTGGGGCGTTTAAGGCCGTGTTATGATGAAGAAATCAAGTCTCTCGTTCGCTTAATCAAATCTTCTTGTGGTGGTCGTTTTAGCTTCTTTTCTGGTCATGCCTCCAATTCGTTTGCGTTGGCTGTATTTTTTGGAGGAATTTTAAAAAAATCTGTTCGATTTTTGCCTTATTGTTTGCTTTTTATTGCCGCATTAATTGCCTATAGCCGGGTGTATATTGGTGTTCATTTTCCACTTGACATTTTTTGTGGAGCTATAGTAGGAAGTGGAATTGGATCTCTCTTTTACAAACTATGGAATCGCTTCATTCTTCGTTTTTTAAGCTGAATTCAAAATGTGTATTGTGTTGGTATACCTCCCCCGACTTAACTAAAGTGGAGGGAAAGTCAGGGATATTGGGCGTATTTGAAAACTTTTGAGTTTCAAAACAGATTGCCTCAAAGTGAGGAGGAGTAAAAACCACCACACCCGGTTGATCGGTTATGGTCTTCATTTCTATTCCAGTTTCTGACGAATAAAGGACTGCAGCTTCTTCTGCATTCTTATTCAATACAAAATAATCATCCAATCGAATTTCATTAATTTGCTTTTGAGTTCTGAAATCAAAAGATGTTTGCGCTACCCATTTTTTAGTTCCATTAGGGACTAAATTCGGTTTGAGTTCTAAAACTTCCTCGGCTGGAATGTTTAGTCTGTGTGTATTAATTCTCCCTTTTGGATTAAGATTGAAATAGACATGATTCGTTAAATTGATATGAGTGTCAGCATCAGTTTCAGCTCGATATTCTAGATGTAATTTGTTTCCGTCTAAACGATAGAGTATTGTGGCCTCAACACGACCAGGAAAACCACTGGCACCGGCTAAGCAGGTATAACGAAAACAAATTTGGTCTTTGTGGTGCACTACTAAATCCCATGTCTTATTCCCCCAACCACTGCTTCCACTATGTAATAAAACACCTTCTGAATGTTCTATCGCAACGGGTTTTGTATGTATGTGAATGGGATTTTCTAACCGTCCTGCAAAACGCCCTATGACCGCTCCACGAGACCAAGTGTCATGCACATATTCTTCAGGCTTTTCAAGGCCCATTATGACATTTGTTGGAATACCGTTTTTATCGCGAACCCATAGGCAATGTAGTATGGCTCCATAATCCAAAAACTCCGCTTTTAGCTGATCATTCTCTATGGTAAATACCTGCACGGGTCTAATGATTCTCTTTTAAAAGTTCAGGATAGGCATCTTGAAATCGACGAAGACGCGGAATGGATACTTGTCTTACATAGGGATTGTTGGGGTTGTTTTTTTCGTAATTCTGATGGTATTCTTCTGCATAATAGAATTTTTCTAGTGGCTTGATCTCGGTAACAATTTCACTACTAAAAATTTCCTTCTCTTGTAAAAGCTCAATGTATTTTATGATAATTTCTTGCTCTTCTGGAGTATTGTAAAAAGCGATAGAGCGGTATTGCGAACCACGATCTGGTCCCTGACGGTTGGTGGTGGTTGGGTCATGTGAACCAAAAAAGACTTGAACTAAAGTACTAAAACTAACAACTGTAGGATCGTAAATAACTTCAACCGCTTCCGCATGACCTGTTTTTCCTGTTCCTATTTGATTGTAGTTTGGGTTTTTCGTAAACCCACCCGCATAGCCAGAATAAGCTTCAGAGACTCCTTTGACACTTTCGTAAATGGCTTCCACACACCAAAAACAACCCGAGGCAAAATAGGCTTTTTTCATACCTTGAGGGATTTCGTCTTGTGGTTCCCAAATGGGCTCAGCATGATGGACGGGAGGAGTACTAGAAATACAGGTTTGTAATGAAATTACAGTAAGCAGTGCAAATAAGGTTTTCATAAACATTTTTTTGTTGATTTTGTAAAGAATTAATACTCGACAAAAGATCTATCGAAAGTAATAAATCTTCTTTTAAGTCAAGGATTGAGCGAATTATAAATTTTCGTGATCAAAATTCATCATCCAATGCACACCAAATTGATCAATGAGTTGCCCAAAAGTTGCATTCCAAAATTGTTTTTCTAAAGGGCTTGTGATCTTTCCCTCTTCGGCTAAGTTAGCAAAGTCTTTCTCCATTTTATTTAAATCGGTATAGTTCAAGCTCAGTTGAATTTGAGTTCCAGAAACAGAGGTTGCAGCATCGGCAACCATAGCAACCGTTTCATTATTAATCATTAATTCACAGTGTATGATCCAGTTTTTCTGGTGTTCCTCATGAGGCATTGGACTGTTTTGGTATCGCTTCAATTCACTATGAGTCATTCCTAGAGCATTACAATAAAATAGGATGGCTTTTTCGGCAGTACCGTTAAAAATTAGATAAGGGTCAAGTTTCATAAGTATAGGTTTTAATGGGGCTGGATTAATTTTAAGATACTTGGAGAAGGGGAGGTGATATTCGGGTTTAGTAAAGTGTCTGCAATAGGGCTTTCGTATTGCTCTTTGATGGGCACGACCCCTGCCCAGACGGGTAAGTCATAATCTTTTTTATCGTCTTTTGGGTCTCCTGTCCGTACTTTGGCAGTGACTTCATCAAGAGTGATTGCGATGACCGTGGTTGCTTTTAGTTCTTTGGGCGAAGGTTTTCTGACTTCTTCCCATCGATCGGGAATTAAATGATCTGACACGGCCTTGAGAGCCTCTTCTTTGTCTGTGTCAGCAACCAATTTTCCTTTGCCAAACAGAACCACTGATTCATAATTTAGGGAATGGTGAAAAGCGGATCGCGCTAAAACTAAGCCCGTTGTTTTTGCTATTGAGATACTGAGATCCATTTCTTGTTCTAAGGAAGTCATTAGGCGGCTGATGGAGGCTCCGTGAATGAAAAGCAAATCATTTTTTCTCCCGTAAAGCGTGGGGATTACAAGAGGAGCTCCTTCATAAACAAGTGCTACATGGCAGATGTGGTTGTTGTCTAAAATCTGATGGATGGTTTCGCTATCGTAATGTCCCCTTTTGGGAGCGCGTTTCACTGTGGATCGTTTTGTTTTTTTCATGGACATCTTTTTAAGGACAGTAAAGTACTAATTACGATTAGTTTTTAGCAAATTTTCTGATCCATTTAACAATTAAAGGTGTAAGAATAAGAGTGGGCAATAACCAATAAACAACCACAGGAATGAAAGAGGGGAAATTTTCTTGATTGACAACTAGGAATGCACTGACCGAGGCGATATAAGCTCCTGTGATTCGGGCGATATGAGCAGCTAACCAATACATTTTATTTCGCATTTTACCGCGATAATTCTGTAGGTCTTTGCGAACACTCAACAGTCCGATGATCCCAAAAGTAATCAAAGCGGTACCCATGCTTTTTCCAGAGACAAGGAGAAAGAAACCCCAAAGAATAAAAACGACTCCTATAACTCCCATGCTACTTGTGAGCAACCAATCAATCCACTTGGGTGCTTCTCCTTCATTAAGCTTTTTTAAATGAATATACCGTTGTCCTGTACCCACAAGATAAATTGTAAAAATTCCAATAATGAATAGAAAAATATTAGGTTTAAGTAGTGCCAAAACAAAAGCAGAAAATCCTGTAATGAGCATCGCCCAAACAAAAACCATTCCCACTTTCCTGTGGGCATTCCCTCCTTTTTTTTGAATGAGATTCCAAGTACCTGAGAGTAAACTAAGGCCACCTCCTAGGATATGAATGACTAAAAAAACAGTATACATAAAGATTACATTTTACGAGTGGGTCTTTTTTCAAAGCTGCCCCCACAATTGGGACAAACATGCTGAAGTACATTTTCAACACAACTTCGACAATAGGTACATTCGTGGGAACAAATCATGGCCTCAATACTTTCGAGTGGGAGCGGTTGAAGGCAATTTTCACATTGGGGTTTCATTTGTAACATGGCAGATAAGTTTAAGGGTAGAGTATGGGATTTAGGGGACTGTTAATCACTTCATCAACTTTAGTGCCAGGGCACCATTTTTCCCAGTCTTGGGTTTGATTTTGATTCTCTGGGGTTTTGAGCTTCATTTCACCATCCATAAAAATAACGGTCATTACCTTACGAATTTGAGTTGTTGTATTGGCTCCCGCCCGATGGAAAATCCACCCAGAATGAAAGCTAACGTCTCCAAGATCAAAGGGGGAGCAATGTTTTTCAAAATCGGTAAGGCGTAGGAGCTTGCCCAATTCTTTTTCGCTTTCATCTCCGATTTCTAGATTTCTCCCTTTGAGTAATTGTTGGCTTCCAGCACTAAATTCCAGTGGTCCCATTTTCAAACTTGTGCTCTGTAGTGGAATCCATGCCGTGATATTTTTATCTGACGCCATAGGCCAATACTGTTGGTCACAATGCCATGGAGTAATCCCTCCACCTGCTTCTTTGTAAAGCGCCTGATCGTGATATAAACGGACTGTTTTCACTTCCATAAGTTGTTGGGCTATGTGCGCAAGGCATTTAGAAAAGACCAGAGATTTTATTGTTTCGTCTTGTTCCCATAAATTTCCTAATTGAATAAAAGCTTTACTGTAGGTATCGCGTTGGGCTAGCGGAGGAAGACTTACTTTTTCTTTTAAGACAATGCTGTCAATCTTTTCCTCAAAAGTGGCGAGTTCTTCAGGGCTAAAAACATCTTTGATTTTGATATACCCCTGAGTTTTGTAACGTTCTATTACAGTTTTTGAAATGGGAAAGGGGGACTTTATTTCCATAGGAGACTAAGTTAGTTTTTATAAATCATTCTACCTTATGCATTTCGAATAATTCAAAGCTTTCTATGCATCCTTTGGTCTTTTTTTGATACTCCACAATATGGGGAGCAACATTGTGATCTAGCCACAAAGCACGACTTTCCCAGTTTTCATAAAAAAGGAATAGGTTTTCGTTGTTGTGATCTTGATGGAGGTCATAATTAATGCAGCCTTCTTCTGCCATAGTGGGGGCAATTAATCCCATTAATGCCTTTTTGACTGTTTCTCTATGGGCAGCTTTGGCTTCAATTTTTGCGACGACCGTTAGGGTGTGATTGCTCATGTATTAGGGTTTTGTATTTGACAAGCTAAAGTTAGTGATTGTTTGTGAAGTAAAGTTGAAATTATACTTACTCCAATCTTCTCAGTAAAAGAGTTTACAATATTATATTCTTTAAGGTATGGTATTGATTAGGTTTTAATGGTTTGGAGATATTTTTTTAAAATTTTCCCAAATTGGATTCAACCGCTTTGTGTAGGTTGTATTGCGCAGGGTATGTCTTTTTATTCTTTATCTCAATCCATTAATATCATATTTGGACACAAAATTCCAAATCAATTCAGCTGTATTCTGACCTTGATAAGTTGCATTAAACCAAATATGTTCTCCTTCAATAAACTTATAATGCTCAACGGCAACGGATTGATCTCCTTGGTCATAGACATGATGCTCTATTGTCATTCCTCCACTCGTGTCAATGTGTGTCGTTGGAGCTGTAATCGTATTGTTGAAATTAATCCAATGGTTCAAGGTGTGTTGTACCGAGTTGAAGTCACTGTTTCCAGTATAAGGGATAACACTATCAGAAGTTCCATGAAGATGTACTACAGGTATAGGATGTCTTGTAGGGCCGATACAGTCTAGCATTACTCCTGAGACAGAGGCTACTGCAGCAATTAAATCACTTTTATAATTTGCAAGCCCATAAGCCATCATACCTCCATTTGAGTATCCAACAGCGTAAATTCGTTCCATATCCACATTGTACTGAGATGAAATGACACTGATCATAGATTCAACAAAATCAAAATCATCAGCATTACTTTTATTGTTTCCTCCCGATGGACACGCATTCCAGTGCGAAGAACCATTGAGACAACTTCCTTGAGGATAAACTAAAATAAAGGGATCAGATTCTGCTACTGCACGCATGTCTGCTTCATTTATAAATTTACTTGCACTCCCTCCAAAACCATGAAAATTAAGTAAGACAGGAAGTGAAGATGTGCCATTATAGGAGTTGGGTGAATACAATACATACTCTCTGTTGATACCGTCATGGATGATTGTTTGGACATTAGAATTTGAATAGCAGGATTCAATATTATCTTTAACATCATCTTTTTTGCAGCTATCAAAAAGGGTAAATAGAAAAGCAAGAATGAAAATATAATTTTTCATTGAGTTAATTTATTTTACTTGTTTAATGGTTGTTTTATTAATAGTTACATAGGCACTTAGAGTATGTTGCATTGTTAAGCACGGTTAATTTAGTGAATAATTCAGAAATAGAAAGTAGGCAGTTACGAGCTTGACTCGAGTGAGCCCTGCTAATCAGTTGCAACAGGTATTTTCAAAAGCACCCATCTGAGCGGATCGAAGGCTAGGGGATGATAAATAATTAATTATGGTAATTGTTGAATGTAGTTTTAGATATCTTCAAAGTCAAGATTGAGCCTCAGGCATTTCATTGGGTATAGAAATGGGTTGTGTTACTCAAATGTATTATAAAAAGAAAAGCCCTCGTTGGGAGGGCTTTAGAAATAAGGATAGGGAAGAGGCTATAAATGAATTACTTCATCATAGGCATCAGCTACGGCTTCCATCATGGCTTCACTCATGGTGGGGTGGGGATGAACCGCTTTCAGCACTTCGTGTCCGGTGGTTTCTAGTTTACGTCCTAGAACTGCTTCTGCAATCATATCGGTAACCCCTGCACCAATCATATGGCAGCCTAACCATTCGCCATATTTGGCATCAAAAATCACTTTTACAAAGCCCTCAGAGGTTCCGCTGGCTTGTGCTTTTCCTGATGCAGAAAAAGGAAACTTTCCTACTTTAATGTCATAGCCTTTTTCTTTGGCTTGAGCTTCAGTCATTCCAACGGAAGCGATTTCAGGGAAGCAATAGGTACATCCTGGAATATTGTTGTAATCTAAACCTTCAACACCTTGCCCCGCAATTTTTTCCACACATAAAATTCCTTCTGCAGAAGCAACATGGGCTAGGGCCTGACCAGAAGTAATGTCTCCAATGGCATAGTACCCTGGAAGGTTGGTTTGGTAAAAGTCATTTACTAAAATTTTATCTCGATCAACAACGATTCCTACATCTTCTAGACCTAAATTTTCAATATTGGTTTTGATCCCAACAGCTGAAAGGACAATGTCTGCTTTCAGTTTTTCTTCTCCTTTAGCCGTTTTTACGGTAGCCGTTACGCCTTTGCCTTTGGTATCAACGTGGGTAACTTCCGCTCCCGTTAAGATATTGATCCCACTTTTCTTGAAAGAACGTTCCAGTTGTTTAGAAATCTCTTCATCCTCTACCGGTACGATGCGGTCTTGGAATTCGACTACGGTAACCTCTGTTCCCATAGCGTTATAAAAATAAGCAAATTCAATCCCGATGGCTCCCGATCCCACCACGATCAACTTTTTAGGCTGTTTGGGCAAGGTCATAGCCTCACGATAGCCAATGACTTTTTTTCCATCTTGAGGAAGGGAAGGTAGTTCTCTTGAACGTGCTCCCGTTGCGAGTATAATATGTGAAGCACTGTATTCCTCTGTTTTGTCGTTTAGGGTAACACTGACCTTTTTGCCGGCAAGAATTTTTCCATGACCATTTAAAATGTCAATTTTATTTTTCTTCATCAAAAATTGTACACCCTTGCTCATTCCCGCGGCAACATTTCTACTGCGATTTACAACGGCATCAAAATCTTTATCGTAATCTTTGACAATCAATCCGTAGTCTCCAGCATGCTTTAAATAGTCAAAAACTTGTGCAGACTTGATTAAGGCTTTAGTGGGAATACAACCCCAGTTCAAACACACTCCGCCCAAACTTTCTTTTTCTACTATTGCGGTTTTAAAACCAAGTTGTGAGGCTCTAATCGCCGTAACATAGCCTCCTGGACCGCTTCCTACTACTATAATATCATATGCACTCATGAAGTGTAATTTAAATTCGCTGCAAATTTACAAAACTAGAGACAATATTTAGGCTTAATTTTCCTCCTTAGCAAAATCAATACTGGCGGCATTGACACAATAGCGTTCTCCTGTTGGTGTGGGACCGTCATTAAAAACATGTCCTTGATGTCCACCACACTGGGAACAAACAATTTCGGTTCGTAACATCCCATGCGTATTGTCTTTGATAAATTCTAAAGCACCAGCTAGGGCTGCATCATAGGAGGGCCATCCGCAATGACTGTCAAACTTGGATGTAGATTCATACAGTGCTTGTCCGCAGCCTTTACACTTGTAGGTTCCCTTTTCGTAATGCTCGTTAAAAATACCTGTAAACGGACGTTCTGTTCCTTTTTGTCTTAAAATGTGGAATTCTTCTGGCGACAATTGTTCTTGCCATTCGGCTTCTGTTTTATTGACGGGATAAACTTTATTGCTCATTTTTTGGAATAAAGGCTAAAGCAGCTGAGTTGATACAATGGCGCTTTCCTGTGGTTTCTCGTGGACCATCATTGAACATATGTCCCAGATGTCCTCCGCAGGTATTGCATTTTAATTCGGAACGAGGATATCCAATTTTATAATCCACATCATATTCTAAATTTTCTTCGAAACCACGGTCAAAGGAAGGCCATCCTGTACCCGAGTCAAATTTGTGTTGGGACTCGTATAAAGGGGTTTGACAGCCACCACAAACATAAACACCTTCTTTTTTATTATTGTTTAAAGGACCCGTGAAGGCACGTTCGGTTGCAGCATGAAGAAGAACTCTGTATGCTAATGGAGATAAGATTTCTTTCCATTCGCTATCTGTTTTAACGACAGCATACTCTTTTTTAGGACTCTTTTTTTCTTGAGAATTGCCTTGACAAGAAACCAAAAAGGCAAGGAGAAGTAGGGGAATGTATTTTGTCATCTTTTTTTCTCAAAATTAGGAATCTTTTTTTTACTTAAAACCAGATGGGGTTTCTTAGTAGAAATTTAACATAGTTTTGCGTATAATTTTTTAATTTTAATTTATTAAAATAAACCCCATGAAGCCCATATATTTCCTAATAGTTTGCATCTTTTTTTCAGCTTGTAAAGTCAACCATTTAACAGGTAAAAAAACCTTTAATGCTTTTTCTAACAAGCAATTATTCCCCATGGCATTGAAACAATACAATTCCTTTTTAAAAGAAAATGAGCCCATTAAAGGAACTGAAGAACAACAACAGATTTTGAGGATCGGAAAAAATATTGCGGAAGCCGCTCAAAAGTATTTTGCTTTCAAAGGGCAGCCAAATTATCTACAAGAATATGCTTGGGAGTACAATTTAGTTAAAAACCCCCAGCGCAATGCATGGTGTATGCCTGGCGGGAAAATTGTCTTTTATACCGGTATCCTACCTATAGCAGATAATCCGGATGGAATAGCTGCTATTATGGGTCATGAAGTGGCGCATGCCCTTGCCGATCATGGAGGGCAACGCATGTCGATTAGTTTAGCCCAACAAGGCTTGAATCTTGTTGCTTTGAAAGCTACCGAAAAGCAACCTGAAGCAAAACGAAAGGCAATTCTCACAGCCTATGGTATTGGATCTTCTGTGGGGGCTGTTTTACCTTTTAGCAGGAAACATGAATCGGAAGCAGATAAAATTGGTCTAGAATTGATGGCAATAGCAGGCTATAAGGTGGAGGAAGCACCAAAACTATGGGAAAGAATGAAAGCAGCCTCCAAAGGGAAATCACAACCCGAAATTTTAAGTACCCACCCCTCCAATCAAAGACGTATTGATAACTTAAAGAACTGGGCGTCAGGTGCAAAAGCCTTAGCCAAAGAAATCAATACGTACAAAAATTAAGATTCCTATTGTTTTTCGTTACTTTGAGGGACTAAATAGATTGAATGTTAAGCTTAAAAACACCTTTAGAAAAAGGAAGTAAGAAAATAATTAACGCTTGGGCTTTTTATGATTGGGCAAATTCAGTTTATCCTCTGGTCATTTCCTCCGCCATTTTTCCAATTTATTACGGAGCCTTATTCTCTGAAAATAATATCATTTCCATTTTTGACTATGAGGTAAAGAATACTGCCATGATCAGTTTTGTTACGGCAGCAGCCTTT
>JAQWJV010000011.1 GCA_029248185.1 Flavobacteriaceae bacterium | reverse complement strand
TCCAATTAAACTAATCGGTAATGATTCAGTAATAAATTCACGCTCTATATTTAAAGCATCTAAAAGTATTTCTTTAATACGCGCGGGGGGCACTTTGTTAACTAGGTGGTGATTGTGTAGGTGTACCGCAAAATCACAATGTACTCCCTCATCTCTTGAAATTAATTCATTTGAAAAGGTTAAGCCGGGCATAAGGCCACGTTTTTTCAACCAGTAAATGGAACAAAATGCACCTGAGAAGAAAATTCCTTCCACGGCTGCAAAAGCGATAAGACGTTCGGCAAAAGAGTCAGAGTCAATCCAACGTAAGGCCCAGTCTGCTTTCTTTTTGATTGCAGGAAAAACTTCGATTGCTTTAAAAAGACGGTCTTTTTCTACATCGTCTTTAACATAAGTATCGATCAACAAGGAATACGTTTCAGAATGAATGTTTTCCATCATGATTTGAAATCCGTAGAAAAACTTAGCCTCAGAATATTGCACTTCATTCACAAAATTCTCGGCAAGGTTTTCATTTACAATTCCGTCAGACGCAGCAAAAAATGCTAAAATATGCTTGATGAAGTATTTTTCGTCAGCGGTTAGTTTCGTATTCCAATCGGTGAGGTCTTGATGTAAATCAATCTCTTCAGCAGTCCAAAAACTAGCCTCCATTTTTTTATACCACTCCCAAATATCGTGATGTTTGATTGGAAATATTACAAATCGGTTTTCATTTTCTTGGAGAATAGGTTCTACTGCTGCCATCTTGCTGTTGTATTAATATTAGTTAAAAATTGCTTGATTCTGGTTTAACAAAGATTCGAAATTGTATCCAAAATTGAAAGGGTTACTTTTCCACAATGATGCCTAGTTTTTAACAAAATGATCCTTTTTGCCAACATTTGGGAAAAAACACAAAAAAACTAACTATTTGATAATGAGTGATATATAAGTAAAAAACATCGGCAAGCCCCTAAAACATTAAAACGTCATCAAGAGGTCTTTTTTGCGTATTGCTCAAGCGCATCATACCAATCAATTCCAAATTTTCTTATGAGTGCCGTTTTAACAAATTGATAAACGGGAATCTTAAGGGCTTTCCCAAAATCGCAAGCATCAGAACAAATGGACCAACTATGATAATTTACAGCGGTCATTTCATCATATTTTTGAATTCGAACAGGATAGAGGTGACACGAAATAGGTTTTTGAAAATCAATAACTCCATTATTGTGTGCTTTTTCAATCCCACAAGAAGCAACTCCTGTATCTGAAAAAACAGTAAAGGCACACTCTTTTCCTTTAACTAAAGGGGTTTCATAATCACCATCAATTCCTTTGACAAAAACACCTTGGGTCTCGATTGCGGCGATTCCTTTTTTGTTTAAATACGGCTTGATTTTTGAATAATGCTGTTCCAAATAAGTCACTTCTTCCTTTTCAAGTGGGGCTCCAGCTTCTCCCGCAACACAACATTCTCCTTTACATTTTGCTATATTACACACAAAATCTTCTGAAATAATATTGTCTGAAACAAGGGTGTTTTCTATTGCGAGCATGCTAACTATTTTACTGTAAAAATACACATTTAAAAATGCTTAATCTACAGAATGAATTTACATTTGCAAAAAATTGTTACCCATGTTTGACCTTAAAGAAATTTTAACTGCCAGTCTTATTCTCTTTGCCGTTATTGATATCTTAGGCAGTGTGCCGTTAATTATTTCCCTACGAGAAAAAGTAGGGCACATTCAATCTGAAAAAGCTTCGATCATTGCAGCTTTAATTATGATCGGCTTTTTATTTTTAGGAGAAGAAATTTTAAAACTCATCGGAATTGATATTAACTCTTTTGCCGTAGCGGGTTCTTTAGTTATTTTGTTTTTGGCTTTAGAAATGATTTTAGGAATTACACTTTTCCGAAATGCAGCTCCTGAGACAGCCTCTATTGTTCCCATTGCTTTTCCAATGATTGCAGGGGCAGGAACGATGACCTCCTTGCTTTCTTTGCGTGCTGAATTCTATGTTACTAATATTATTATTGCCATTTTGATTAATATCCTTTTTGTTTATATCATTCTTAAATCTTCCAAACTTATCGAACGTATATTGGGAAAATCAGGAATTGTTATTATTCAAAAGGTTTTTGGGATCATTTTATTAGCGATTGCGGTAAAATTATTTACCTCTAATATCGGTCAACTGTTGTAAACGAATATCTTTGTGTTATGAAAATACTACTTCCTTTATTTATGATTTTAGCTTTAGCGGGCTGCATCTTAAATCTCACTCAAGTGAATTGGGCAGATCCGTTGGTTGGTAAAAGTAGCGTAGCTGTTATAGGAGTAATGGCTTCTGCTAGTGCTTTTTTACTTCTGCTTATCTTGCTACTTTCCAAACGTGTTGCTCAAAAACTAAAAAAACGTTAGGGTGAACCAACTGCATCTAAAGCCTTTTGAATAAAAGGATCTTTTTGATTCACAATTCGATTGTAAAGATTTTCACCAAAAAGCTGAATTGCTATGAAGGCCTTTACAGAGTTAAAGAAAATAGCTTCGTTTTTATTATTTATTTCTATTGGAAAACCGTTTGCAGTACAATAGGTTTTAAACGCCTCCATAAAATCTTCTTTAAAGGGTAAAGGTTCGTTAAAAAACTGAGCCGCATTCTCAAAATTATATTTTTGAGGATTAGCATCCATTTCCAAAAAAATAAAATTATTTAATACATTGGAGCGAAGGAAATAATTGTTCCACATTTCGTCAGGAGACTCTTCGTTTGAAATGTATAAATCAGGAGAAATTCCTCCCCCCCCATACACCTTTCTTCCTTTAGGGGTAGTAAAAACTAAGCTGTCATTGATGGGGATTTGAGTTTCGTCTTGCATCTCACCTGTTTTGTACCTTTCTTGAACCTCAGCATAATAATCATCCCTAGAGGTGCTATCATACGACCGCTGGATAGAACGCCCTGTGGGTGTGTAATAGCGTGCAGTGGTCAGTCGAATTTGATCTCCTCCTCCTAAGGGCATTTGTTGTTGAACTAAACCTTTACCAAAAGTTCTTCTTCCTATAATCAAACCCCGATCATTGTCCTGAATCGCGCCAGCAATTACTTCACTGGCCGATGCTGAATTTTCATCTACAAGGACATACAAACTTCCTTTTTCAAACAAGCCTGTGGACGAGGCAACTGTTCTTTCCCGAACCCCGTTATTACTTTCAACAATAACAATGGGTTTTAGTTTACTCAAAAAGTCATCTGCAATTTGTTTTGCTGGCAACAAATATCCTCCCGGATTCCCCCTTAAATCCAGAATTAAATGTTGCATCTTTTGATCAACAAGATTAGACAGTACTTTGCTAAACTCATTAAAGGTGGTTTGTGAAAAACGATTAATTTTTATGTAGCCTGTTTCATCATTAATCATGTAGGAAGACGAGACGCTCGGCAGAGGAACTCGTCCACGCGAAAGGTTAAAGGTGAAAATAGAATCTAACTTTTTACGATAAACGGAAAGTTGAATGGGAACAGCAGAACTTCCTTTGAGCTTGGAAACGATCGCATTACTTGATAGGTTTTTTTGATAGAGTGTGTCTTGATCTAACATTAAAATTCGATCCCCAGACTTCAATCCCGCCTTTTCACTTGGGCCTCCCTCCAGTACACGAACCACAGCAATGGTATCTTGAACCATAAAAAAGCTTACCCCTATACCCATAAAATTTCCTTGCATACTCTCAGAAATTGATTGCTGTTGAACTGCAGGAATATAAACAGAATGCGGATCTAATTCATCCACTATACCCTCAATGACAACCCCTACAAGACTATCGGTATTAATTTTATCTACATAGTCATTGGTCAAATAAGAAACCAAAGAATTTAATTTCTGAACACTTGGGTTCGTAATGGAAGTTGGATTTGGAAATCCGATTCTATGAGAACCAAATACATACCCAATAGCAACTGAGAGCAAAACAATTAAAATCAAAAAAAAGAAATTTGTTTTCATACTATTGATTTATTGACTTGACATGATCCAGTTGAACACCTGCTTTTCTTAAAAAATCTAGTCCTGTAGTATCCTTGTATTCTTTTGCATATACCACTCTAACAATTCCTGATTGGTGAATCAATTTACAACAATCCTTACAAGGAGACAGGGTTATATATAAGGTTGCCCCTTTACACGATTGGGTGGATGCGGCAACTTTTAAAATTGCATTGGCTTCCGCATGAAGAACATACCATTTGGTATAATGCGCTTCATCTTCACAAACATTCTCAAAACCAGAGGGGGTCCCATTATATCCATCCGAAATAATCATGCGATCTTTTACGATAAGTGCCCCAACTTTTTTTCTCTCACAATAGGACAGTTGACCCCATGTGTCGGCCATCTTAAGATAGGCTTTGTCGTACTTTTCCTGTTTTCCTTTTACCATTGAAGCGAAGATACCAATTTAGCAATCAATCTTATTTTAAATTCGTTCAAAAATCATTGCAATAGCAAGGATAAAAATAAAACTCCCAACAGCAATCTCCCATAGTGTCTTTGATATTTTGGGAATCTTTAAAACTAAAAAACTCAAACACAATACCCCAATTACAATAACAGCTTGAGCAAATTCTACTCCCAAAGCAAAAGAAAACAACGAGAGTCCAACGGCATCCTCTGGAATCAACATACTAAAATAGCGACCAAACCCAAGCCCGTGAACAATTCCAAAAACCAGAGTGACTATAGGAAAAAACAGTCCCTTTTTTGAAGCTCCATTGAGTTTTTGAGGTAATAAAAGTGAAGCCGCACTGATGGCGATGGTAATCGGAATTAACAATTCGATCCAGTAACTTGAAAATGAAAAGTCACCATAAAAATTCCCTACTAAAGAAAGGGTATGACCCAAGGTAAATAAAGTAACCCACAACAATAACTTTCTACTTTCCTTAAAACCAAAAGGCATTGCAAGGGAAACAATAAAATAAAGGTGATCCAAACCCTCCCAGTCTATTACATGCCAAAACCCCAAATCGAAATAAAACCAAAGTGTATCCATTAGATCCCTCTTTCTTTTTGAATTTCCTCATAGGCCTTTTGGACTTCTTGAAACTTTTCTTGTGCTCCTTTGATCAGTGCAGGTTCTTTGGACTGTAACTTATCAGGATGGTATTTCTTTGCCATACTTCGATAGGCTTTCTTCACTTCTGCATCTGTTGCTGAAGGTGTGATTTCAAGAATACGGTAGGCATTTCCAGTAGATTTTACAAACATCGCTTTAATACTATCCAAATCCTTAGGACGTATGCCAAAAGCCGACGCGATTTGCCTAATTTTAGAAAGCTCTGATTGAGAAATACTTCCATCCGCATTGGCAACTCCCATCAAAAAATGAATGACTTGCAAGCGAGTTTCATAACGGCTTTGAGAAATAAAAACTTGTGCCAGTTCCTCAATATTTTGTGTTTCCTTTTTTACCTGTTCATTAAAGGTTTCGAAAATTGAAATTGCTTGTTGTTGACCGTAATTGGTAATGAAAAAATTGCGGACAAATTGGAGTTCCTGTGCCTTTACTTGCCCATCTGCTTTAATCACAATAGCCGCAAAAGCAATAAGGTTCAGCTGGAACTGTGCCGGTTCTGAACGCTGTGAAAATGTTTGAAAATTTACTCGTGAACCTTGAACTAATTTTTCCAAAAAACTTCCAGCAAAAAATCCGAAAATAGCTCCAGGAAAACGAAATAAATAATACCCAAAAAAGGCTGCCACCCATTTAATCATGCTGATGTTCAATTTTAATTTACAAATTTGACAAATAAAATCCGCGCTACAAAACATATTTATAAGACATTACTTTTATATCTTTGAAAAAAAAATATGTATCCAGCAGAATTAGTAAAACCCATGAGAGAAGAGTTAACAAATATCGGTTTCGATGAATTGTTTACTCCTGAAGATGTTTCCAACGCACTAGCAAAACAAGGTACAACCTTGGTTGTCGTTAATTCCGTTTGTGGATGTGCTGCTGCCAATGCACGCCCAGGTGTTTTTTATTCCTTACAAAATGAAAATACTCCTGAAAACTTAGTAACCGTTTTTGCTGGAGTCAATGCAGAAGCAACTAAAAGCGCAAGAGATATGATGGTTCCTTTTCCTCCTTCTTCTCCCAGCATTGCATTATTTAAAGATGGTGAATTAGTCCATATGGTGGAACGTCATCACATTGAAGGACGCCCTGCCGAAATGATCGCAGAAAATCTAAAAGCGGCATATAACGACCACTGCTAGATCGTCTAATCTAAATTTATTGGTCGCACCTCAATCATGAAAAAGGCATTCCGATATTTGATGAGTATTGTCTTCTATGGCTGCTTTGGTTTTTTCTTATTGCTTTTTCACGGAATCCAATGGGTTTGTTTTTACGGATTCGGCTATAAAGCACACAAACACTCCATTGAGTTATTAAATTTTTTTCTGCTGCGGTTTTTAAACTTATTAGGAACCCGAATTTCTTTTGATCATCCCCACCCTATTCTCGCTAACCGC
Organism: Flavobacteriaceae bacterium; assembly: GCA_029248185.1. Taxonomy (GTDB): domain Bacteria; phylum Bacteroidota; class Bacteroidia; order Flavobacteriales; family Flavobacteriaceae; genus MS024-2A. Next base: position 62,695 of record JAQWJV010000011.1, on the reverse strand, counting down.
TCAATTATTTTTGTTGCAAACCACCAAAGCACCTATGACATTCCCCCGCTGATTTGGTATCTGCGAAAACATCACCCTAAATTCATTAGCAAAAAAGAGTTAGGCAAAGGAATCCCCAGTGTTTCTTTTAATTTACGCCATGGAGGCGCACTACTCATCGATCGAAAAAATCCAAAAAAAGCAATAGAAGCCATTCAACATTTCGGAAAAAGCTTGAGCGAAAAAAAACATTCCGCAGTTATATTTCCTGAAGGGACACGCAGTCGAAACGGAAAAACAAAACCCTTTCAAAAAGCAGGTCTCCTGTCGCTCCTGCAATACATGCCCGATGCGCTTGTCGTTCCTATTTCAGTGGGGAATTCCTGGCGCTTTGCAGAAAATAAATATTTTCCAATGCCCCTAGGTGTTTATTTAAAAATCAAAGTACACCCTGCCTTGGAAAACATCCCCGAGGAAAATGAAAAACTGCTGCAAATTATTGAAAAAACGATAGGTATTGGGGTTGAAGCATTACAGCATCAAAACTAACTTCTACCTTAACGAAAAACAGTACCTTACACTCTTAACTAACACTTAGGTGACTTTTCAACTCAATATGTAATGAAATTACTGTCCAAAATCATCAAAATATTACTTTTAAGTATTGGATTTCTGGTAATTCTTATTCTTTCACTTTATGGTCATCGAGACATTGCATTAGAAAAATTAAAAAAACAATATGCGCCTCCTCCTTCTTCATTTCTTTCTGTTGACGGAATGGAAGTTCATTATCGAGACGAAGGAGATCCAAGGGATTCAATACCGATTATTCTGATTCATGGAACAGGTTCAAGCCTTCACACCTTTGATGAATGGTCAGCACAACTCAAGTCTGACTTTAGAGTTATCCGTATGGATCTACCTGCCTATGGCCTCACGGGACCTTTTCCGAATCGCGATTACTCCATAGATAATTATGTCAATTTTATCCGACAATTTTTGAGTGCGCGTGGCATAGAAAAATGCATCCTTGGAGGTAATTCTCTAGGTGGAAATATTGCATGGAGATTTACAGCCCAATACCCCAAAATGGTGGATCAATTGATCTTAATAGATGCTGCAGGATATCCTAACCGTTCGAAGAGTGTCCCGTTGGCATTTAAAATTGCTCAAATGCCTATTCTAAGAAATATTTTCACCTTCATTACCCCGCGCTTGATTGCAAAACAAAGTGTTGAAAATGTTTATGCAGACAAAACAAAAGTTACCGATTCACTGGTGGATCGTTATTTTGAACTTACCCTGAGGGAAGGAAATCGTCAGGCTTTTATTGACCGGTTTGATGCTAAAAAAGATACGAATGCTTATCAAAAAATCAAATCAATCAAACAGAAAACCCTGATACTCTGGGGAGATCAAGACAATCTCATCCCAAAGGAAAAAGCATACCAATTCCATAACGACCTGCAAAAAGATACCCTAGTAATTATGAAAGGAGTCGGACATATTCCAATGGAGGAAATGCCCGATCAAAGTTTAAAAGCAGTCATTACATTTTTAAACAATCAATGATACTGAAGAAGATCTCTTTTATTTAAAAATGCCTTAACCAAAAGGAGAATATCTTTAAAAGATCATTCAGCAGCAATAGTATTATTCTTTGAAACAGGCAGGATCCATAAATCTAATCACTAATATCCTGAGGTTTTTATACACTCGTCGGTAAAATAATAGTAAACGTAGTTCCTTTCTTAGGGGTGGACACAAAGGAAATAATTCCACCATGGGATTCAATAATATTTTTGACGATCCCCAGTCCTAGGCCCATTCCAGAACTTTTGGTAGTAAATTTAGGTTCAAAAATTTTGTCATTTAGCTTAGGAGAAATTCCACTCCCATTGTCCATAATCGTAATAATTGTTTGATCGGATTCGGCATTAATGTGTATCCCAATTTGGGGTGTCTTTTTTGGAGATACTGATTGGAGTGCATTTTGAATTAAATTCGTAATCACCCGAGTCCACTGAGTCCGATCCAACTTTTGATAAATGTGGGCTTGATCCGAAGAGAAAACAATATGCTCTTGCTGAAAAATAGTGACGGCCATTTTGGTTACCTCCACCAAATCACACTCCTTCATATTGGGTTTGGGCAAGCTTGCAAAGTCAGAAAAAGCCTCAGCAACCTCGCTCATCGTATCAATTTGTTGAATCAAAAGATTAGAAAAATCATTTAATTTATTTTTACTGTCTAAGTCATTGGGGTCATAATTGCGCTGAAAACTCTGAATGGTCAAACGCATCGGGGTCAATGGATTTTTTATTTCATGTGCTACTTGTCGTGCCATTTCTTGCCAAGCTTGTTCTCGTTCAGTCTTGGCCAGTTTAGCAACACTTTCCGATAAATCGTCAATCATGTTATTGTATGAATTAACCAAACTATCAATTTCACGAGTTGCATTTTTAAGATATATCTTTTCATTCTTTTTTTGCAAACTCGTTTCTGCCATCCTAACCCTAATGGTCTCTAAGGAACGTGTAACATACTTAGATAAGAAATACGCTATGAAAATTACCCCAAAAAATAGCAAAATATAGATCTGATATAGATTCTGTAAAAAAGAATTCAATTCGTTTTCAGAAAAAGAAATATCCTCAAAATAAGGGAAAAATAAAATTCCATAGGGTCGGTTTCGACTATCCCTCAACAGACTATATGAGGCATGAAATTTATCCAGATCGGAATTGTATTGTTCCAAATATACCCCTGCTTGGCTTTCAGAAATCTTATTTAATAACACTTGATCTAACTGGTAATCATTTGCAATAATCTCAAGGGGCGTATGGTATATTAAAAGCGGTGATCCATCCAATTTAAAAAGAGAATACCTGATGCTGTGAATGGAATTGATTTTTTCAAAATCTGCACTAAACTGATTCCAAATACTATCGGGTTTGTTGAACAAATTATTTTTACTCACCAAATAATTAATATGTCGTTTAATTTGGGACTCTTTCCTGTCCAATCTCCCTAAATGATAATTCTCTCTTTGTGACTCATACTGTATGGATGTGGTTCCTAAGATAAGCACCCCAGAAACTAAAAGCATGACAATCATGACTACAAAAAGTCGAGTTCTGAATGAAAATTTTTCGGGAAGCTTAAAAAATACTGCCATTAGTCTTTTCTTGTTTTTTTATACAATCGTATTCCCAAAAAGAGAACAAATGCCAATCCTACCAGTCCAAGTAATCCCGTGATCCAATGAAAACTATCTTTTAAAACAACAAGAAATACAATAGCAAAAAGCAAGAGGGTCGCCCCTTCATTCCAGATGCGCATAAAATTACTGCTGTGTGTAATCATGTCTTTTTGTAGTTTTTTAAAATACTGATGGGTTTTCAAATGGTACATGGCCAAAAGTAAGACCAATGAAAGTTTCAAGTGCATCCAAGGCTGTATCAACCATGAAGGCATCAAAAACAACAACCAAATAGCAAATAAAATTGCTAAAATTGCTGAAGGCCAAGTTATAATATACCACAACCTTTTGGTCATTAATTTAAATTGAGGAATTAGGATGTCTGCTTCCGCTTTTGACTTTTTAGACGCCTCTATATGATATATAAAAAGACGAGGTACATAAAACAAACCTGCAAACCAAGTAATTACAAAGATAAGATGTAATGCTTTAATGTAATTATAATACAAATTGCTCTATTTTAATGTTAAATAATCTAGCTTCAAGGCAGCAAAAGTTTTATTGAAAGATTCTAGATCTTCTTTTACCAATTTGTTGTACCGTTTCATTTGTTCCTTAATTTGGTTTGTAAGCAACTTACTCACTACACTATCTTGATCTGTAGGAGGAAAATCGCTGGACATCACTAAATTATTTATATGACCTAACTTATTTGTCAGACGAATGGGAAAATTAAGTGGATCTTGATTACTCTTATTTTGTGTTTGATAAAGCGCCTTTTCAATCTCTGAAAATTCATTTTTAAGATCTGTAGCGGTTTTGAGTATCGCTTTTGCTTCATTCAAATTTCCATAATTGGTTTCAAACGCACTTAATTTTTTATTAATGCTTCTTATGTTTTTGATGGCTTGATGGGCTTCATCAAGAGTTTGATTTACGCTATTTACAAAATCAAATTGCTTTTGCATATCAGCAATAGATGTTTCAGCTCTCGGGTCAGGCAGAATGCTAAATGATTGTTCAATAACCGTTTCATTTTTCTGTAAACTCACCGTATAGTCTCCGGGTACTGCTTTAGCACCAGACAAAGAAGCTCCCCACAAAATCATCCCTTCAAGACGTTCAGCCCCTTTATAACGGGTGTTCCATACAAATTGATTTCCACCCACTTTAATGTCTAATTTATCCTTTTCAGAGGCGGTACTAAATGTTTTGATTAGCTCACCCCCTTTTTCTTTAAAATGCAATTGGATGGTATCCTTTGCTGCATCAAAATCATTGACATTAAAATGCACGATAACTCCATTGGGTAGGTTGGTTCCTTGAGTTAAAGAACTTCTGCTTCTACCTTGAGTTCGATAACTGTCCTTGGGTTTAAATAAAGTGACTTCTTGATCAACTACTTGTTGATTTAATTGATGAAGAACTGTTAAGTCATCTATCATCCACAAGCTTCTTCCTTGAGTAGCAACAATCAAACTATTATCCTTGAGTGTCAAATCAGTAATTGGAACGATGGGTAAATTCAATTGAAAAGGATCCCAAGAGGCCCCATCATCAAAGGAAACATACATTCCTGTTTCTGTTCCTGCATAGAGTAATCCCTTTCTAGAGGGATCAGCTCTAAGTACACGTGTAAAATGCTCTTTATTTATCCCTTTAGTTATTTTAACCCATGACTGTCCATAGTCTGATGTTTTATATAAATAAGGGGTAAAATCCCCTGTTTTGTAGAGTGTTCCCGCCACATAACAAACGGCAGGATCAAAAGGAGAAGGGTCAATACTGTTGATCATTAACCATTTGGGCATTTGAGCTGGCGTAACATTTGTCCAGTTTTTACCTCCATCACGAGTTAAATGCAATAATCCGTCATCACTACCCACCCACAATAAGCCTTCTTCTAAAGGAGATTCATTTGCTGCAAAAAGAGTACAGTAATATTCAACTCCTGTATTGTCCTGTGTAATGGGTCCCCCAGAAGATTTCAATCGTTCAGGATCGTTTCGCGTCAAGTCCGGACTGATAATTTCCCATGATTGTCCCTCATTTTCAGATACGTGAACTTGGTTTGAAAAAGTGTATAATTTCTTTGGGTTGTGCTTACTGAAAAGGATAGGGAAATTCCACTGAAAACGATACTTCATCCCTTCTGCTCCATATCCCATGGGGTTATCGGGCCAAACATTGATTCCTCTTCTTGTTTTTGTTTGATGATTTACACGTGTCAAATAGCCTCCATAACTTCCGCCATAAACAATATCATTGTTTAGAGGATCAACAGCTATGTGAGCAGACTCACCTCCTGCAGTTACCTCCCAATCAGCACTAGAAATTCCACTTCCACTCGAACGATGTGCTATGCGGATCGTAGAATTGTCTTGTTGTGCAACATAAATTCGATATGGGAATGCATTGTCCGTTGTGACTCGATAAAATTGTGCTGTAGGCTGATTGTAATAAGTACTCCATGTTGCTCCACCATTATAGCTTATTTGAGCCCCTCCGTCGTCTGCGATGATCATGCGTTGATTATCCTCTGGTGCAATCCATAAATCATGATGATCTCCATGGGGCGCATTATTACTTTTAAAGGTCTTCCCTCCATCTTTTGATTTGTGATAAGAAACATTCATCACATAAACAATATCGGCATCTTGGGAATCCGCATAAATTTTAGAATAATACCATGCGCGCTGACGTAAAGCACGGCTATCATTTATATGGGACCAAGTGGTTCCTCCGTTGTCAGAGCGATAAACACCTCCTTCTTCTTTATTTTCTACTATGGCCCAAACTCGCTCTGAATTTATTGGAGATACAGTCACCCCAATAACACCCAAGGTTCCTTTTGCAAAACCTTTATTTAAACTAATTTCATTCCATGTTTTTCCCTCATCTGTACTTTTCCATAGAGCAGAACCTTCTCCTCCACTATTTAAACTATAGGGGGTTCGATTTAATCTCCAAGTAGAAGCATATAGATTTCTTGGATTGGAAGGATCCATTACCAATTCAAATGCGCCTGAATCGGCATTTGAAAATAAAACTTTTTTCCAACTCCGGCCCCCATCGATACTCTTATAAACCCCTCGTTCATCCGTAGGCTTATAAATATTCCCCAAAACAGCTGCATACACGATATCCGGATTGGTTGGGTGAATTACAATTCTTGGTACATGCCTTGATTTTGGCAGGCCAGAAAAAGTCCATGTTTTCCCAGCGTCTACTGATTTCCAGATTCCGTATCCAGAAGAAACATTTCCTCTAACCGTTACTTCTCCACCTCCTACATAAATGACATTGGGATCACTTTTTGAAACGGCTACAGCTCCTATACTTCCACCAAAAAAGCCGTCTGAAATATTTTCATACGTTTGGCCCCCATCTTCTGTTTTCCATACACCACCTCCTGTAGCCCCAAAATAATATAAATCTGGCTTTCCAGGAACACCTGTCACTGCTGCAGATCTACCGCCTCTAAACGGACCAATAGATCGGTACGAAAGAGACTCGTAAGTATTTTCAGGATAACTCAGTATTTTCGACTGATTTGCTCGCTTTTTTCGCTGAGCAAAAAATGGTTGAATGGTGAGAAACGAAATAAAAATGGATACAAATAAAAAGGTACTATTTTTCATAATGTCAATTGATGAAATTAAAAGTATAAAATATATTTCTTAAAAAGGAAGCTCCTGGCATTAGATCTTTAAAATTAAAACAAAGGCAATCCTAAAAACAATTATTTTACTAATTGTTTTGTAACTGCTCGATTCAAAAAATAGGCTGTCATTAGGGTAGAAAATACATCTGCCACAGGAAAAACCATCCAAACTCCCATTACTCCATAAAAATGAGAGAGAATAAATAATAAAGGAATGAAAAAAAGACCCTGACGGCTTAAGGTTAACAACAAAGCAGGGATGGCTTTACCAATGGCCTGGAAATAGGCTGCCCCAATTAATTGCACTCCAATAATTGGTAGCGCTGCAAACACATAGCGTAAGGCTAAAGGAGTTTCAGTAGCTACTGCGTTATCCTTTGAGAAAATTCCTGGAATCTGTTCCGCAAAAAAGAAAATGAAAAGAAAAATTGTAGTCGCTAAAATTACAGAATATCGAATGGAAATATTGATCACCTTACGAACACGTTGTACATTTTGCGCCCCGTAATTATATCCTGCAATGGGTAAAAATCCTTGTGTTATCCCAAGGATTGGAAACGTTGCAAACATTAGCATTCGGCTAATAATTGCATAAACTGCAATTGAAGATTCTCCCCCATAAGAAAATAAAATATTATTTACCAAGAGTACGGTGATACTCACCATGGCTTGACGAGCCAAAGTAACAGACCCTAAAGAAGAAATTTCTTTTATCAAAGCAGGTTGTAACTTAAAAGAACTCCAGCTTGGATACAAACTACTCTTTTTGGAAAGAAAAAAATATACGATATACAAAGCACAAACCCCATAGGAAAGGGTTGTTGCCCATGCGGCACCCATCATTCCCCAATCAAAAATATTAATGAATACATAATCTAAAAGTAAATTAGAAACTGACGGTAAAAGCATTGCATACATAGCATTTTTTGGTTTTCCCTCAGCACGTATGGTATTGTTAGCCATCATACATAAAGCCAAAACAGGGACTCCATAAAGCACAATGACATAATAGGTTTTAGCAAGTGAAAAAAGAGACCCCTTTCCTCCAAAAAGTAGGATTAGTTGATCTACAAAAGCCAAACCAAAAATAACAACAGTAATGGTCAATAAAAAGGTCAATGTAATTTGATTCCCAAAAGTAGCTTCTGCTTTTGAATGCTTTTTTTCTCCTAGAGCTCTAGAGATAATCGAAGCTCCTCCTACCCCAATAGACATTCCCAAAGCCGCAATAAAAAAAGAAACAGGTAGCACTACATTGATGGCTGCTATGGCGTTAGAGCCAATCCATTGTCCCACAAAAATGGTGTCGATTAAAATATTAAGCGACATCACTAAGATCCCTATAGAAGCAGGTAATGCTTGTTTAACTAGTAGTTTTGGAATGGAATCTGTTCCTAATAACTCCGTTAGGTTTTTACTCATGAAACACTTTCATTAAGTGCCCATTCATCAATCCATCTACTCAATACTTTTACCCAATCCTCACGGTCGTTGATACAAGGAATGACATGTAAATGTTTTCCTCCATTATCTTCAAAATCCTCTGCAGCCTCCATTCCAATTTCCTCAAGTGTTTCTAAACAATCCGAAACAAAAGCAGGTGTAGCAATGGCAAGCTCTTTAGTACCTCCTTTTGCAAAAGCCTCAACTGTTTTATCAGTGTAGGGTTTTAACCAAGAACCTAAAATAGAAACACGCGATTGAAAACTTGTAGAATAAGAGCCTTCCTTGAGTTCTAAATACTCCGCCACTTTAACAGTAGTCATTTCACATTGATGTCGATAACAATAGGCATGAGCAGGAGAATCACTAAAACAACATTTTCCATCCATCTTACAATGGGACTTTGTCACATCCGATTTTCTAATATGTCGATTAGGAACCCCATGATAAGAAAACAGAATATGCTCCCAGTTTTTACCTTGTAAAGCTTCTTGAATTGAATTTCCTAGCACTCGAATGTAATCAGGATGATTGTAGAATGCGGGCAAGGAAGTGAATTCCATCTGAGGAAAGTACTTTTTTCTAAGCGCTTCTGCTAAGACTAGAATCGTTTCCGTAGTAGCCATGGCAAACTGAGGATATAAGGGTACCAAGAAAACTTCAGTCACCCCTTGATCTGCCAACTCTTTTAAACCATCATGAATTGAAGGAGAACCATACCGCATGGCTAAAGCCACAGGTACAGAAACCTTTTTCTGAACTTTTTCTTGAAGACGTTCTAAAAGTACAATGAGGGGTGAGCCCTCCTTCCACCAAATTTTCCTGTAAGCTTTTGCAGATTTCTTGGGTCGTGTTTTTAAGATAATCCCTTTGACTAAAAAGCTTCGAAACCATTTGGGTAAATCAATCACCCGCTCATCCATCAAAAATTCACCTAAATAATCTCTTACATCATTTGTTTCCGTACTCTCTGGCGATCCCAGATTGACTAGTAATACTCCTTTCATTCACAATTTTTCACAAAGATACTGAACCTAAATATTTCTTGGGAGTGGTTCCATATTTCTTTTTAAAAGCAGCAATAAAATGACTTGCTGTACTGTAACCTAATTTGAGACCTACTTCGTTAACATTAAACTTTTGTGAATTCAACATTCGCCTGGCTTCTTCCATTTTTTGATCTAAAAGATAGGCATAGACCGTATCGCCATAAAGCTGTTTAAAACCCTCTTTCAATTTTTTTAATGACAAGCCAATTTCGGCTGCCAAATTCTCAAGAGACGGAGGATCAGACATACGCTCTAAAATAATATCCTTAGCCTTTCTTATCTTTCTTACATTTTCTTCATCGACCAAAAAGGGACACTGTTCCAATGAGGGATCTTCGCTTTTATTAAAATACAAACTAAGCAATTCATACACCTTACCCTTAAAATACAAACTCTTCATGCTGTCGTGAACTTTAGCGTGCAAAATTTGACTTAAAACAACTGCAATTGATGAACTAAAAGGCAAATTATCATAATACTTTTTAGCACTATTTTCAGGGCTTAAGAATGAAATATGATCTGCATCAGCAGAAAACAAAGAATGAAATTTTGAAATTGATATAAGAACACTCACCAACCATGCATTTGGTGCTAATTCTACCGCTATAGGCAATGCTTTTTGCGGATTAAAAAGTAACATTGAATGATCTTCATTTACTGGAAAACTATAACTTCCTTGATTAAAAATAAAATTCATTTGCCCCTTTAAGCAAAAATGAAATTGGATAAAATCTTGATTTACAGGATATTCCTCTTTAATCGGCTGTTGTGTGTCATTTTTAATTCTCAGCACTTTAAACCCAGAATCTAGGACACTAACTTCAAAAGTACTTTTAACGTCATTTTTTACCTCCATATTCAAATAGTATTTGATTTTTGAATCCTACAAAATGTTAAATAAAACAGTCTTAGTACCACAAAAATAGGACTTTTTCAAAGTAAGGGATTAAAAATCATAAAAAAAACCTTTAGAGGTACTTTAAACCTTTTTACCGTTATTTTTTAGCTATCTACTCCCTTACTTTTGTATTCGAATTTTTACGATTTCCTTTTTTGATTAAAGCCAAACATTTTCATGCCATAGGGGTAAGTTACAAAACTGCCGACATTGACCTGCGTGGACAATTCAGTTTGAATGACACCCAGCTTCATGCTTTATTTCTTGAAGCAAAAGAATTGGGTATTTCAAACTTTTTAGTAATCAATACATGCAATCGGACAGAGCTATACAGTTGGACTTCAGAATATAAAACACTAGTTAACTTGTTATGTGATCATTCTGGTGGGGACAAAAAAACCTTTGATCAAATTGGATATTCCTACACTGACAGAGATGCTTATCACCATCTTTTTCGAGTAGGAACAGGTCTAGAAAGTCAGATTTTAGGTGATTTTGAGGTCATAGGTCAAATCAAACAAAGTTTTTATCGATCAAAAAAAATGCAGCTTGCTCAAGGGCCTTTAGAGCGCTTAATCAATGCCGTAATTCAGTCAAGCAAGCGCATTAAAACTGAAACTGAAATATCAAGCGGTGCAACTTCGGTTGCTTTTGCCTCCGTACAATACATTTTAAAAAACGTGTCTGCTATTTCTGAAAAAAATATCCTGCTTTTTGGAACCGGTAAAATTGGAGCAAACACCTGTGAGAATTTAGTAAAACACACCCAAAATGATCATATTGTTTTAATTAATAGAACCCAGGAAAAGGCAGAGAAAATTGCAGGAAAATTCCCTGTTAGGGTAAAACCCTACGGAGAATTAACTAGCGCAATCCATCAGTCCAATGTTCTTATTGTGGCCACAGGAGCTCAAAAGCCCACTGTTTCTTCTGATTTAATTCACAACACCAAACCCCTTCTAATCCTAGACCTTTCTATTCCAAGAAATGTGGCTCCTGAGGTCAACGCTCTTCCCAATGTTGAAGTAATCCATCTGGATGAACTTTCTCAAATCACAGATGCTACGTTCGAAAAGCGCAAAAAATTTATTCCTCAAGCTGAACAAATATTAACTGAAGTTGAAAACGAATTTTACATCTGGCTGGAACACCGTAAATACGTACCCACACTCAAAGCCTTTAAAAAGAAATTAACTCAAATAGAGGGTTTTGATAGTCAATGGGAAACAGAAATGAGTCCAGACCAAATGGCTCAAAAATTAACAGGGCAAATTGCTGCATACTTGAGATCAAATCCAAAAGAAGCAGATAAAACAGTTGCCCTACTTAATGAAGTCTTTCAGCTGACCCCAGAAAATCACAGTTAGGATGATACGCATCGGTACTCGAAAAAGCGAATTAGCCTTATGGCAAGCCAAGCAAGTAAAAACCGCATTGCAATCCCAGGGGCATCCTGCTGAATTGGTTCTCATTGAAAGTAATGGAGATCTAGACCTTACACAGCCTTTATACACAATGGGTATCCAAGGAATCTTTACAAAAAGTTTAGACACCGCATTGCTGAATAATAAAATTGATGTTGCGGTTCATAGCTTAAAAGATGTCCCCACCCTTTTAGCTGAGGAAATTGAGATAAAAGCTGTTCTTTCAAGGGGGAACCCCTGGGACGCAATGGTATATAATACTGCATTTAAAAGTTGGAAATCCCAATCCTCTATTGGCACAGGAAGTTTAAGAAGAAAAGCACAATGGTTGAGGAAATATCCAAAACATCAAGTTGAAAATCTCAGAGGCAACGTACAAAAACGACTTGAAAAATTAAATCATTCGGATTGGTCTGGTGCTGTCTTTGCTCAAGCAGGATTGGAACGATTGAATTTACTTCACAATCATCACGAAGTACTCGATTGGATGATACCGGCACCTGCCCAAGGAATTGTGGGCATTGCCTGTTTAAAAACCAACAAACAAATTGGAGCTGTTTTAGAAAAAATAAATTGTACTGAAACCGCATACTGTGCTGAAATTGAACGCACCTTCTTGAACACCTTAGAAGGGGGATGTACCGCACCCATAGGTGCCTATGCCTATTTGGAGAGGGACACTCTTTTCTTCTGGGGGGGTCTTTTTAGTTTGGACGGCTCTAGGGCCCTGGTCCATAAAGAGCAAATTTCTTTAAATAAAAGTAAAGGTTTCGGAATTAAAAAAGCCCAGGAAATTTTAAGTAAAGGAGGGAAAGAACTGATGCAACAAATTAAATCCCAACTCTAATGCGCTTACTTTCTACAAAACTCCTGTCAGCAAATTTTAAAGATCGATTAATTCATCGGGGATTTTCATTAGTTGAGTTTCCTTTTATCCAAATCAAACCTATTCCATCTAAAATAAACAAGATCCATAATAATATCATTTTTACCAGTCAAAATGCAGTTCGATTGGCACTAAATGAACCTAATATAAGCCCTAAATTAGAGGGTAAAAACTATTTCTGTGTAGGAGAAAAAACGAAATTGATTTTAGAGAAAGAAGGTCATAAAGTGGTAAAAATGAGCCAAAATGCTTCATTTTTAGCTCATTTTATATCAAAAAACCATATAAATGAATCTTTTTCATTTTTCTGCGGAAAGCAAAGAAGACCAGAAATTGAGAAGGTATTGGCTCAAAATGAAACTCCTTTGATTTTACATGAAATCTATGATACGCTTTACACCCCAAAAGCAATCGAATCAAGATTTGATGGGGTTCTTTTTTTTAGTCCCTCTGCGGTAAAAAGTTATTTTAAATCAAATACTTGGAAAGCTGGAATGCATGGATTTTGCATTGGCAATACCACTGCAGCAAGTTTATCCAAATTTACCAAAAACTACTCGGTAGCTAAATCACCAAACGAAAATCAGCTACTATTAAGTATTCACCACTATTACACTCATGACTATGCTCAAAAATGATCTTTTCTTAAAAGCACTAAAAGGAGAAACAGTAAACCGACCCCCAGTATGGATGATGCGACAAGCGGGACGTTACCTCCCAGATTTTATGAAATTAAAAGCAAAATATGATTTCTTTACCCGCTGTCAAACACCAGAATTAGCCACAGAGATTACGGTCATGCCGATAGACCAAGTAGGCCCCGATGCCGCTATTCTTTTTAGTGACATCCTTGTGGTACTTCAAGCCATGCAAATTCCTGTTGAAATGAAAGATGGTATTGGACCCTGGATTCCGAATCCCATTCGATCTTCTGAACAGGTTTCACAAGTCATTGTTCCTGACATTCACGAACACTTAGGATACGTATTAGATGCGGTAAAAATGACACAGCAAGCACTGAATGAACGCGTACCCTTAATTGGATTTGCAGGTTCACCTTGGACACTTTTATGTTATGCTGTGCAAGGTCAAGGATCTAAAAATTTTGATATTGCCAAAGGGTTTTGCTTTAGTCAACCCGAAGCTGCACATACCTTGCTTCAAAAAATTACCGATACAACCATTGCCTACTTAAAAGAAAAAGTGAAAGCAGGAGTGCATGCTGTTCAGGTATTTGATTCTTGGGGGGGACTTCTTTCTCCAGAGGATTACACTATTTTTTCATGGCCTTATATTCAACAAATCATTGATGCCCTTAAAGAAGAAATTCCTGTTATTGTATTTGGTAAAGGGTGTTGGTTTGCATTACACGAAATGGGTCGCTCGGGTGCTTCAGCCCTGGGGGTAGATTGGACCTGTACCGCCCGAAACGCAAGGTATCTTTCCGGAGGTCAAATTACCTTGCAAGGAAATTTTGACCCTTCTCGACTTCTTTCTCCAATTCCTGAAATTAAAGCAGGAGTTCATAAAATGATCACTGACTTTGGAAAAGATAAATACATTGTCAATTTAGGCCATGGTATTCTCCCCAATATTCCAGTAGACCATGCAAAAGCATTCGTGGATGCAGTTAAAGAATACAACCCCTAAACCATCCAAATGAAAGACCTGTTTTACCAATATATTCAAACACTACAAAATCAGATTACAGAAGCACTTGAAAAAGTAGATGGTTCAGCTACGTTTAGAGAAGATTCCTGGAAAAGAAAAGAGGGCGGTGGTGGACACAGCCGTGTGATAGAAAATGGTGCTATAATCGAAAAAGGAGGAGTCAATATTTCGGCTGTTCATGGTCCCTTACCGGAAAGCATGCAAGCTTATTTTAAGGTAGAAAAAGTAGATTTTTTCGCCTGTGGTTTGAGTTTAGTCATTCACCCAAAAAACCCGATGGCTCCCACTGTTCATGCAAATTGGCGTTATTTTGAAATGTATGACGCTTCAGGAAATTGCATTGATCAATGGTTTGGTGGAGGCCTAGACCTAACTCCATACTATCTTTTTGAAGAAGATGCACAACACTTTCATTTACTATGCAAAAAGGCCTGTGATAAGCATCATCCAAATTTTTATCAAGAATTTAAAGACAAATGTGATGCTTATTTTCACAATGCACATCGAGAAGAAGCCAGAGGGATTGGCGGATTGTTTTTTGATTATCTAAAAGCGAATGAAGAATATAGCATTCAAGATCGATTTGACTTCACAACCGAAGTAGGGAACTCCTTTATTGAGGCTTACATTCCTATTTTAGAAAAACGGAAGTCCATGAAATACACTCCCGAACAGCGGACTTGGCAAGAAATTAGAAGAGGTCGTTATGTTGAGTTTAATTTAATTCACGATAAAGGAACACTCTTTGGTTTAAAAACCAACGGTCGTATAGAAAGTATTTTAATGAGTCTTCCACCCTCAGTTCAATGGCACTATAATCATCAGCCTGAAGAAGGGAGTGAGGAATCTAAATTAATCGATGTTTTAAAAAAACCCAAAGCTTGGGTGTAAATATATGAGGGGATCTTTTAACATTTTGTATCTTAAAGCCTCAAAAAAGCCAATCTCATGAATACCCTTTCCATCTTATTTGTGCTTCCCCTACTCATCATATTTTCATACTTGTTTGATGCTTTTGCTCGAAGAACAAAATTTCCTGCTGTGATTCTTCTCATGATTACCGGGATTATTGTCAGAGCCACAGCCAATGCCTACGGCTATAATGAATTTGATTTTATAGACAATTTAATCCCTGTTTTAGGTACGATTGGATTAATTCTGATTGTCCTTGAGGGAGCCGTAGAGTTAGAAATCAGCAGAGAAAAACTCCCTTTAATTTTGAAAGGTTTCTTAGCAGCCCTTTTTATTCTTGTTGCAAATATTTGGGCCTTAAAATGGATCTTTAATTTCCTTTTTCAAATGGAAACGAACGAAGCTATTTTATACGCCATTCCGTTATCCATAATCAGCAGTGCAGTTGCTATCCCTTCAGCTGCAAGTCTGTTAAGCAAAGAACGTGAGTTTGTAATTTATGAATCCACATTTTCAGATATTTTGGGAATTATGATTTTCAATTACGCCATTCGTCAATTTGAATCCAATCAACCACTAATTGGAGCAAGCCCTCTAGTTTCATTAGGATTTCAAATCTTGGGGGTTATTGTGATCTCACTTGCCATCACCTATGTGCTTTTTCGGCTTTTACAGCAAATTGATCATCATGTAAAGTTCTTTTTAATTTTAGCTTTACTTATTTTGGTGTATGCTTTTGGAAAACTATTTCATCTCCCAGCACTGGTGACCATCTTTATCTTTGGAATTTTCTTGAGTAATGTTAAAAGTCTACTGCCGCAATTTTTATTAAAATATTTAGACATTGAACAAACGGAAAAAGGGTTTCATGAATTTCATATACTCACCGCAGAATCCACCTTTATTGTTCGCACTTTCTTTTTCTTATTTTTCGGCTTTTCGATACAAATTTTAGATTTTGATAGCTTCTCTCCAATAATCTACGGTTTAATTATTTTTCTGGTTATGCTTATTTTACGGTATGTTTATTTGTCTGCAACTACCTTTAAACTAAAACCCAGCTCATTGGTTTACATGTCACCACGGGGATTGATAAGCATCCTTCTTTTTATCCAACTCAAAGAGATTACCTTTATCAATACAGAAACAAGTCCGATTGATGAGCGGGTTCTTTTGATCGTCATTTTAAGCTCGATGTTTATCATGCTTTTAGGAACCCTAAAGAAAAGGACGCGTGATGCAACCATACTTCCAGATGAGGAAATAGAAAATGAACATGAAAACGATTCTGTTGAAGTCCATTTCTCTCCTGAAAACCACTCCGAATTTGATAACAATAATCAAGGAGAAAACGAAACTGATAATCCTTAAAACAAAGAATTATGTATCCCATTCAGCGCAATAGAAGACTTCGAAGTTCTGCAACCCTCAGAGCATTAGTTCAAGAACACCACCTGAGTCCTAGCGACTTTATTGTTCCCTTGTTTGTGATCGAAGGGACACAAAAAAAGGAACCCATCGCCTCCATGCCTGGTTACTACCGATGGTCCACCGACTTTATTGCTGAAAAAGTAAAATCGCTTTGGCAGTCTGGCTTGAAAGCTGTTTTGCTTTTTGTAAAAGTGCCCGATCATTTAAAAGACAACCAAGGTAGCGAGGCATTAAATCCAAATGGACTGATGCAAAGATCCATACAAGCGGTAAAAAATGCTGTGCCTGAAATGGTGGTTATGACGGATGTTGCTCTTGATCCTTATTCTTCTTTTGGGCATGATGGAATTGTCAAAGAAGGCAAAATAATCAATGATGCTACCGTTGAAGTTCTAGCCTCTATGGCACTGTCTCATGCCCAAGCTGGAGCCGATGTAATTGCCCCTAGTGACATGATGGATGGACGGGTATTAAGCATACGAAAATCTCTGGAACAAGAGCATTTCCATGATACAATCATCATGAGTTATAGTGCTAAATATGCTTCTTCATTTTATGGTCCTTTTCGAGATGCTTTAGATTCTACACCTGGCTTTGGCGATAAAAAAACCTATCAAATGGACTTTACGAACCGTAACGAAGCCATCATAGAAACCCAAAGAGATATTGAAGAGGGCGCTGATATTGTCATGGTAAAACCCGGCTTAGCTTATTTAGATATTATCCGTGACCTAAGAGAATCTGTATCCGTACCCATTGCAGCCTATCAAGTCAGTGGAGAATATGCAATGCTAAAAGCTGCTGCGGAAAAAGGATGGCTAGATCACGATGCGGCTATGATGGAACAATTATTTAGTTTTAAAAGAGCAGGCGCTACACTCATTGCCTCCTATTTCGCTGAAGAAGCTGTTAAACTATTGTGAACCGCTTAAATTTTTAAGAAAATAAGTTAACTTTGTTAAGATCCAAATTCTTAACATGCAATATCATAAGCCGCTTTCGCTTTTTTTTATTTGCCTATTTATATCTTGTACAGGCGTGGATCTTATTGATGACTATGTACCCCCTGTCCTAAGAATAACCACTCCTTATTCTGAGATTACTTTAGGTGACTCTTATTCTTTTGAAGCAAGCTACTTTAATAATATAGGAGAATTTATACCAAATTCTCAATTCGAATGGGAAAGCTCTAATTCAGAAATTTTAACCATTGATTCTAATGGAAATGCAACTCCCCTTAGGGTAGGAACAGTTCAAATTATTGTTAGAACAACTTCTTCAGAAGGCTCTGTTTTACAAGATGAAATTAATATCACAATTCAAAGTAATGTAGTTTTAGTTACACCTGAAGAACCTATGGAAGAACCATCGGAGGAGGAATTAATTTCTGGATCTAACACACAAACTCCCACCATAACGATTACGAATGCTATAACTCAAATTACTGCAGAAACGAATTATCAATTAGAATTGGCCTTTCAAGACGCAATGGGAAATCCAGCAGATGTTCCAAATAGCAATTGGACCAGTTCAAACGAATCACTACTTCAGGTTGATGAAACGGGAACTCTTCAAGCCATCGCAGCGGGTACCGTAACCCTTACTGTTTCAGTGCAGGTATCCAACACCCTCATTAGCGCCCAAAGCGTTATCAATATAATTGCACCTGCAGTGGAGATGGTTACTTCATTTTCAGGAGAGGTCGTTTCTAAAAGTAGCTACACACTTGAAGGGAGTTTTACTTTGTCCAGTGGAAATGACGGACTAGTCCTCTCTCTTGACGAAAATTATAAAGCCTCAACGGCGCTACCAGGACTTTATATCTACCTATCTAACAACGCAAACACCACTGCAGGGGCTTATGGAATTGGAGCTGTAACCGTCTTTAATGGAGCCCATTCCTACAACCTTCCCAATTCCATTGAATTAATGGATTACAAGTACATTCTCTATTGGTGTAAACCCTTTAATGTAAAAGTAGGTGAAGCAAAAATTTATGATTAATGAAAAACCTACTCACACTTCTTTTAATTTGCTCAAGTTTTTTAGTTCATGGTCAATGGATAAAAGAAAAAGGAACTGGATATCTAAAACTTGGAGGCTGGTCGCTTTTAGCAAATAAACATTTTACTGATCAGGGACTCACAGATCCCAATTCTACTCGAGGTCTTTTTATCAATAGCATTTATGGTGAAATAGGGATTGGTAAAAAAATCAACATAATCGCTTACCTTCCATTTTTTGTAAAAAACTACCAGTATGCCCAAGTTCCCAAAACCACAGGAAAAGTCTACGAACCAAGACAAGAATATAATGGTCTAGGTGATTTTAATCTGGGGTTAGAATATGGGTGGGGTCAACTTAAAAACTGGAAGCTTTCGGGCTCACTTATATTGGGCATTCCCTCTGGAGAAAGTACAGCGGGTAGCGATGGGAGTTACCAAACGGGAGATGGTGAATTCAATCAATTGTTACAAATAAATCTGGGTAAAAGTTATCGCATCAACAATCAAAGCTTTTATTTAAAATCCTACCTAGGCTATAACAATCGTACTCAGGGGTTTTCAGATGAATTCCATTGGTTTGGAGAAACAGGAACCCAACTTTTTAATTCAAACCTTTTAATCCTTAGCCGATTGCATTGGATAAAACCTCTATACAACGGTACTTTGGATGCCTCAAATGCCAACGGTGCTATTTTTGCCAATAATATAGAAAGTTTTACCCTGGGGGGAGAATTGGCCTGGAGTATCGGAGAAAAATGGGGAATGGCTCTTGGAACAGCTACTCCACTATTTGGAAAAGTGATTTATAAAGCTACTAGTTTTTCTGGTGGCGTATTTTTGATTTTTTAAGAACCATACCTTCTTTCCGGGGCAAAAGGATCTAAAGAAAGTGAGGTTGTTTGTTCCGAAATTAATTCTGACACTAATTTTCCAGTAGCTGGCCCTAAACTCCACCCCATCATGGAGTGACCCGTAGCCAAAACTAAATTTGAAACGGCAGAATGACGCCCAATAAAAGGCAAGCCATCTGGAGATAAAGGTCGTAATCCACATTGCACAGTATCGATTGCCTTTTGAGAAACCTCAACTTTAGGATAATAAGTCGAAGCTGCTTTTGCTATCGACGCCACTCGTTTGGGCATAATCTTATTGTTGATCCCCGAAATTTCCATTGTTCCTGCAAATCGAGTAAAACCCTGCATCGGGGTGACCGCTACTTTAGATTCCAGTAAAATGGCAGGTATATTTATTCCCGTTTTTGAATGTACATCAAGACGATATCCTTTACCTGCCTGTACAGAAAGTTTAATTCCTAATGATTTTAAAAGATCTTCAGACCAAGCACCTGACGCAACGACAAACTCATCGGCATTAAAAACCTCTTTATCCGTGACAACAGAGTTAATTTTATCTCTTGTTTTTTGAAAGCTTTGAACTTTTGTTTCGAGCACAAAACGGACGCCTTTCTTTTCGAGGTTTGTTTTCAAATGCTGCATAAAAATTTCTGGAGTACTGTGGGCATCACTTTGATACCAATAAGCACCGACAATATCCATAGGTGCCGCTGGCTGAAGTGCCAATACCTCCTTCTTGTCAAGTTGTTTTATAGACAAACCCAGACCTCTTGCCCATGCTACCACCTCAGCCTCCTCTTTTTCAGCATGGGTGGATTGGTAAGCCATCAGCAGTCCTTTGGACTCTAAATGAAAATCAAAACCTTTCAATTGTTGCATTTCCAAATAAAGTTGCTTACTCAATAAATTGATGTCTAAAATCGTCTTGAGCGAATGTTGTACATGCGCTGGAGTGCAGGATTTCATGAATTTTAGCCCCCAACGCATTAAATCCTTATCAAATCTTGGCTTGATATAAAATGGACTCGATGCATTAAACATCCATCTAATTCCTTTTGATATCATTCCTGGGGCAGCCATAGGAACAATATGACTGGGTGTTAAATAACCTGCATTGACATTGGAAGCGCCGCCCTGCAAATCTCCTTTATCAATAACAAGAACCTCATGCCCTTCTTCTTTGAGATAATAGGCGGTTGAAAGTCCTAAAATACCCCCTCCAATAATAATGACTTTTTTTTGTGCCATAACTAAATCACTTGAAATCCTTTTACATAGGGGTCTTCAGGATCCAATATCAATTGGTTGTAACCCAAAATTCTTGCCGCTCCTTCAATGCTGGGAATCATCCCCGAAAAACGGCCCACTTGAACGGCTTCTTCGACTTTTCCTTTGAAAAGAGAGCCAATAATGCTTTCATGAACAAAGGAGTCTCCAACTTTTAATTTTCCCTTAGCAAACCATTGTGCCATACGAGCCGAAGTACCTGTTCCACAAGGAGAGCGATCAATAGCTTTGTCTCCATAAAACACCGCATTCGCTGCTGATGCTCCTTCTTGAGTAGGCAACCCTCCCCACAAAACATGGCTACAGCCCTCTATTTTTTCATCCAATGGATGAGTAAATGAATAAGCCTCATTAATCCTCTCCCGAATCGTACGGCTCCAGCCAATTAATTGACTTGCCGTGTACTTCGAAATCCCTTTAAAGTTTTCTTGTATATCAATTATGGCATAAAAATTTCCTCCATAAGAAACATCAATTGTCAAAATTCCCAGATCAGGACACTCAATTTCCAAATCAAATGCGGCTAAAAATCCTGGGACATTTGTAAACCGAACGGCAGTAACTTTATTTCCGTCTATACCATAATTGGCAAGCACCAGACCTGCTGGAGTTTCTACTCGAACTATTCCATTTACTTTGGGCTGAATTAGCTTTTCTTCCAAAAGAACAGTTAGCGCACCAATCAGTCCATGACCACACATCGGAAGACAACCGCTGGTTTCGATGAATAAAATCGCAACATCATTTTGAGGATCAACAGGATCATAATAAAAGCTGCCACTCATCATATCATGCCCGTGAGGTTCAAACATCAATCCCGTTCGAATCCAGTCAAACTCTTTTAAAAAGTATGCTCGTTTTTCTCCCATTGTCTTTCCCTCTAATAGAGGCTTAGGCCCTCTAACCAAACGCACTGGATTGCCAGCCGTGTGGGCATCAACACAATTAAAAACTATGCGTTCGTTTTGATTCATACTGCCTCGGTAGTTAACACCCCATTTACCCGTCTTTGAATTCCCAAAGGATTCTCTTTTTTGAGCGCTAATGGCAAGAGCTCATCTGGACAATCCTGAAAAGCCAAGGGACGTAACCATCGATAAATTGCATCCGAACCGACCGAAGTAAATCGACTGTCAGTGGTTGCTGGATATGGTCCTCCGTGTTGCATGGCTTGGGTCACGGCAACTCCTGTTGGAACTCCTTCAAAAAGTACTCGCCCTACTTTAGCTTGAACTTTGGGCAACAATAGCTGAACTGCCTTTTGATCCTCAGGGCTACTTAATAAAGTTGCCGTCAATTGTCCCTTTAGTCCTGCAACAACGTCAACCATTTCCTCCAGAGAATGACAATGAACGATCAAGCTAAACGGACCAAAAACCTCTTCTGAAAGAGAGGGGTTTTCTATGAAGTGAAACGCAGACACAACTCCAATTACTGCGTGATTATTATCAGAGAAATAGTACTCTACTTCCTTTCCTCTGGCTGTTAACTCAGCAATTTGCTCCTTGAACTTCAGTTCAATATTCGCATGTACCATAGGCGGTAATTCCATTTTACGCATTTCTTCATGCATACGTCGAACCAAACTACTTTCTTGGGAAGGATCACAAATTATAATCACTCCGGGATTAGTACAAAATTGTCCTGTACCTAAAGTAACAGAACTCGCTAAATCAGCAGCTAAATTTTCATCTGATTTTAATTTATGTTCTAAAATAAACACGGGATTTATACTCCCCATTTCAGCAAAAACAGGAATAGGTTCGGATCGTTTTTGAGCTAAATCATACAAGGCTTTTCCACCAAAAAAGCTTCCAGTAAAACCAACCCCTTTTACCTTAGCATGAGTTACCAAATCACTTCCCACTGTATGAGATTGTCCTCCCAGATGTGAAAAAATCGAAAGAGGTAAGCCCCTATTTTTCAAGGCTGAATGTATCGCTTGGGCAACCAATTCACTTGTCCCGGCATGATAAGGATGTGCTTTTACAATAACTGGACATCCAGCAGCTAGGGCAGAAATTGTATCTCCTCCCGCAGTAGAAAAGGCTAGAGGAAAATTACTTGCTCCAAATACGACTATTGGACCCATAGGAAATAACATTTTTCTCAAATCGGGACCGTGGGTGTGGATCGTTGCTTGAGAAAAAGAACCGTCCTTCAGTAACTCAATAAAACGCTCTATTTGATCCAATGTTCGTTGTAACTCCCCTTTTGCTCTCCCTTCAGGCAAGGCTGATTCTACTTGGTAAGTTACTATGATTTCCGTTTTCTTTTGTTTAATCTCGTCTTGAATTGCTTTTAAAAGTTCTACCCGCTGTTCAAAACTTGTTGCCGCATAGGCTTCAAAAGCAGCTGCAGCTTTTTCAACGGCCAATGTAACTTGTTCCGAAGTAGCCTCCTGAAACATCGGGCTTAAATACTCCTTTGTCTTTGGATTTGCAGTTTGGAAAATCCTATCTGATGCGTTCGACTCCCAAAGGCCCCCAACTAAATTTTGTCCTGTAATCATAAATAGTTCTTATAGTCTAAATTTTGGGGTCGATTTTCCATACCCTCAGCAATTATTTTTTTTACATTTTCTAGTGCTGTGCCTGTAAGAGGCAGCCTTGGTTTTCTCACATGTCCTGTTCCAAGTCCTGTTGCTACCTCACATAATTTTATGTTCTGTACTAGTTGAGGAGAAATATCTAGTTCTAAAAGCGGCAAAAACCAACGAAAGACAGCTCTAGCTTTCTCCCATTCCCCTGCTTTACAGTAGGTGTAAATTGCTACCGTTTCCTCTGGAAAAGCATCCACCAAACCTGCAACCCAACCACTTGCTCCCATCAACAAACATTCCATGGCAATCGTATCTACACCGCATAATATCTTAAAACGATCTCCAAAATGATTGATCATTCGAGTCACATTGGTTACCTCTCGAGTAGATTCCTTTACGGCGGTAATATTTTTGTGCTTAGCTAAAACTTGAAACATTTCTAGGGTTACTTCAATTTTATAATCTACTGGATTGTTATAAATCATAATTGGAAGCTGTGTCGCCTCAGCAACGGCAGAGAAGTAAGCTACCGTTTCATCGTCTGTCGCTTTATATCGCATGGGAGGTAATAACATGAGTCCATCTGCGCCATTTGCTTCTGCGGTTTTCGCTACTTGAATTGCCTCCAGGGTTGATTGTTCAGCAATATTCATAATTACCGGAATCTTTCCCTCTACTTGTGCAAGGGTAATCTCAAGTAAAATTTTCTTTTCTTCCAGTGTCAATGTACTGGCTTCTCCCAGGGTTCCCCCCAAAATGATACCATGAACTCCCGCTTTGATCTGATGTGTTAGATTATTTTTGAATGCCGTTAAAGAAAGGTTTCCATCAGCGTCAAATTGAGTCGTAATTGCAGGCATGACTCCTTCCCATTTAAAGTTTTCCATTGTAGTAGGTATTATTTTAATATCAAGGCTAATATACGTTTTTGAAAAAGTATTTTAATTAACTTGATAAAACAAATAATATGAAATACACCAAGTCTTAAACATGGAAATAAGTCACTACAAGAGTCCCTTAGGATGGATTGAGATCGAAACAAAAGATAAAGCCTTAATCGCCATGCATTTTATCCTAAACCCAAAAGAAAAACGATCGCCCAACAAGAAAATAAATTGTAAAATTGAAGAACAGTTGGCAAACTATTTCAACAATAAATCATTGGATCTCAATTTTAAGATGAAGCCCAAAGGCACTCCTTTTCAACAAGAAATTTGGAAATTAGTATCACAAATTGAGCTTGGAAAAACACTTTCATATAGCAAAATAGCCGAACGTTATGGCAATAGAAAAGCGATTCGCGCTATAGGTGCAGCCATTGGAAAAAATACCATTTTAATTTTCATTCCTTGTCATCGTGTGATTGGAAGTAATGGTTCAATGGTTGGCTACGCAGGAGGTATTCCCAATAAAAAGTGGCTTTTAGAACACGAAGGCTTTCCTATTCAAAAAAGCTTAGATTTGTATGACTCTCTTCAAAAAAACATTAATTAAAGTCTAATTGAATGAAAAAAATATTTAAAATTTTAGGGTTTTCTCTAGCTGTATTAGTTGGTGCCCTTTATGTTTCAGACTATAGCTATTTACTTGATGGTGTATTTAAGATTTACTTGACGGGACACAAAACTGCTTTCCTGGATGATTACACTTATTTTGATAATAGAACTCTAGCTGCCTCTGAAAATCCTCAAGCTTGGCCATTACATGCACAATATAATACGATTTCTCTTTCAGATAATTTAGAACAGCATCACAAAAAAAGGGGAACTGTTGCTTTTTTGGTGATAAAAAATGACAGTCTCTATTTTGAAAAATATTATGATGGTTATGGGGTAGACTCAAAAAGTAATTCATTTTCAGTTGCCAAGAGTTTTGTTTCTGCGCTCTTGGGAAGAGCAATCATGGATGGATATATTCGTGATTTAGATCAAGCTGTACAAGATTTTATTCCTGAACTCTCAGGACCCTATGCCGATCAAGTTACTGTTGGCGATCTAGCTAGTATGGCATCAGGACAACGCTGGGAAGAAAAATATTACTCTCCCTTTTCTGTTACGGCTGCTGCTTATTTTTTAAAAGATCTTGACTCTGCTATACTGGAACAACCGATAGAGGAAGTCCCTGGGAAATCATTTGAATATAAAAGTGGCACTACGCATTTACTAGGAATGGTAATCGCCAAGGCTACGGGGAAAAATCTGACGGAATATCTTTATGAGACCCTTTGGAATCCCATGGGAGCAGAACAGGAAAGTCTTTGGCAAGTAGATAGTGTTGAAAATGGCTCTGAAAAAGCCTATTGCTGTATTGCATCCAACGCGAGAGACTTTGCACGAATTGCCAAATTATACAAAGATCACGGGAAGTGGAATGGAGAAACATTATTGGATTCTACCTTTATTGCAAAGTCCTTACGTCCTCGGTTTCCAGAAAGTCCAGAATATGGATATAGTTGGTGGCTCAAAGAATACAAAGGACACCAAATTTTTATGATGCGTGGCCATTTGGGTCAATATGTAATGACGTTTCCAAAAGAAAACTTGATCTTAGTTCGCTTAGGACATTCAAAAGGGCCTAAAGGTAAAAAGGGTGACCCTTTTACTCCTGACATCTATACTTATATGGATGCAGCTCTAGAAATCAATAAAAATGTTAGCACACCTTAATTTACATCAAATACTATTTCTAGATATAGAAACCGTGCCACTCTATACTAATTTTGAGGATGCCCCAGAACTGGAGCAACATTATTTTGAGGAAAAAACAGCCTACCAAAGAAAAGAAAATTTTAGCCCAAAAGAATTTTACAATCGTGCTGGGATTTGGGCAGAATTTGGAAAAATTGTTTGTATTTCTGTGGGGTATTTTAGCCCTCAAAAACAAGGTAGAAATTTTAGACTAAAAACATTTAAAGGAGATGAAGTAACACTTTTGACTGAATTCAAAGCCCTAATTGAAGACTATTTCAACTCTCCTAAGCATCGCCTTTGTGGACATAATGCCAAGGAATTTGATTTTCCTTTTATAGCACGGCGCATGTTAATTCACCAAATTTCTTTACCCAAAACACTCCAGCTTTTCAATAAAAAACCTTGGGAAGTCCCCCATCTTGACACCCTTCACTTATGGCGTTTTGGGGATTATAAGCATTATACTTCCCTAAAATTAATGGCATATGTTCTCAATATCCCTTCGCCCAAAGATGACATTGATGGGAGTCAAGTTGCTGATGTATTCTACAAAGAACAGAACATCAATCGCATAGCACTTTATTGTGAAAAAGACGTAGTCACTGTTGCTCAAGTAGTTCTTAGATTGAGAAATGAACCACTGCTTTCTGAAGGAGAAATTACTTACAGTAGTTAAAAAAAAGGTATATTGAAATAAATTTAAATTAAGACGAATCTTTTGAATTTAAAAACAGATAAATACGATGCCATTGTTGTAGGCACTGGAATTAGTGGCGGTTGGGCCGCCAAAGAATTATGTGAAAAGGGACTGAAAACCCTAGTTTTGGAACGTGGCCGTATGGTAAAGCATGTAGAAGATTATCCAACCATGCATAAGGACCCATGGGACATGCCGCATGGTGGAGCTACACCTCAGGAGGTATTAAAAGATTATAACAAACAACGTCGTTGGGGAGTAGATGAAACAAGACGTCATTTTTACAACAAAGATTCTGAACATGATTATGACGAAGTCAAACCCTTTGATTGGATTCGTGGAAAGCAAGTTGGGGGACGTTCCTTGATTTGGGGAAGACAAACATATCGCTGGAGTGATCTTGATTTTGAAGCCAATGCCAAAGACGGATATGGAGTAGATTGGCCAATTCGATATAAAGATATTGCCCCATGGTATGAACATGTAGAAAAACATATTGGTATCAGCGGAGAAGCACTTAATTTACCTCATCTTCCCGATAGTACTTTTCTTCCTCCCATGGAATTAAATTGTCTAGAAACTCATTTAAAAGAGAGTATCGCCAACTCTTATGATGATCGATTAATGACTATCGGACGTGTGGCTCACATTACCCAAGGATCAAAAAAAGGTGCAGGAAGAACGGCCTGTCAATTCAGAAATCGTTGTGATAGAGGATGTCCTTTTGGCGCTTATTTTAGTTCCAACTCATCTACACTTCCAGCAGCAGAGGCTACTGGAAATATGACTTTACGTCCCAACTCAATTGTAGCAGAAGTACTTTATGATGAAAAGACTCAAAAAGCAACAGGAGTTCGTCTAGTCGATGCAATAACGAATGAATCGATTGAATTCAACTCCAAAATTGTTTTCTTATGTGCCTCTTCTATGGCATCGACAGCTATTTTAATGCAATCCAAATCAGATCGTTTCCCCAATGGAATGGGAAATGATAGTGGGGAATTAGGCCACAACATTATGGATCACCAATTAGGAAGTGGTGCATATGGAAAATACGATGGTTTTGAAGATCAATACTATACAGGAAGAAGACCGAATGGGTTTTATATTCCTCGATTCAGAAACCTAGGGAAAAAATCCAGTACTGTAGATTTTCTTAGAGGATACGGATACCAGGGAGGAGCAGGACGAGGCAACTGGACGGAAGCGGTCAGTGAACTTGCTTATGGTAAAGACTTTAAAAAAGGGATTTTAGAAGCTGGAGCTTGGTCATTAGGTATGACTGGTTTTGGCGAAGTACTTCCCTATCATGAAAACAAAATGTTTTTAAATTATGATAATTTAGATCAGCATGGACTTCCTACCATTGTATTTGATGCCGAGTTCAAAGAAAATGAACGAATCATGAAAGAAGATTGGATGGTGCAAGCAGCAGAGATGCTAGAGGATGCCGGTTTTAAAGAGGTTTCCGTTTTCGATTCTAATGCACCTATTGGTAAAGGAATTCATGAAATGGGTACTGCTAGAATGGGTAAAGATCCCAAAACATCTGTATTGAATAAACACAACCAAGTACACAGCGTACCAAATGTTTTTGTTACCGATGGCGCCTGTATGACCTCATCAGCCAATCAAAATCCATCACTTACTTATATGGCCTTAACAGCACGTGCGACTAATCACGCTGTAGCTGAATTGAAAAAACAAAACCTTTAAAGAGAGGGAATGAAACAAAAATCTAGTGATTCCCACTTGATTGAAATAAAAAACATGTCACTCCAGATTGGAAGTGCTAAACTTCTTAATGCCATTAGCTTTAAAATTGGGACACAAGAGATTGTATCTCTTGTGGGAGAGTCAGGGAGTGGAAAATCTCTAACCGCTCTTTCCCTTCTTGGACTTCATCCTAACAAAGCACGTATTGAAGCTGATAAAATAGATTTTAATGGAAGTGATATTCAGTATCTTTCGTCCAAAGACTGGCAAAAAATACGAGGAAAGTCCATTGGAATGATTTTCCAAGAGCCCCAGTCAAGCTTAAACCCTTCTATGCGGTGTGGAAAACAACTGCAAGAGGTATTGCAACAACACACTTCTCTATCGGTTAAAGATCAAAAGCAAGAGATTATTGATGTTTTAAATGAAGTACAACTTTCCGATACAAAGCGAATTTTAAAATCCTACCCTCACCAGCTAAGTGGAGGACAAAAACAACGCATTATGATTGCGCTGGCTTTGCTCTGCAAACCAAAACTGCTCATTGCTGACGAACCCACAACTGCATTGGACGTGACCGTTCAAAAAGAAATCATTCAACTGCTCAAAAGCCTCCAAAAAAAGTATCAGATGGGTATTCTGTTCATCTCTCATGATTTGGCTTTAGTCAAACAATTGGCAAATAAAGTTTTTGTCATGTATCAAGGAAAGATTGTAGAGGAAGGAGAGACAGAAAATCTCTTTAACAACCCACAACATCCCTATACTAAGGGCTTACTTTTTGCACGTCCAAAAACTGATGTTCGATTGAAGCGACTCCCTACTCTTGCCGATTATCAGTCTGGAGGTTTCCAACCCAACTTAATTTCTTCAGAGGAGCGTCAAAAAAGACACCTAAAACTTTACAATAAAGCCCCTTTACTGGAAGTTAGAGGGCTTGAAAAGACCTATACAAAAAGAACATGGAGGGGTGATCAAAAAGGATTTAAAGCGTTACATGCACTCGATTTTTCACTTTATCCTGGAGAAACATTGGGTCTTGTGGGAGAGTCTGGTTGCGGGAAATCTACACTTGCGAAAGCATTAATTTATTTAGATCCTCCTTCACAAGGGAGTATCCATTATGAAGGAAAGCCCATGGTAAAATCTACCTCGGCATTACAGAAAATTCGGAAAGAAATTCAATTTATTTTTCAAGACCCTTATGCAGCTCTTCATCCACTAAAAACTATTGGAAATGCCATCACAGAAGTACTGCACGTACACCAAATAACAAGCGCTGCTGATGAGCAGCAAAAGCGCTGTGTAGAATTATTAAATCAAGTCGGATTGAGCGCTTTCTTTTCGAATCGATATCCACACGAACTTTCTGGAGGTCAACGTCAACGCGCAGTAATTGCCCGAGCACTTGCCACCGAACCCAAACTTTTGATTTGTGACGAAAGTGTCGCTGCCCTTGATATTTCTGTTCAAGCTCAAGTACTCAATTTACTGAACGATCTTAAAATCGAGTTAGGATTAAGTTACCTCTTTATTTCCCATGACTTAGCCGTAGTAAAATACATGTCAGATCGCGTAATGGTTATGGAAAAAGGACGCCTAATAGAACTTCAAGAAGCCGATCAACTCTACAAACATCCGGAACAAGCATACACACAAAAGCTAATTGATGCAATTCCTTCAATGGCCTGAAACTTTATCCTTGTGAAAGTTTAAAAAAACGCTCTTTGGGGTGAGGAGCGCCTTTGATTTTCTAAGACTTTAAAAACGCCTCAAATGTTTTTAGTGGAACCAAACGGTCTAACTTATACCTCCTTTTGATTTTATCCAATTCATCAGCCGCTTTTTGATATCTATTTTTTATACTTTCTAAATTTTGAATTTCATCTGGACTAGGTGCACCGTAATTCTCTTCAATACGTTGAAAAATATTAGTCATTTTTTCTCTCAACTGTGGCTCTGCTGCACCCACATAATTATCTCCAGTTGTTATAACCAATGTTTCCTTTAGCGCATTGAGTTGATTTATTAATTTTTTCTTTTTTGAAGTTGTTGAAAACTCCAAATAGGCGTCCAGCTCATATACTCTATAGGCTAAAGCTTCAATCATATCATAGAGCTCATTAATGACATTCTCTTTTTGCATCCGATCTTCATGAGATATATTGCTTTTGGGGTCATGAATTAATTCAAACTGATGTTCAAAGGTTTGCTTGCCTTTCGTGATTTTAGCAGTATACTTTCCAGCAGGAAATACTGGAGTGGTAAAACCACCAAAAGAAAATGTTTTACCCTTGGCTACTTTGGGTTGCTTTCGTCTGAAAGACCAGTTAACAATGTTTATTCCTTTAGATTTTCCAGGTGTTAACTCAGAAAGCGTATCGCCTTTTGAATTGACTATTACCATAGTCATCTTTCCGAATGTATGGCGCTTTTTTAAATGATATTTAATCTGAGCTTGACTGGATTTATTTGCTCCAATAAATTGAGTTTCATTCCCGAAACTACCAGAAAAACTCTGATTTTCTTTTATAATAACAGGTTTGCTTTCAAAAAAATGAAGCGTCTTATTTTGAATGGTTTCGTTCATTTGACGTAGTGGAGAGATATCATCAATAATAATAACTCCTCGTCCATGTGTACCTAAAACCAAATCATTAGTTTGCTTTTGCAAATCAATGAAATGAGTTGCTACAGCAGGCATGTTGTTGGTGAATTTATACCATTTTTTACCCCCGTTTAAGGTAATATAAAGCCCTAATTCTGTTCCCAAAAAAAGTAAATCTGGGTTCTCATAATCAACTTGTATATTTCGAGCAACTCCCTCTACTTCATCCGTCATAATATTTACCCATGTCTTTCCAAAATCAGTTGTCTTATACGCATATGGAGTTTTATCATTTGCCGTGTGACCATCAAAAACTGCGAAGGCAGTTGCCTTATCTAACGAACTTGTTTCAATATGGTAACACCAGGTGTTTTTGGGGAGACCAGGTATATTATCGACTGTATTAGTCCAAGTTTGTCCTCCATTTTGAGTTACCTGAACATTCCCATCATCTGTCCCTACCCAAATCACATCCTCATCAAGTTCAGATGGAGCAATTGTGAAAATAGTCGTGTGATTTTCGGCTCCTGAGTTATCGATAGAAAGACCACCCGAATTATCTTGATCTTGTTTTGAAGGATCATTCGTTGTCAAATCTGGAGAAATGATTTTCCATGACTCTCCCATATCATCAGACTGATGTAGGTATTGACTCCCCATGTAGATTCTATCTGGATTGGAAGCACATAGAGCCATGGGCGCGTTCCAATTGAAGCGTAATTTTTCATACGATGCTGAAGGCAGCGGCTGAATGGTTTTAATTAGTTGTTTATCAGGGTCGATGCGCCAAACATTTTCGGCACCTTGCATTTCAGAATATATAATGTTTTTAGTAGCATGTTTTAAAACTCTAAAACCATCGCCCACCCCTATGGAATTCCAATCTCTAGCCTCCACTCCTCCTGGTGAAGAAGAGGGACCATACCAGGAACCATTGTCTTGAAGTCCTCCATAAATATTATAGGGGGTTGCATTATCTAAACTAATTTGATAAAATTGTGAAAGTGGTAAATTTTCTACAATCTCACAGGTTGTTCCTCCATTCCAACTTCGATAAACGCCCCCATCGGTTCCAAAATACATAATGTCTGAATGGATGTTTGAAAAAACAATATCGTGCACATCACTATGCATATTTCCCAAACTTTTAAACGTTTTTCCTCCATCTCTTGAAATCGATCCAGTAAGACCGCCCTTAACAATCACATTTTCATCTTTGGGATCTACTACTATTCTGGAAAAATAGAAGGGCCGTACGGTTATTTCAAAGTCGTTATTCAATTGTTCCCAATTTTGCCCACCATCTGAACTGGCGTACAAACCTTTATCTTCTTTCTTTTCAGCTTCAATTACTGTATAAAGTTTATTGGGATTACTTGGCGCTAAGGCAAGGCCCATTCTTCCCAATTTTCCTTGAGGAAATCCATTATGGATTTTATTCCAAGTCTTTCCTGCATCTGTCGATTTATATAAGGCGCTATTTTCACCTCCCGAATCAAAAGACCATCCAGTTCTTCTAAATTCCCACATTGACGCATATAAAACCGCAGGGTTGTTTGGATCCATTAGCAAATCGGCACAACCTGTTTTTGCATTCACATAAAGTACTTTATCCCATGTTTCACCTCCGTCCAAAGATTTAAAAACTCCTCGCTCTTGGTTGTCTCCCCACAGTGCCCCTAAAGCGGCAACATAAATTTCCTGACCATTGGTTGGATTTATCACAATACTTGCAATACGTTCTGAATTTTCAAGCCCAATTTTATTCCAATTTGAACCCCCATCCGTAGATTTATATAGCCCATTTCCATAGGAAACACTATTTCGAGTCCACGTTTCACCTGTTCCCACGTAAATGGTGTTGTCAGGATCGTTGGGGTCTATTGTTACAGTTCCAATGGATTGAATATACTCATCAAAAATTGGATTGAACGTTGCCCCTCCATCATTTGATTTCCAAACACCACCTCCGCCAGCACCCAAATACAGAATTTTATTATTTGTTGGGTGTAATTCAAGATCATTTATTCTTCCGCTCATTAAAGCGGGTCCTATGTGTCTAGCAGTAAGGTCTCCAAAAAGAGACTTTCCTTCATTCGATTTTTTACCTTGAGCAAAAATAAACGTGGTAAAAAGTACAAAAACAGATGCTAGACTCAATTTAAAAAGCCTCGTGTTTCTCATCATTATTCTTTTGTGGGAATTGCAAAATTGCTTGCTTCCACTGAAGGATTCAAAATAATCTCACTCATTGTAATAGGTTGTCCAGGCTGCCCTTTTACTCCCTGAGTCAGAGAAAAAGGAAAGTAAAGGCCCTCAACTTCCTCATAGTCACTAAAAGATATTTCCAAGACCATTCCTTTTCCAGGGCCGGATTTTATTTCATTTTCCATTGCGATGGGAACAAAACTTTCGGTGTCAAAATAGTAAAAAGAAATATCTTCTTCTTGAATCCCCTCATTGGTTTTAGGCTCCTTCACTAATTTAACTTTAAAGGTTTCCGTTCCCTGATAATCTTCAGTTCCCATCAGTTCAACTGTATATCCTTTTGCCGCATAATCATAAAAAGAATCTGGAAAGTCATTAATGTCTAGTTTAAAATTAGCCATTGTTTCTGCATCACTTTCTTCTGCCTCCATGGTCATGAAATTGTGAGACCATAAATGCTCCCCATCAAAAACTCCTTGTTTAATCTCTTTCCCTTGAAAGTTGATAACGGTCATTTGTTTGCCATCTTTCATTTGGTAAATTTCCATTGGAATTTCCATACCTTGTTGATTCATATTGGCAACCATTTTAATTCCTTCAAGATTTCCCCAGTTTTCATAACCCCCAATATTCTCAAAATAATTTGATATGATTTCTTCTACAGTCTGAGAAAAAATATTCTGAGACAAGAGTAAAAATGAAGCAAGCGTAAGTAATTTAATTGTTTTCATTGGTTTGGTTTTTAGTTATTTTATTGGTACTCTTTTTTATTCTTATTAGACGATCTTTTCTACCTCTTGTTACACCCTAGAGAAACTCGAGAAAATTAAAGATACTTTATACAAATTAAGGCGCTGGATTTGGAACTAACTCTTGAATTTCATCTATTGCATGTAAGACCTCATCCGATAGTGTAATTGAAGCAGTATCAATATTCTCTTTCAATTGCTCTAAAGTAGTTGCACCAATAATGTTACTGGTCACAAATGGGCGGTCATTCACAAAAGACAAGGCCAGCTGGGTGAGTGTCATTCCACTTGCAGTTGCAAGATCGTGATATCTATCTACAGCTTGATTACATTGGGTATTGCTATATCGACTGTAATTAGGGAATAAAGTAATGCGTCCATTTTCGGGCTTTTTTCCCTCACGATATTTACCGCTTAATACACCAAAAGCAAGAGGAGAATAAGCCAATAAGCCTACATTTTCACGATGGCACACCTCTGCATTTCCAACTTCAAATGTTCTATTCAATAATGAATAGGGGTTTTGTATTGTTCGTATTTTGGGGCGATTTTCACTTTGAGCCTGAAGGAAACGCATAATTCCCCATGGCGTTTCATTAGACAAACCTACATGTCGAATATTTCCAGCATGAACATGGGAGTTTAATGCCTCTAAAACAGCTTCAAAATTTTCTTCCCAAACTTCTCCTTTTTCATAGCTATACCCTCGTTTTCCAAAATAGTTAGTGTTACGTTCCGGCCAATGAATTTGATATAAATCAATATAATCGGTTTGAAGGCGTTTTAAGCTACCCTCAATTGCAGCATCAATGGTTTGTTTAGAAAAACTTTTATCGGTCCTGATATGCTGAGTAAACCCAGAAGGACCTGCAATTTTTGAAGCCAAAATAATCTTTTCTCGATTTCCTGTTTTTTTAAACCATGTTCCTATAAATCGCTCTGTATCTCCTTGTTCTTCTTGCCGAGGGGGAACAGGGTATAACTCTGCGGTATCAAAAAAATTGACTCCACGTTCCAAGGCATAATCCATTTGGGCATGTCCTTCTGCTTCATTGTTTTGACGCCCCCAGGTCATTGTTCCCAAGCAAATTTTACTAACTTTTATGTCAGTATCAGGTAAAAAATTATAGTCCATAAATTTAGTTATTTAGTAAAGCATTTATTTCGTCCCATTGTGGGCTCAATATTACTTCAATTCTGCGATTTGCTGCGCGGCCCATTGCATCGGAATTAGGCGCTACAGGAACATATTCACTACGTCCCGCTGCCGTTAAGTTTTGGGGTAAAATTAAGTCATTTTTTAATAAAATATTGACTACAGCTGTTGCTCTTTTTGTGGATAAATCCCAATTGGATTCTAAGGCCTCTTTTGGACTAAAGGGAACATTATCTGTATGCCCTTCTATCATAACAACAATGTCTGGATTTTCTGCTAAAACTGTCCCTAATTGACTCAACGCTTTTTGTCCCTCACCGCCTACATTCCAACTCCCGGATTTAAACAAAAGTTTGTTTTCCATGGACACATACACCTTCCCATTTCGTTGCTCTACAGTCAATCCCTTTCCTTCAAAGTTAAGAAGAGCATCCGTAAGACGTTGTTTCAATTCGAGTAAGGCTTGTTTTTGTTCTGACATCAGTTGCTCTAACTGATCTACCCGTTCTGAGCGTGCTAATAATTGAGCCTCTTTGATTGCAATTTCTTTGAGTAACGCATTGTTGGATCCAATACTTTCTTGAATTTTTTGATCGCTATTTTGCTCGAGCAAAGCGTATTCCTTGCGTAGTGTTTTCAATTGCTCTAATGCATTCGAAACACTATCTCGAGATCGCTTTAGATAGCCCTCTGTTTCTTGCCATTTTCCATCCAAAATATTCCATGCTTGTTGAATTGAATCTTTAGACTTCTCAAGGGCATTTCGCTCCATTTTTAAAATGGCGTAACGTGACTCTAAATCATTGAATACTTTAGTAGAGACACAACTTGAAGCTGTCAATACTATAGTAAGGAGAACTAAAAAAGAACGTTTTTTCATGTTTATAAATTTAATTCAACTCCCACCGGACAATGATCAGAATGTTTTGCTTCGGCTAAAATGAATGATCGTTTAATTTTATCTTTCAAAGGGGTACTGACTAGTGCGTAATCAATACGCCACCCTTTATTGTTATTTCTTGCATTTGCACGATAACTCCACCAGCTGTATTGATGAGGTTGTGGATTTAGGTAACGAAAAGAATCAATAAAGCCTGAATTCATGAAGTCATCTAACCAGGCGCGTTCCTCGGGTAAAAATCCTGATACCTTTTTATTTCGAACGGGATCGTGAATATCTATTGCTTCATGGCAAATATTATAATCTCCACAAATAATTAAATTAGGAAAATTCTTTTTTAGCTCATTGATATAATCTTGAAATTCATCCATGAATTTGAATTTATATTCCAATCGATCCATGTTTGTACCCGAAGGCAAATACAAACTCATGATGGAGACTTCATCAAAGTCAGCGCGAATGATTCGACCCTCAAAATCCATGTGCTCAATACCACTTCCATAGGTCACATTGTTGGGTTTAATTTTAGAAAAAATAGCGACCCCACTGTAGCCTTTTTTTTGAGCAGAAAACCAAAAATGATGATAGCCTAGAGCTTCTAGGATTTCGGTATCAACCTGTTCCTCAAGAGCTTTGATTTCTTGGATACAAATTACATCGGCTTGACTGGCTTTGAGCCAATCTGCAAAACCTTTGTTGAGTGCTGCTCGTATTCCGTTAACATTATATGAAAGTACCTTCAAATTGTTTTTATACGAAGATAAAAAATCCTCTGGGTAATAAAAATTATTCATCAGAAGGTACTGTGGTACAAAATTTGAAAGCGAACTATTTCAATTACAAAAAAACCAATGAAACGTTCTACAGTATTACTAAGCTTGCTTATTATTCCTGGGATTTTACTTTCTCAGTACAAAGCCCAAGACAGCTTACATCCACTAGATCCTATAAAAAACGAGCTGAAATTAAATATGCTTGAATTATTGATCATGCCAGCCATCGGTATCACCTATGAAAATTATTTAAATCCAACCTCTAGTTTTGGGATTTATGGTTTTGTTAATTTTAACAACGATGAAGGATACCGCTATGAAAAATTTGAGCTTGCTCCCTTCTATCGTATCTATTTTCAGAATCATGATAAATTGGATAATAAAGGGCTTTACACCGAAGTTTTTTCTGGATTAAACGTGGGAGAAACCGATTTCTTTGACTTTGACTATAACGCAAATAGATATGGAAATTTATACACCCAAGAATATATAGGAATCTCGCTTGGAGTTACCTTAGGTTATAAATTTGTAAACCGCAGTAATTATGCTTTTGAAATTTTTGCAGGGGCAGGGCGTTTTCTTAATGAACAAGAAATAGATGCTTATCCTAGAATCGGACTCTCCATCGGAAAACGTTTTTAAAGTTTACGCAGCAAAGTTTCTAAGGCAACATGTCCCGTTATCTCCTTTTTTAAATCTACAATAGAAATTCGCACTTGTTTCATACTGTCACGCTCTCGCAAGGTTACGGTTTGATCTTCCAAACTTTGATGATCAACGGTAATACAATAAGGAGTTCCTAAAGCGTCTTGTCTACGATAGCGTCTTCCTACCGCATCTTTCTCATCATAATTGGTAGAAAAACTCCATTTCAGCTCATCTACAATAGAACGTGCAAGTTCTGGTAAACCATCTTTTTTAACTAACGGCAAAACGGCTACCTTAGTTGGCGCAAGTGCTGGAGGTAGTTTTAAAACCGTACGTGTAGATCCATCCTCTAAAACCTCTTCAGTTAAAGCATTTGAAAAAACTGCTAAAAACATTCGATCTAATCCTATTGAAGTTTCGACTACATAAGGCACATAATTTTCATTACGTTCAGGGTCAAAATATTGTAGTTTTTTTCCCGTAAACTTTTCATGACTGCTTAAATCAAAATCTGTTCGGGAATGGATTCCTTCCAATTCCTTAAATCCAAAAGGAAAACGAAATTCAATATCCGAAGCAGCATCTGCATAATGTGCTAATTTTTCATGGTCGTGAAAACGATAGTTTTCTTTTCCCAAGCCTAAATTCAGATGCCAATTTAGACGGGTCTCTTTCCAATGTTCATACCACTCTTTTTGGGTTCCCGGTGGAATGAAAAACTGCATTTCCATTTGCTCAAACTCACGCATTCTGAAGATAAATTGACGTGCAACAATCTCGTTACGAAACGCTTTTCCCGTTTGAGCAATTCCGAAAGGAAGTTTCATTCGTCCTGTTTTTTGGACGTTTAAAAAGTTCACAAAAATTCCTTGTGCGGTTTCTGGTCTCAAATACAAATCTATGGCAGAATCCGCTGACGCACCTAATTTTGTTCCAAACATTAAATTAAATTGCTTTACATCGGTCCAATCTCTTGACCCCGATTCCGGACAAGCAATTTCAAGTTCTTCAATCAAGGCTTTTACATCGTCTAGATCTTCTTTTTCTAGAGACTGCCCCAAACGTTTTAGAATGGTCTTTGCTGTTTCTTGATACCCCAAAACTCTTGGATTTGTTGCTTTAAACTGCGCTTCGTCAAAAGTGTCTCCGAAACGTTTGGCAGCTTTAGCAACTTCTTTCTCCATTTTAGCCTCAATTTTGGCAACATAATCTTCTACCAACACATCCGCTCGATATCGCTTTTTGGATACTTTATTGTCAATCAAAGGATCATTAAAGGCATCTACATGTCCTGAAGCTTTCCAGGTTGTGGGATGCATAAAAATTGCTGCATCTATCCCTACAATGTTTTCATGAAGTTGTACCATGGATTTCCACCAGTACTCTTTAATATTGTTTTTTAATGCAGATCCATTTTGAGCATAATCATAAACAGCACTTAAACCGTCATAAATTTCACTAGATGGAAACACAAATCCATACTCTTTGGCATGGGAAATTACTTTTTTGAATTGATCTGTTTGTTGAGCCATGGCGCAAAAATAATCCTTTTTGTTATTTTTATGGAACTCTGAATCGGAATCTATGAAAAAATTACTTGCTCCTATACTTCAATCCTTCTCAGACCTGCTTTTTCCCAGAACTTGTTTGGGGTGTAATCAGTATTTAAATTTTCATGAGGCAGCTCTTTGTTTAAGATGTCAAATAGAACTTCCCCAAACCCATTTTCATCTTACCCCTAATAACCCTGTTTTTAAAAAACTAAAACTATTATTCACACTGGAGGCGGCATCAGCCGCATTTGTGTTTCAAAAAGAGGGTCGGATAGCCGATTTAATTCATCAATTCAAATACAACGGTAACCTATCGTGCGGTAACCTACTCGCTCACTATTTGGCAAATACGCTTGATCAAAGTGCTTTTTTTAAAAAAGTAGAGGGAATTATTCCTGTTCCCCTGCACCCTTCAAGACAAAGAAAAAGAGGCTTTAACCAGGCTGAAATCATTGGAAAAGTTCTCTCTAAAAAATTAGGAATACCCCTTTTTACCGAGGTCTTGATACGATATAAAAAAACAAGAACCCTAGCACATATTGGGGAGGAGGCACGCTGGATAGAAATCAAAGATGCTTTCAAAGT
Organism: Flavobacteriaceae bacterium; assembly: GCA_029248185.1. Classification (GTDB taxonomy): domain Bacteria; phylum Bacteroidota; class Bacteroidia; order Flavobacteriales; family Flavobacteriaceae; genus MS024-2A. The sequence goes on along the minus strand of JAQWJV010000011.1, from coordinate 23,163 downwards.
GAATTCATCCTCTGTAAATTTACCCAAACATCTCCTTTTGATAGATGATGTAATCACAACAGGGGCAACCTTAGCCGCTTGTACGAATGCTTTTAAGAAAAATAGTACAATAAAATTAAGTATCGCAGCCCTAGCGTGTAGGTTGTAAGTAGAATATTGTGTTATTTTGTGGGTAATCTTAAACAAATGAAAAGAACCGGTTCACTCCTGATAATTGGTATTATTTTGCTCAACACAATTCAGTGTGCTAAAAGAGCATCTCCTACTGGTGGACCCAAGGATTCTATTCCTCCCATTTTAATTAACTCCTCTCCAAAAATGAATACTACTTTTTTTGACAAGGAGGAAATTACACTCACTTTTGATGAGTATATTACCCTAAAAGATGTAGGTAAACAGCTCATTATCTCTCCCCCCCTAAATTCAGACCAATACAAAGTATATCCAACCACGGGGGCTTCCAAAAAAGTAAATATCAAATTGATGGATACTCTTTTAGAGAATACGACATACACCTTTAATTTTGGTGAAGGAATTGTTGATTTTAATGAATCCAATCCCAGCTCCTATCTAACCTACACCTTATCTACAGGAGCTACCATTGATTCCATGTACATTAAAGGACGTATTACTGATGCCTTTGAAAAAGAGACAAGCCCCTTTATCTCATTACAACTTTACCCTGTAGACAGCACCTACAAAGATTCAACCATATACACCCAAAAACCCTTGTATGTAACCAGTACTTTGGATACCACCATCTATCGTTTTCAAAACTTACGTGCCGGAAAATATGCCCTGATCGCTCTTGAAGATATGACTGGAAATTATTTATTTGATCAAAGTTCAGACAAAATAGGCTTTGTAGATCGACTCATCGAGCTTCCCCAGGACTCTGTAATTGATTTAAGAATCTTCAAAGAGCGCACAAAATTTGTTTGGGATAATCCCTATTTCATTAACGATCACCATATTGCACTAGCCTATTATGGTGAGCGCAAAGATGAACCTTTTAAAATGATAAGTCAAGTCCCCGATAACTTTGAATCCCTTGTCAGTAAAAGCCGTACATCAGACACTTTAAATTATTGGTTTAAGGGACCCGTTTTGGACTCCCTAAAATTTGAATTTGAAATTCAAGATACCCTGCGAACCAAGACAGTCTATTTTAAAGACCCCATCGAAGATTCCTTAGTTGTTAACAGATTAACTTCTGGAAATTTAAACTTGAAAAGTAAATTTGAAATAAGTACTAATTTACCGATTACCCAAGTGGATGACCAACAAGTCATTGTAACCAATGTGGATACAATTCAAATCCCAGCCTCTCTGAAAATTCAAGAAAATTACGATCGTATTACTGTAGATTTTGAGGTGTCTCCTAATGACCGTTATCAAATAAAACTCTTGCCCAATGCCCTCCAAGATTTTTGGGGACAAACCCATGATACACTTGTTTTTAAAACTTCCACTAAAAAAATTGAAGACTACGGAAATATCTATTTGCGAGTTCAACACCAAAGCCCTCACCCTTATATCATTGAATTGTTGAATAAGAAAAAAGTTGTTCGACGTTATGATTCTCTTGTACCCGGCAATAATTATACTTTTGAATTGTTAAATGCAGGGGAATATAATGTCCGACTCATAGAAGATCCCAATGGAAATAAACAATGGGACACGGGTAATTACTTAGAGAAAATTCAACCTGAAGAAGTTATTTATTATTGGAAAGAGATTGACTTGAGAGCCAACTGGGACATGAATGAAACCTTTAATACAAGTCAAAATTATCCTGATCTTCAAGAAAGCGCAACTGTTTCCGGAGTTCTTGCTGTTCCAGAAAATTAAGTTTTGCTGAAATTACTAATTCTGACTCTTTCGATTTCACTGAAACACAATTTCCTAAACCATCGTATACAGCCGTATGTCCCGGATATAGGTGCCCTTTCTGATCCTCGCCTATGCGATTAACTCCAATTACATAACTCATGTTTTCAATGGCACGGGCTTGCAGCAAGGTATCCCATGCATTAATTCTCGGCTTTGGCCAGTTGGCAACATAGATTAAAAGATCATAATTTTGTGTATTTCGAGACCATACAGGAAAACGTAAATCGTAACAAATGCGTAAACATATTTTCCACCCTTTGTATTCTAAAATTCCGTCATTTTTTCCTGAAGCGTAAATCAAATGTTCTCCCGCTAAGGTAAAAGGATGTCGCTTGTCATAATAGGAAAGCGTCCCTGCAGGAGTAATAAAAATAAATCGATTATAAAATTTACCTTCTTCTTCAATCACTAAGCTTCCTCCTAGGGCACTCCCCAGTTTTGCTGCCCATTCTTTCATCCATTGAATCGTTTCACCCCTCATGGTTTCTGCTACCTCATGGGGTTTCATTGTAAATCCAGTTGTAAACATTTCGGGCAAGAGAACAAGATCTGTTTTTTGAGAGAGTCCCTGAAATTGTTTCTCAATAAAAATTCGGTTTTGTAATATCTGCTCCCAAATTAAAGGAACTTCTAAAGCTGTGATATGCAAATCAGGTTTCATTTTTTAGCGAAAGGAGTTAATGAAATTCTAATTTACTTATCTTTAAACTCCAACACAACAATACAACTAGATTTCTCTTTCATGAAGCTTTTTTTTAAACTCCTTTTAATCCTTTTTTTTAATGGCTCCTTAGTCTTTTCTCAAAACTATTTTCCTCCTGCAAAGGGTCTTTGGGAACAAAAAGATCCCAAAGAATTTAGAATAGAAACTAAAAAACTAAACGCTGCAATTGAGTTTGCTGAAGAAAACGAATACAGTGGCTCTCGAGATTTACGAATTGCCATTTTAAAAAGTTTTGCCCATGAACCTTACCATAAAATTTTAGGCCCTACCAAAAAGAGAGGAGGTCCCGCAGGAATAATTTTAAAAAAAGGATATCAAATAGCTTCTTGGGGAGATATCAGCAGAGTAGACATGACCTTTAGTGTGACTAAAAGTTATCTCTCAACAGTAGCGGGCTTGGCAGTAGATCAAAGCTTAATTTCTCCTAAAGAAAAAGTGAGCACTACACTCTGGGATACTTCTTTTGACGGAAATCACAACCAACAAATCACCTGGGAACATCTTCTCAATCAATCTTCCGATTGGTCTGGTACGCTCTGGGGATCCCATGATTGGGCGGATAGACCCCCAAAAGAAGGGAGCATAGATCAATGGAAAAACAGAGCGCTTTACACCCCGGGCAGCCGCTTTGAATATAATGATGTCCGGGTAAATTTATTGGCTTATTCCCTCCTGCAAGTATGGCGTAAACCGCTACCACAAATTTTAAAAGAACAAATTATGGATCCCATTGGAGCAAGTTCTACTTGGCGCTGGTTTGGTTATGAAAATTCTTGGACGGAAATAGACGGGCATTACGTACAGTCTGTTTCTGGTGGAGGACACTCTGGAGGGGGTGTTTTTATCAACACGCTAGATCATGCTCGTTTTGGCTTGCTGTTTTTAAATGAAGGAGCTTGGAATGGCAAACAATTGATTAGTAAAAGCTGGATTAAAAAAGCGACAAGCTCCTCCCCTGCTCAAGTTAATTACGGATACATGTGGTGGCTAAACAAAAAAGGAACTACTCGGTATTGGGAGGGTGTTCCTGAAAATGTTTTTTATGCCGCTGGTTTTGGAGGAAACTTTATTGTTATTGTTCCCGATAAGGAACTCGTTATTGTTACCCGATGGTTGGAACCCAGCCAAATAGGTCACTTTGTAAAAGATGTACTGGATGCCTTATAAAGCACTTGTTTTTGACATGGATGGGACCTTGGTGGATAATATGAACTACCACAAACAATCTTGGATTGAGTTATTCAAGCACCATCAATTGGACTTAGACTATGAAACTTTTGATCAAAAATACCATAAAGGGTCCTTGGTTGAAATTATGGCACGTCTTTTTCCACACATTTCAGATCGAGAAACGCTTAGAGAAATCGGGAGTTATAAAGAAGTATTGTACCGTGACCTCTACCGACCCCATATACAGCCAATTGCTGGACTTGAATCCTTCCTCACGCAAATACACCAACGAAACTTACCCATGGGAATTGCCACCATGGGTGACCAACATAATATTGATTTTACCTTTGAAGCGCTACAAATTGGCCCCTACTTCCATTCCACCACAGGAGGGCACGAAGTAGTGAGAGGAAAACCTCATCCAGAGATTTTCTTAACCGCAGCACAAAAAATAGGGGTTGACCCCCAGGACTGTCTTGCATTTGAAGACACACCTTCGGGTATCACTGCTGCGCTTCAAGCAGGAATGGATGTAGTGGGAGTTACTACAATGTTTGATGAAAAAACACTTTTAGCACTAGGATGTATTAAAACGATAAGCCACTACAAAAAAATCAATCCTGATTTCATTTACAATTAAATTTAAATACCTTTCATAGTTCGTTAACCTTTTCATCTAAAAATGCAACAGTTAGATACCTTAGATTGGATTAGTATTGCGCTCTATTTTATGCTGCTTCTTGGCATTATTATATGGGTTATCAGAAAGAAAAAAGACAATACAGAAGACTATTTTCTTGCAGGCAGAAATATTGGTTGGTTCGTGGTTGGCGCCTCTATTTTCGCCTCCAATATTGGATCTGAACATGTCGTTGGACTTGCTGGAACAGGAGCTAGTAATAAATTACCTTTATTAATCTATGAAGTTCATGCTTGGATTGTCCTTATATTAGGGTGGGTTTTTCTTCCTTTTTATGCAAGAAGCGGTGTTTTTACTATGCCCGAATTTCTTGAAAAACGTTTTGATGCACGATCACGTTGGGTCCTTTCCATTTTTTCTATCATTGCTTATGTATTAACAAAAATATCGGTAACCATTTATGCTGGAGGGGTTGTCGTCTCCGCATTACTCGGTATCGATTTTTGGACAGGAGCCATTGCTACTGTTGTTTTAACAGGAATATATACCGTTTTAGGGGGTATGCGTACTGTGGTTTTTACCGAAACATTACAAGCTATTTTGTTAATTATTGGAGCCGCTGCCCTGACCTATCTTGGTTTAGACAAAGTAGGGGGATGGAGCAGTATGAAAGCAACCCTAGGACCGGAATATTTTAATATGTGGCGTCCCGTAACCGATCCCGATTTTCCATGGCCTGCATTGTTTGTTTCCAGTACGATTGTAGGAATTTGGTATTGGTGTACGGATCAGTATATCGTACAACGCGCACTCACTGCAAAAAGTATTAAAGAAGGTCGAAGGGGAACCATCTTTGGGGCTTTATTAAAGCTTTTACCTGTCTTCCTCTTCTTGATCCCGGGAGTAATTGCCCTGACCCTAAAATTAAGAGGAGAATTGGAATGGGATAGCCCAGACCAAGCCTTCCCCGTGTTGATGAGTAATTTACTCCCTTCGGGTTTAAGAGGACTCGTCGCTGCGGGACTGCTTGCAGCCTTAATGAGTTCTTTGGCTTCGGTATTTAACTCTTGTTCTACGCTCTTTACGGTGGATATTTATAAAAAATTACGCCCCAATACTCCCGAAAAAAAACTAGTGCGAACCGGTCAAATCGCAACGGTTTTTGTCGTCCTTATTGGAATCGTGTGGATACCTATTATGAGCAATATTTCTGGAGTTTTATATGAATATTTACAAAGCGTACAATCCTATATCGCTCCTCCCATTACTGCGGTATTTCTACTAGGAATTTTTCACAAAAGAGTCAATGCAACAGCCGCTTTTTATACCCTAGTCATGGGAATTGTCTTTGCCTTTTTTAGAATCTTCTTAGAACTTGTTCAAGATCAACTTCATCCCGAGGGGGTTTTATATTCTTTAGGTACCCTAAACTTTTTAAGTTTTGGTTCTTGGTTCTTTTTACTTTGTGTTGTATTTATGCTGCTGGTTAGTTATGCTACTCAAGCGCCTAATCGTGAGGCCATTACAAACCTGACTTTTGGAACCATCACTTTAGAAGAAAAACAAAAAAATAAGAATAGTTATACTTGGATAGATATAGTCATCTCGGTTGTGGTCTTACTAATAGTAGTTGGTGTACTTGTCTTTTTTAATGGGAAATAAAGGTCCTGAAAAAACAAAATATCAGTTACAAGGATCTACTGCATTTCTAAGTAGCCTTCACTACCCCTTCAAACTTGCATATAAGTATTCGCGATTCATGCGAGCAATATTTTCTAAAGAAATCCCTTTAGGGCATTCCACTTCGCAGGCACCTGTATTGGTACAATTTCCAAAGCCTTCTTCGTCCATTTGTTTTACCATATTCATCACACGGTCTGTGGCTTCTACTTTCCCTTGGGGTAGCAATGCATACTGAGACACCTTAGCCGAAACAAACAGCATGGCGGAAGCATTTTTACAGGTCGCTACACAAGCTCCACAGCCAATACATGCGGCGGCATCAAAAGCTTTATCTGCATCGTGTTTATCAATAGGAATGGAATTGGCATCTTGAGTATTTCCAGAGGTATTGACACTTACAAATCCCCCAGCTTGTTGTACCCGATCAAAGGCAGAACGATCTACAGTTAAATCTTTAATAACAGGAAACGCTTGGGCACGGAAAGGCTCAATGGTAATGGTATCTCCATCTTTAAACTTTCGCATGTGCAACTGACAAGTAGTTACCAGTCGGTCTGGGCCGTGGGCTTCCCCATTAATAAACATGGAACACATTCCACAAATCCCTTCACGGCAGTCATGGTCAAAAGCAATGGGATCAATTCCCTTGCCTATCAATTGTTCGTTTAAAACATCCATCATTTCCAAAAAGGACATATCTGGAGAAACATCCGCTATCGGATAGGTTTCTATTTTCCCTTTTGCTTCCGCATTTGCTTGTCGCCAAACTTTTAATGTCAAATTCATATCTTGTATACTTAATACTTTTATTTATAAGATCTTGTTTTCACTTCGATCTCTTCATAATTCAACTCTTCTTTGTGCAACTTGGCCTTTGAAGGTTCTCCTTTGTATTCCCATGCAGAGACAAAAGTAAAGTCCTCATCATTTCGTAAGGCTTCTCCTTCTGGAGTTTGGGACTCTTCTCTAAAATGTCCTCCACAAGATTCGCTCCTTTCAAGGGCATCCTTTGCAAATAACTCTCCGAGTTCCAAGAAATCTGCTACGCGTCCTGCTTTGGCCAACTGCTCGTTAAATTCAGCGGTAGTTCCAGGTACATTTACATTTTCATAGAAATCTTCACGCAAGGCTTTGATCTCAGCGATGGCTTCTTTTAAGCCTTCAGTATTTCTTGACATTCCGCATTTGTCCCACATGATTTTACCCAATCTTTTGTGGTAATAATCCACCGTATTTTTTCCTTTGATATTAACAAAACGGTCTAATTGCGCTTTTACCGCGGCTTCAGCTTTTTCAAATTCTGGATGGTTGGTGTCAATTTTTCCTGTACGAATGTCATCGGCTAAATAATCTCCAATGGTATACGGTAAAACAAAATAGCCGTCGGCGAGTCCTTGCATTAAAGCAGAAGCTCCAAGTCGGTTCGCTCCGTGATCGGAAAAATTAGCTTCTCCAATGGCATAGCAACCTGGAATGGAAGTCATTAAGTTGTAATCCACCCAAACACCTCCCATAGTATAATGTACCGCAGGATAAATCATCATCGGTGTTTCGTAAGGGTTTTGATCTACAATTTTTTCATACATCTGAAACAGGTTCCCATATTTTGCACGCACTACCTCTTGCCCTAATTTTTTCACAAGAGCAGCATCGTTTTCATCTAATCCTTTCACATGGGCTTGTTCTGAACCGTAGCGAATGATGGCAGCAGCAAAATCTAAATACACTGCTTCACCTGTTTTGTTTACGCCGTAGCCAGCATCGCAACGCTCTTTGGCAGCACGAGAAGCAACATCACGCGGCACTAAATTTCCAAAGGCGGGGTAACGGCGTTCTAAATAATAATCGCGATCTTCCTCTGCAATTTCTGTGGGCTTGAGTTTACCCTCACGGATGGCTTTAACATCCTCTATGTTTTTAGGGACCCATATACGTCCATCATTTCTCAGGGATTCTGACATCAAGGTCAATTTAGACTGATGCTCTCCAGAAACAGGAATACAAGTGGGGTGAATTTGTGTGTAACAGGGATTGGCAAAATACGCTCCTTTTTTGTGAATTTTCCAACCCGCAGAAACGTTACTTCCCATGGCATTGGTTGATAAAAAGAATACGTTTCCGTAGCCTCCCGAAGCAATAATTACAGCATGTGCTCCATGGCGCTCAATCTTTCCATCCACTAAATTTCGGGTAATAATCCCACGTGCTTTTCCATCCACAACTACTAATTCCATCATTTCATGGCGGTTGTACATTTTTATTTTTCCACGCCCAATTTGACGGTTCATTGCGGAATAAGCTCCAAGTAATAACTGCTGTCCCGTCTGTCCTTTGGCGTAAAACGTTCGAGAAACTAAAACTCCACCAAAAGAACGGTTGTCTAGTAAGCCTCCATAATCACGGGCAAAAGGAACCCCTTGTGCTACGCATTGATCGATAATATTGGTTGAAACCTCAGCCAAACGATGTACGTTTGATTCTCGCGAACGGTAATCTCCCCCCTTAATGGTATCGTAAAAAAGGCGGTAGGTAGAATCTCCGTCCCCTTGATAATTTTTAGCCGCATTGATTCCCCCTTGAGCAGCAATGGAGTGCGCCCTTCTAGGAGAATCTTGAAAACAAAAGGTCTTTACATTGTATCCTAGCTCGGCTAGAGTTGCAGAGGCTGAAGCCCCTGCCAGACCTGTCCCCACAACGATGACATCAATCGCTCTTTTATTGGCTGGACTTACAAGATTGATATTGCTTTTATGATTTGTCCACTTATCTGAAAGTGGTCCTTTAGGTATTTTAGATTCTAATGCCATGCTATAATGAGTTTATATGATGAAATAAGGCAATAAAGATAAAGCCGAGGGGAATCACCACTGAAAATGCAATGGCAAATTTTTTGATGCCTGCACTGTACTTATTGTTTACTCCCATACTTTGAAAAGAGGAGGCAAAACCATGATACAGGTGCATTGCTAAAAATCCAAAAGAAATAACATATAAAATCACACGAATATAATCGTGGAACTTGTGGGTCATTTCTTCATAGTATCGATGGGGGTCTAGGGGTAGCACCTCTACATATTTATAATTCATCTCGGGAAACCAAAAGTCGTAAAAGTGCAATCCTAAAAAAGAAAGCACTACTGCTCCAGACCAGATCATATTTCGAGATACCCAAGGTGCATTAGCTCCTCCCTTGTACATGCTATATTGAACCGTTCGTGATTTTCGGTTTTGTATTTCCAACACAAACCCCATGATGAAGTGAAAAATAACTCCAAAAATTAAAATGGGTTGGAGTAAAAACTGAACCAGAGGGTTATTTCCCATAAAATGAGAAATCTCATTGAAGGTGTTTTCACTAAAAACAGAAATGAAATTTATAGTAAAATGTTGGGTTAAAAAGACAACCAAAAACAATCCTGAGAGTGCCATAGCTACTTTTCGTCCAATTGTTGATGATATTAGACTCATAGTATTCAATTTGTACAACAAAATTAAGGCATAAACTCTAAGTAGCAAACTGCTTTTCCTATTATTTGCTGTTTTATTGATGTTGTTTTAGTAAATCAAAAAAACTGTTTAACATTTACTTATGCATATTTACATTTAAAACAAAAACACTGAACATGTAGGGTTAAAATTTTAAAAACCTTAATTTTACCTAAACACTTTTTACCCAAAAAGAAATCATGCGATATCAACCACTTTCCGCTCTCTTTTACAAAAACAATCGAAATAAATTTTGTAAAAACCTTACACCCAATAGCCTTGCAATTTTTAATTCTAACGATGTTTACCCTATTAGTGCAGACAGTACAATGTCCTTTCAGCAACAGCGTGATTTATTTTATCTGTGTGGGGTTGATCAAGAAGAATCTATCTTGTTATTATTCCCCGATGCAACAGAGGCCAAACATCGTGAAATTCTTTTTTTGAGAGAAACCAATGATCATATCGCCGTTTGGGAAGGAGCGAAACTTTCAAAACCACAAGCCACAAAATTAACCGGGATTGAAACTATTTATTGGCTCAATGATTTTTATCGCGTTTTTCAAGAACTCAGTACACAATGTGATCGATTTTACTTTAACACCAATGAACATTACCGTCAAGCGGTTGAAACCCAGACCCGTGAGGATCGCTTTATTGAATGGTGCAAGAAACAATATCCTGCACATGGAGTAGCCAAAAGCAATCCCATTTTACAACAACTTCGATCGGTTAAAGAAGAAGAAGAAATTGCCCAAATACAGCAAGCTTGCAACATTACAGAAAAGGGATTTAGAAGAGTGCTTTCATTGATCAAGCCCAACGTATGGGAATACGAAATTGAGGCAGAATGGGTTCATGAGTTTATCCGAAATCGCTCTAAAGGCTTTGCATATAGTCCTATTATTGCTGGTGGAAATAATGCCAATGTTTTGCATTATACGGAAAACAATCAGCAATGTAAGGCAGGAGATTTGGTACTGATGGATGTAGCAGCAGAATATGGAAACTATGCCAGCGATCTCACCCGAACTGTGCCCGTATCAGGACGCTTTTCAGATCGACAAAAAGCAGTCTACCAAGCCGTACTTGACGTCAAAAAAGAGGCAACCAAGCTACTTTTACCGGGGACGCTCTGGAAGGAATATCATGTTGAAGTTGGAAAAATAATGACGGCTGAACTATTAAAATTAGGCTTATTAGATAAAGTAGATATACAAAATGAAACGCAAGAAAAACCAGCTTATAAAAAATATTTCATGCACGGCACTTCTCATCACATGGGATTAGACACCCATGATTACGGCTTGTTACATTTACCCATGGAAGCTAACATGGTCTTTACCGTTGAGCCGGGAATTTATATACCAGAGGAAGGTTTTGGAGTGCGTTTGGAAGATGATGTGGTCATTCAAAAAACTGGAGAACCCATTAATTTGATGAAATCCATTCCCATTGAAATTGAAGAAATTGAAACCCTGATGAACAATTAAAAAAAGCCACCCAAGGGTGGCTTTTTTTTATACGTTACATCAAGATTTATGCTGTTGCTGTTGTCTTGACATTCCTTTGCCAGAAATATAAAATCGTAAACAAAACGATCAAGATGGCAGGAAAGCTGATCATATAGGTCAAGGTTTGCTGTCCAGCTGCTAATTCTAAATCCGTTCCCATCAGACCTAATGCAACTTGCTCAGCCGTTGAAGAATCAATCCACCCTCCAATGATGGCTTGGAAAATAGAAGAAGAAAACATACCCATCCCTCCTACTATAGACATTCCCAATGCGCCACTGAGCGGAATTTTTTCAGCAACAAATCCTATCATATTGGGCCAAAAATAACAAACACCCAATGCGAAGAATACTGCAGCGACATAGACCATACCTCCGGTTTGCGTACTCAGTAAAAAGATCCCTATTGCGGTTAATATCGCTGAACCTAATAACACTCCTGTTTGATCAAACCTGTGGACAATATCCCCTCCAAAATAACGACCGATGGCCATCAAACCTGTAATCAAGGCTAAAATTACCATAGGATGTGCTCCACTATTACTCAAAATCAATGAAGTCCATTGTTGGGGTCCAAATTCTGAAATGGCCGTTAATGCCATACAGGCTAAAATAAAAATATAAATGGGAGAAAGCATCGCTTTAAAATTTTCTCCAATAGAAGTTACCCCTTCAATTTTTGGTTTTGGAAATTCTTGTCCCATAAAGAGATAGGCATAGATTAAGGTCGGAATCATAATGATCCAAATTTGTGCTTGCCACCCAAGGTCTAGCGTGGTCATCAATAAGGAAACCAGACTTCCTAAGACAATCCCTCCGGGAAACCACATGTGAAAACGATTTAGAAGGGTATTCATCTGCTTGCCTTCGTAGGCATCTGCAATCATGGGATTACATGCAGCTTCAGTACACCCATTTCCAATTCCAATCAATAAGGTTGAAACTAAAAGACCCGTATATCCACCTGAAAAAATAGTCAAAATAATTCCTAAAGTGTGGGTTGCAAATGCAAACTGCATGATTCGTTTGGGACCAATGGTATGATAAAATAATCCTCCCAAAATCATAGAAATAGGAAATCCTAAAAACCACATTGAATTAATAAATCCTAATTGTTGCCCACTAAGGCTAAAAGTTTCTGCTAATTGGGGTAAAATTCCCGCACGAATACTAAAAGAAAAGGCTGTTGTGATCAGTGCAAAACAACTGCCATAAAAAAGTCTTTTACTGTTTGTCATAATAAAGTTAATTTCAATTTGTTTCCTCTAATATATAGTATTTTATACTATTGGATTTGTGAGAGTTAAAATTTATAGAAAGAACTCTTATTTTAATGGCAACCGCAGTCAGAGGAACAATTGGAGTCTTTAGTAGATTTTTTTTTGAAAAAATATTTTCGAATCAAAAAGCTAAGGGCCAAACCACCTGATAGAAAAACAAAAAGGGTTTGAATCGTCTCCATTATGAAATAATTTGATAGGTGCTAAAAGCAACAAGATAAGCTAAAAAGGTCATCCCGAAAAGCTGAACCATTGGCCATTTCCATGTATTAGTTTCTTTTTTTACAATGGCTAGAGTGCTCATACATTGCATGGCAAACGCATAAAACAACATCAAGGAAATCCCACTTGCTAAATTAAACAGGGGCTGTCCATTGGGCAAAACTTCTGATGCCATTCGACTTTTAATGGTTTCTTCAGCATCGTTTTCTACACTGTATATGGTGGCAAGGGTGCCGACAAAAACTTCTCGTGCCGCAAACGAACTGATTAAAGCGATTCCAATTTTCCAATCATACCCCAAAGGAGTAATGGCAGGCTCTATCGCTTTTCCCAAGATTCCTATAAAAGAATGCTCCAATTGATAGGCATTTATCTTATTTTCTAATTCCTCCCCATTCAACTCAGCATATTGTGATTGAACAATTTCGGAAGCATTAGAAAAATCTTTTCCAGGCCCATAGGATGCTAAAATCCAGAGTAGTATGGAAATCGCCAAAATAATTTTACCTGCTTCGGTCACAAAGGTCCTTGTTTTTTCCCATACGGTAATTCCTACATTTTTTAATAGGGGTAATTTATAATTAGGCATTTCAACGACAAAATAACTTTTAAAGGGAATTTTCAAGGTTTTACTCAATATCCAAGCAGACAATAATGCCATTCCAAAACCCACTAAATAAAGTCCCATGAGCGTGAGCCCTTTATAATTCATCCCTAAAAAAGAACCTTCAGGAATGACTAAAGCAATTAAAATTGCATAAACAGGAAGTCGTGCAGAACAAGTGGTAAAGGGGGTTACTAGAATCGTAATCAAGCGTTCCTTCCAACTCTCTATATTTCGAGTTGCCATGACCGCTGGAATGGCGCAAGCCGTTCCAGAAATCAACGGAATTACACTTTTTCCACTCAATCCGATGCGTCGCAATCCTCGATCCATTAAAAAAACTACACGGCTCATATAGCCCGTTTCTTCGAGTACCGAGATGAATAAAAACAAAAAGGCAATTTGAGGAATAAAAATAACAATACCCCCTAAACCCGGGATGATACCTTCTGCCAAAAGACTGGTAAAAACACCTTGAGGAAGTTTTGTTTTGGCTTGTTCGCTCAGGTTTGTAAAGGTACTGTCAATGAAATCTTGAGGAATACTGCTCCAATCAAAAATGGATTGGAAGATGGTGGTCAAAATTGCAAAGAAAATAACATATCCCCAAAATTTATGGATCAACACGCGATCTAGACGACTGCGTAAATCGGTTGCAACCTCACGATCAATAACAAGGGTTGTTTTCAATATATTATTGATAAACTGATACCGCTTTACTGTTTCTTTTTGCTGTAAACGTTTTAAATACGGGTCTGATTGTGTTTTGAAATCAGTGGCATCTGACACCCTTTTTCTATCTATTTTGGCGAAATTCACATCTTGGGTAATAACAAGCCAAAGTTTGTACAAAGATTGATTAGGAAAGGCTTTTTCTAAATTCTGAAAATATTCTTGATCAATGGAGGTAAGGGAAATCGAATGTTTTGTTGAAAGTTGACGGTAATTTAAAATCAAGCTTTTCAGCTGCGCAATCCCTTCATTTTCACGCGTACTAATTAAAGCAATCTTAGTATCTAATTGTTTTTCTAAGGTCTCAATATCCAATGAAATCCCTTTCCGTTTCATTTGATCAGACATATTAATGACCAAGATGGTTGGGATTTCTAAATCCTTCACTTGAGTGAAAAGCAAAAGATTTCGTTTTAAATTTTCTACGTCTGTAACCACGACTGCAACATCAGGAAAATCTTTACTGTTTTTATTCAACAAAAGCTCAATAACAACGCTTTCATCCATAGAAGAGGCGTTTAAACTGTAGGTTCCTGGTAAATCTAATAAATGTGCTTTGGTGGTTCGATTCAGTTTACAAACTCCCTCCTTTTTTTCAACAGTAATTCCAGGATAGTTTCCTACTTTTTGGGTAAGACCCGTTAAACGATTAAAAACAGATGTTTTTCCCGTATTTGGATTTCCCAACAAAGCAACATTCAAAGAGGTACTCATTCTTTATTTTTCAAGCGCACATAAATAAATCGTGCTGTTTCTTTCCTTATCGCAAGATGAGATCCATCTATTTTTAAGTACAAGGGGTCATTAAAAGGTGCTTTTTGGATTAATGAAATTGAATTCCCTGGCAAACAGCCCATTTCAATCAGCTTTAAAGGGAGTTGATCTGTTTCGATATGTTCGATTTCAGCTTCTTGACCTTTCTCTAATTCATCTAGCGCAATCATTATTTAGAATCATTTTAAAGAACAAAAGTAAGGAAATTAGTTACTGAAAAAATGATAATGATCAAAAAATTAATTTGGATACTCTTGTTTCAAGATTACAATGTCTTCCATCAATTCATCCATTGCAGCGGGGTCTGTACCGTCATAGAACCCTCGAATGCGTTTTTCGGGATCGACTAAAATAAAATTTTCAGTATGGATCATATCAAAGGCTCCTCCATCGCCATCTTCTTTCACTGCCAAAAATGACTTTCTGGCTAAAGCATAAATTTCTTTTTTATCACCTGTTAATAAATTCCATTTACGGTCAAGCACTCCTTTCTCGATTGCATAACGTTTGAGTTGCGCTACGGAATCAATTTTAGGTGTCACACTAAAGGAGAGGAGTTTTACTTGAGGATCATCTAAAATTTGTGCCTGTATATTTGCCATGTTTTGTGTCATTTTAGGGCAAATGGTTGGACAAGTGGTAAAGAAAAAATCGGCAATATAGATTTTATCATCATACTCCTTTTGGGTAATGATTTCTCCATTTTGATTCGTCAATTTAAACGGGGCTATTTGGTGGTATTTCTTCACATGCTGAAGCGTGCTATCTACCAATTCATAATTTACCATGGCAGGTTGATAAATTGGAAGGATTTTTATGGGTTTTAATGCGTCATAAAATAAAAATAAAACAAGCGCTGCAATTCCACAGAAAACAAAAAAAAAGAGTTTATATTTTTTAAAAAAGAAATTCATCCGACGGCTCAATGTGCAAATTTAGTAGATTTAAAACCGATATTCGAATTTGAAGCCCAAAAGAATCTTAAAACTAGGGAATCTATTTTTATAATGAGGCCTATTGTGCTACTTTTGCAGGAATTAAAACCATGCTATGAGTCCCTTTTTTGTAAAAGCCATTCAGTTATTGATGAGTTTATCCTTTTTGATCATTCTCCATGAACTAGGGCATTTTATCCCCGCTCGAATTTTTAAAACTCGAGTAGAAAAATTCTTCCTTTTTTTTGATGTTAAATTTGCTTTATTTAAAAAGAAAATTGGTGAAACTACCTATGGTATAGGTTGGCTTCCGCTGGGAGGGTATGTGAAAATCTCTGGAATGATAGATGAAAGCATGGATACCGAGCAAATGAATCAACCTGCACAGGAGTGGGAATTTCGTTCCAAACCCGCATGGCAGCGTTTGATAATCATGTTGGGGGGAGTAACCGTAAATCTTATTTTAGGATTCCTCATCTACATGATGATCTTGTTTGTTTGGGGCAAAAACACCCTATACACTGAGGCTTTACCCCTGGGCTTAAGTCCGTCGCCAGTAGCTCAAGACGCTGGATTTGAAATTGGAGATCAAATAATAACTGTAGACGGTAAAACCTTAGATAATGTTTTTGAAATCAATAAACTATTGTTTTTAAGAGATGTCCATCAAGTAACGGTTAAACGGAGTAGTGGCGACTTCACTACCCTAGAAATCCCTGAAGGGATTGGCAAAAAAATGTTTGAAAGTGGTGAGTTGATGCCTTTCAGCCCAACCTTAGCTCCCGTTTTAGATTCTATAATTCCCAACAGTCCTGCAGCACTAATTGGACTTCAATCTGGGGATCGTTTGATTTCAATCAACGATGAAAAAATACAATACTGGAATGACTTAAGCGCTCGTATTAAAGGAAAGGGAAAGCAAGATATCACTATGGTAATAGAACGCGATCGTTCACGTCAAACGCTACAATTTAGCACTGATGAAGAGGGAACAATTGGTGTTTATCCAAAAAACCCTCTCATCCAATTTAACAACGAAAAATTAAGTTTGTCTGAAAGTATAATTGAAGGCTTTGATTATGGCTATTGGACGCTTTATGACTATGTAGCCCAGTTTCAGTATATCTTTACCAAAAAAGGAGCCTCCCAATTAGGTGGATTTGGAGCGATTGGAAATATGTTTCCTGGCACTTGGGATTGGAAAGGTTTTTGGGCCAGCACCGCTTTAATTTCTATCATTTTAGCCTTTATGAATATTCTCCCCATCCCCGCTTTAGATGGAGGTCATGTCATGTTTTTAACCTATGAAATCATCACTGGCAGAAAGCCAAACGATAAGTTTATGGAATATGCACAAATGTTTGGATTTTTCCTTCTGATGGCTTTGGTTCTGTATGCAAACGGCAATGATTTATTCCGCTTACTTTTTGATTAAAAAAAGATTGAAATAAAATATTTTTTAGGGTTTGTATAATGCAACAAAACATTTATATTTGCGCACCAATTAAAACATTCCTCCTTAGCTCAGTTGGTTAGAGCATCTGACTGTTAATCAGATTACCCCTTATTCATTTGTGATTTTCTTTAAACAATTCCACTCTCTAATACCCTATTATTAGTGGTTTAGTGTTAATGCCGTCAGATTAATGTATAGGATTGTATATTTTTAATTGATTTATAGTTACAGCTAATATAACAAATCTCAGAACTTACTCAACAAACAAAGGCAAGTCCACACTCACCTCATTCGTAGCTTTTTTCATTCTTGGTATAACTTACTCTAGATGTGCCTGGGGTTTAATTCTTTAAAACTATTCTGTAGCGTGCTTTACCTTGTTCTAAATGTTCTATAGCCTCATTTACCTCTTCCATTGGGAATTCTTCAACATTTGGGTAAATGTTATGTCTATTACAAAAATCAAGCATTATTCTAATAATTTCTGGACTTCCTATTGGACTACCTCCAACACTTTTATCTCCCATAATTAAACTGAAAGCAGGGATTTCCATTGGTTCTAAGACTGCTCCAACAGTATGTAATTTACCTTTTGGTGATAAAGCAGTTAAGTAGGAATCCCAGTCTAAACTTACATTTGTTGTGTTCAGTATGAATTTTAATTTTCCTGTTACTGACTTTAATTCATCAGAGTCTTTTGAATTGATTACCTTATTTGCTCCCATCGATAAGATTTCATCCTTTTTGGACGGATTTGAGCTAAATGCTATCACATCACAACCCCAATGTTTTAAAAATTTTATAGCCAAATGACCTAAACCTCCAATCCCTATTACTCCCACAGAGTCTGTTGGTTTTAAATTAGATAAAAATATTGGGCTAAATACAGTTATTCCTCCACACAATAAGGGTCCAGCCTTACTAAGGTCCATACCCTCTGGAATTGGAATAGCCCACGACCAGTGACTTCTTACGTATTCTGCAAAACCACCATGTCTTCCAATAATTGTACCTTCTGAATTGCCACACAAATTATGGTCTCCACTCATACATTCAGAGCAACTCATACAAGAAGAGGACATCCAGCCTAGACCTACTTTATCTCCGACTTTTAAATTTTTAACTGCATTTCCCACTGCAACTATTTCACCAATTATTTCATGACCTGGAACAATTGGATATTGTGTCATTCCCCAATCATTATTCATCATACTCATGTCTGAGTGACAGAGACCGCAATAGGAAACTTTAATATCGATGTTTTCGGGACTTAACTCCCCCGATTCATAAGAAAAAGGGACTAATTTGCCTTTAGGTTCTTTTACAGCGTATGCATTTACCTTCATTTTAATTGATTTATGGTTAATTAGCTACTAATATAAGAAAATCTACAATATCTCTAATCCGAGTTTTTCTTCCTGAACTTACTGAACAAACAAAGGCAAGTCCACACTTACTTCATTATCAGCTTGTTTCATTCTTGGTAAAGTGTATTGTAGAACTTACTGAAGAGGATATGCCTGTGCTTTAAAAGAAAACGCCTCTAAAGTGAATTAGAGGCGTTCGTATTTTTGAGAATAAGTAAATTACATTATTCTTATCTAACTCCCATTACAAGGCTTAAAACTTCAACTTTAGTCATTTCTCTAATGTCAAGAATTTTTTGATAATTCATTTTTTGTTGTTTTGAAAGTTGTGCAACACCATCTGTATTCCTGTAAATGTCCTCCATTGATTCAAAAAAGTTTGCTGTAAGGTAGTCATCTTCACTTTCAGCGTGGGGGGTATTTATTCTGTGAAGAGACCAACCTTTAAGAAGTTTATTGCTTTTATGTGATGGCATAAAATCCTTTAATTCCATTTGCTCATAATCATAATGACCTGTTGGATTTACATTCATATAGCTTAATTGAACATATTTAACAGGTTTTTCATTGATTGGAGCAAATCCTCCTTTATAAGAAGTCATTATGAATTCTGATTTAACAACAAGTTCACCCCATCTTTTTTTTGCCATTGATAATTCAGATTCAGGAAACATTTCTTTATTATCGCCTCCAAAATTAGATTCTAAAGATGGTTGTAAGTGTACGTACAAAAAAGTAGTGTGATTAGGGTTAGCACTGTTTTCTAGTCTCCACATATCCCAACCAATCTTTTCCCCATTATCAATGGCATTTTTATGAAGTTTCGAAAAATAGTTTTTTTCTAATTCAATTAATTCATTTGCATCTGATGATTCAACTGTAACATAATGCATCCCTACAGGCATATTTTTTTGTGCTGTTACAACGAATGTAAATAGTAAAAAAGTGAATAATAATTTTTTCATTTTAAATTGATTTATGGTTAATAATACTTAAATATAAACTTATTATTAAAGAATCACAAATCCAAGAACTCACTAAACAAACAAAGGCAAGTCTTCACTTACTTCATTAGTAGCGTGTTTCATTCTTGTCAAGGTGAATTGTAGAAGTTACTGAAGAGGATGTGCCTATGGTTTGAAAGAAAACGCCACTAAAGTTAATTAGTGACGTTCGTTTTTTAAAAAGTATTTTATTTAGTTTACACTTCCCTGGAATTGAAGTAGCTCTAATAAGACTCTATATCTAAAACCATCTGGGTCATATTCAGACATTTTTGATTTAGACAAAATTGATGAGTCAAAATCCATTGGAGAAAGAGCTTGCATTGCACTATCTAAACTAGTGTAGTGGTCGTAAGTTAGGATGCTTGATTCATTCATTCCTTGAGGATATACCCGTGCTAAAATTCCCCAACCTGCAAAACCGTTTTTACCTGCTTTTTTCTCAAAATAAGGTTTCCATAGTTTAATATTTTCATTAACAAAACCATTCATGTTTTTAGGTTTTGAATAATTCCACACAGCGTATTTAAATTCTTTAAGCGGTGAAAGTTCATCAATTAATTTATATCGTTGAATCATCATTGTAGTAGAGATTTCATCTGTTGAGATATAACTTGGATTCATTCCTAAAACTTCTTCAGCACTAGACCAAATATTTTTTGAATCAGCTAATTGTTTAAAATCTTTGTAAATTAATACAAAGGCATGAGTGGGCATAGTATTATCTTGAACTAATCCAGCATCAGCTACCTTAAAAAAGGCAGTTGCCAACATGTCGCCGTTGTCAATTGCGTTTTGTTTGACTTTAGACCAATGGTTCATTTCTTTAGCTTCAAATTCAGCTATATGCTCTTTTGGAACATGTCTGTAATGAATCTCTATTACATTTTGACCAAACATTACTGTGGAAAAAAAGTAAGATAATAAAATAATTTTTTTCATTTTAATTGATTTATGGTTAATAATTATCTAATATAAATAAATCCCAGAACTTACTGAAGAGGATATGCCTGCGGTTTAAAAGAAAACGTCACTAAAGTTAATTTGTGACGTTAAAATTGGCTAAAATTACTTTACTAATATTTAATAAAAATCATTTCCCTTAAGGAATTGTAACAGATAATTATAAAATATTAATTAGGCATCATAGCTTCTACAAGTTCTAGGGTTTGAACTTGGTGACCAATAAGCATTTCAATAGACTCACTACTGCTTTCTCTATCATCATCCCAAGAATTAGCTCCAAATCTTTTATTATATTCTTCTTCCCAGGTTGTATCAAACTTTTTCGGTGAACTTTCGTACTTGTCAAATCCATTAAAAACAATAAATTCCTGCCAGTTACCACCAGATATAATTGCAAGAATTACCCTTGCGTTTTCTGGTCTTCTTTCTGAATTAATTTTGCCAATTCGTTCTTGCCATCTTCTAAAATCTTGAACTTTTCCTGGTTTAATAATATAACTATGCTGAGTTAAATACTTCTTTGGTGTGCCATCCGTGTTTACATCTCCCCAAGGCATTCTTACCCACCTTTGTTGTCCGCCAGCTTTTCCAACATATTCTGAAACATTTGTTTGCCAGTATTCTAACTCATTAGATTTGTCTTTATCATAATCTTTTGATTTTTGAAAAGGTTGAATTCTTAGATAAGTTCCGTTATCTTGTCCAGTGACAATTTTGTATGTAACAATTAAATTATCATTTTCAGAATTAAACTTTTTTGTTTTTTTTGCTGCTGCATTCTCAAATTGTTCATTCATACCAACTTTTGGTGTGTATTTCCAAGTATTCCAATATTCCCAATTTTGTCTAGCCTCTTGAGAGAAAGAATAAAAGGAAATTAATAGTGTAAAGAGTAAAAGGGTTATTTTTTTCATATTGAATTGGTTTATGGTTATGGTTAAATCAAATATACAATATTTTTAATTGCAATAAACAATTAAATGTCTAAACCCCAAATTCTTCTAGTCTTAATTTTTTATATTCATTTTTATAACTCGAAATAACAAAGTCCTTTGATTTTAGAGTATTTAATTCTTCCCATTTTTCCGTATTGGCTGAATGATTGAAATCTACATTCTTAATAGTCCAGTCCTGTAATTCATAAATAATACTGTATAAATCTACCCCTCTATCGGTTAAATAATACTTTTTAATTTTTTTATCTTCAGGGTTTCGTTCAAAACCAATAATATTTAATTCAATTAGTTTTTTTAATCTGTCGATAAGAATATTTGAGGCAATTCCTTCACTTGACTCTTTTAGAAATTGGGAAAAGGTGTTTTTATTTCTAAATAAATCCCGCACAATGATTAAGGACCACTTGTCCCCAAGAATATCAAGTGATACCTTGCAAGCGCATAGAGAGTCCCTGTTTTTGTATTTAATCTTATCCATTTACTTCAGTCTTAATGGTAAATTTTACACACATTTTTTTAAAATATAAGGAATAGGCTTCCATTTTAATTGATTTATGGTTAATAATTATCTAATCTATAAATATTATTAAACAATTACAAATTCCAGAACTTGCTAAACAAAGTCAAATCTTCACTTACTTCATCAGTAACTTGTTTCATTCTTGGTAAGACGTATTGTAAGGCTATTTGAAGCATCTTAATTCTTTAGCTAATATCCACATCGTCTATGTCTAAAGAATCAACTAGCCCCTTAAAAGGATTTAATCCAATTTTTGATTTTTACCATATTTGGAGTAAGCCAAATAAAATAGAAGAAAAGAGAAATGCCAATTGCTGCAATGTAGTCCGCATTTACAATGCTAAGAATTATAGAAACTATGCAACCTACACCAGTTATATATCCAACAATTAGCCAAAACTTACTCATATTGTAAATATAACATATTTATAGCTACAAAAAAAACTCTGTTAAAAGGGGTTCGAGTAAAGGTTTCTCCGTAACCCTAAATGGCTGTGGTTATTTTGATTGGTGTTCCTGCTGTTCTTCCCATACTGTTCTGTATTTTTGATTTATGGATTTAGAAAAAATAAAAGAGTGGAATTTAGATAGAGTAGATTCAATCGCAAAAAGTTTAGGGGTGGAAATGCGAGTTCTTGTTCTCATAGCTTTTCTAGTAGGATATCTAATAGGGCGATTTTAGTTTTATGCTTCTTTGGAGACGTTTTAAGAGATTTAATCCTGATGTTATAGCAACTACTACTATCTATTCATTTAGACACTCTGGAGCAATAGATATCTTTAAAAGAACAGGAAGTATAACCAAGCTACAAAAGGCAATGGGACACTCGTCTATAAATGTTAGTTTAACCTATCTAAGGGGTTTAGAAATCCCAGAACTTACAGAAAATGATATGCCTGTAGTTTAAAAGAAAATGCTACTATTTTCAAGAAATAGCACCAAAAACGTCAATAAATAGAAAACACTACATTTATTGAAACCATAAATCAATAATTATGAAAAAAAGAGTTTTCTTTTATCCAGCAATCATTTTAATTTTTTATCTATTTCGCGCAATTGATTTGTTTCCTATAGAGACAAATTTTGATTTTACTTCTTGGGAAAAAAGTAAACTTGTTAAATGGGGAGTATTAAGCCTTTTAGGAATACTAGCTGAAGAGTCTTATATCAGAAGAAAATCCTCAAAACAAGAAAACGCTACTAAAACTAATTAGTGAAGGTAATCACACAAACAAAG
>JAQWJV010000002.1 GCA_029248185.1 Flavobacteriaceae bacterium | reverse complement strand
CGAAGGGCTACAACGCCTAGAATACAGAGGCTATGATAGTGCGGGTGTTTTCATCAAAAGTGAAATGGATGAAAGAATTTTGCGTGTTGCAGACAAAGTAAACGAATTAAAATCCTTGTGTGAAAAGGAAAATCTAGAGAGCAACTACTCCTTTGGTATGGGACATACTCGCTGGGCTACACATGGAAAACCCATTGAAAAAAACGCACATCCTCATCAATCTAACAATGGGGAATTGGTCATGATTCACAATGGTATCATTGAAAATTATGAGGTGCTGAAAACCGAATTAGTAACCAGAGGTTATACCTTCTATTCAGATACAGATTCTGAAGTACTTATCAATTTATTTGAAGAAATTCAAAAAACAAAAAATATAAGTCTTGAAGAAGCGGTCCAAATAGGTCTTAATCGAGTAGTTGGCGCCTATGGTATCGTTGTTTTTGATAAAAAAAATCCATCTTCCTTAGTGGTTGCCAAATTAGGAAGCCCCCTCGCAATTGGTTTAGGAAAAGATGAGTTTTTTATTGGCTCTGATGCTACTCCTTTTTTAGAGCATACCAAAAAAGTGATTTATTTAAATGATTTTGAAGTCGCTTTACTAGAACCGGGTTCGGACGTTCAAGTTAAGAATATAAAAGAGAATCTTTTTGTGCCGGTGGCTGTAGAAGAATTGGATTTAAATCTTGAAAATATTCAAAAGGGGGGCTATGACCATTTTATGTTGAAAGAGATTTATGAACAACCTCAAGCTATAGCAAATGCCCTCAGAGGAAGAATAAACCACAATAATCTCACAGTTCAACTAGAAAGTATCAGTCAGCATGCTTCGATATTTCTGAATGCCAAGCGAATTATTATCTTGGGTTGTGGTACTTCTTGGCATGCAGGATTGGTGGGAGAATATATGATTGAAAAAATCACCCGTATTCCAACCGAAGTAGAATATGCTTCAGAGTTTAGATATCGAGACCCTATTATTCAAAAGGATGATATCGTCATTCCTATTTCACAATCCGGAGAAACAGCAGACACACTGGCTGCATTAAAAATTGCAAAAGAACGTGGTGCTTTTATCTACGGTATTTGCAATGTTGTTGGCTCCTCAATTTCAAGAGAGACCCATTCTGGAGTATACACCCATGCAGGACCCGAAATTGGCGTCGCCTCAACAAAAGCATTTACAACACAAATCACAGTATTAATGTTGGTCGCTCTCAAAATAGCACAACTTAAAGACAGTATTGATGAGAAGACTAGGATTGCTTTAATCAATGAACTTCAAGGAATTCCCTCAAAAATGGAGGTGTTTTTAAAGGAAATAAGGAATATTGAAGTTGTGGCTAAGCAATACCATAGCGCAACAAATATGCTCTACCTCGGTAGAGGATTCAATTTCCCTGTTGCCTTGGAAGGCGCACTTAAATTGAAAGAAATTTCATACATCCATGCTGAGGGCTACCCTGCCGCTGAAATGAAACACGGACCTATAGCTTTGATTGATCATGAAATGCCTGTGATTGTTATCGCTACAAAAAAAGGACATTATGAAAAGATCGTGTCTAATATTCATGAAATCAAATCTAGAAATGGAAAAATTGTAGCCATTGTGACTAAAGGCGATGAAACATTAAAAGAAATGGCAAACCATTCGGTTGAGATTCCAGAATGCTCTGAGTTTTTCACTCCCTTATTTGCCACCCTTCCATTACAACTTTTATCTTATTATATTGCTGTCATGCGGGAGTGTAATGTTGACCAACCAAGGAATCTAGCCAAATCCGTTACGGTGGAATAGCATCAAGGGTTCAATCCTTTTAGCCATGAAAAGGAATAATTAATTTTATACCTTTAAAGTATGGATACTTCATTTTTAAAGTCATCAATTTTACAGTTTAAATACTATAAAGAATTAGGAGAAAAAACAATTGAACAAATTCCTGAAGCCCAACTTTCTTTCAAATTAAACTCTGAAACCAATAATATCAACACAATAGTAAAACACTTAAGTGGAAATATGGTTTCCAGATGGAGTGAGTTTTTAAACTCAGACGGAGAAAAAGAATGGAGAGATAGGGATGATGAATTCATAGACACTATTAAAACTAAAGCGGAGCTAATTACTATTTGGAATCAGGGCTGGAACGTATTGTTTGACACGCTAGAAAACCTCTCAAATGAAGATTTAAATAAAATCAGTTTTATTAGAAACCAAGGACATACAGTTGTAGAATGTATTCATAGACAACTTTGTCATTATTCTTACCATATTGGACAA
The DNA here is from genome assembly GCA_029248185.1 of Flavobacteriaceae bacterium. GTDB lineage: Bacteria > Bacteroidota > Bacteroidia > Flavobacteriales > Flavobacteriaceae > MS024-2A. Next base: position 22,666 of record JAQWJV010000002.1, on the reverse strand, counting down.
ATTGTGATGATTGGCAGGGTGATATGTGGTGAAAAATGGAAAACATTATCAATTCAAAAAGGGGAAAGTAAACCGTATAATTCGTTAAAATTTTCAAATAAAAAAGAAGTGAAAAACTTTCTTGAAAACTAATCTAAATGCAAGAGTAAGGACTACTTGAAACTATTTCGAATAACGTTTAAAAAGAGATAAATCACAATCATCACGGGGACAGCAGCCCATTGCAAAAAGTAAAAAGCAGGAAGTGCCAAAAAGGTTAAAAACAATTGAAACCCATAATATTTTAGACTAAAGGACTGAATTTTAAATGAAAACAAAGACAGTCGAATATTCATTAAAATTGCCGAGAGAATGGAGATGAATACCAAAGCAGTATAAGTAGAGAGAAAAGGCTTTAAAAAAGCAAACAGAGGGTGCTCCATCAACAAGGGAAGCGCAACAATAAACAGTGCGTTAGCAGGTGCAGGTAAACCTTTAAATTCATAACGCTGTTCGGTATCAATATTAAAATTAGAAAGGCGTATCCCTGCTCCAAGAGAAATCAAAAAGCCCACAAGGGCAAAGGGTGCAAATGAAAAGGTAAAGTCATTTTGAAACACTGCAAGGGTGAAATCAATCTCACGGATCCCAATCTCCAAAAACAATTTATACATCACAACTCCGGGAACAATTCCGCTTGTAATCAGATCGGCCATAGAATCAAATTGCAATCCAAATTGACTTTCAGCTTTGAGTAAACGCGCAAAAAGACCGTCAAATAAATCAAAGAAAGCGCCCAACATCACCATTAAAAAAGCGGCTTCAAATAAATTTTTATAGGCTAAGGTAGCGGCAAAACACCCACAAAGGAAATTTAGCGAGGTAAAAAGATTGGGAATGTTTCTTATAATAAGCCTCACGAATAAATTTTTATAATTTTTGACAAGATAGTAATTGCTAAAGCTTCAAAAAAATTTAAATTCGTGCAAATGTCTAAGACAACAAAACACTTTTTACTGTCCATTGGCTCTGGATTATTGCTTTCAGCTTCGTGGCCCATCCATGGACTCACCCTTTTGGTCTTTGTAGGACTGATCCCTCTACTTTTTCTTGAGGAAAGTATTCGAAAGGATTCGCGAAATAAAAAAGGACTTCGCATCTTTTTATACGGTTATCTCACCTTTCTTATTTGGAATGGACTCACCACCTGGTGGTTGATTAATTCCACCTTCTTTGGGATGTTATTTGCCAACTTATGCAACAGCCTTTTTTATGCTTTGGTTTTCCTCTGTTTCTCTTGGACCAAAGGAAGACTGGCCCAACGAAGTGGTTATCTGTTTTTCATTACCCTCTGGATTGCTTTTGAGAAACTACATCTGATTTGGGATTTTTCTTGGACTTGGCTCACCTTAGGTAATGTTTTTTCAGAAAAAATATATTGGATTCAATGGTATGAATATACTGGAGTGTACGGAGGTTCGCTTTGGGTATTAGTTTTAAACGTTTGGATTTTTAGTATTTTAAAGAAGCACCAGGAGTTAACAGATTTTAAAGCTTTGACAAGAAAACTTATCGGTCCACTGCTCCTCATTGCGCTGCCTATTGCAGGTTCAATCTATTTATATCAGCAAGTAACGGATGGAAAAAAGAACATAAAAGTAGCACTAGTCCAACCCAATATTGATCCCTACAATACCAAATATCAAGTGACCAATAGAGCTTTTTTGAAGCTTTGGACAGAACAAATAAAACCATTTTATAAAGATTCTCTTGATTATATTCTCTCCCCCGAAACTTATTTTGCCGAAGGCTATGGAGAGGAATTAAAAGTCTATCCCAAAAGTCTCTTACACCAGGCATTACAAAATGAATTAGCAAGTATTTCGAAAACCCAATATATCAGTGGAATTCAATATTACAATGTTTATGTTCAAGAAAAAGCTCCTTCACTAACAGCCAATTTAGTGAGAAAAGGGCTTTGGGTTGAGTATTACAACTCTGCATTAGGAGAACAATACAATCAGAAACCACAGGTATATCATAAATCAAAGTTAGTGGTGGGTGTGGAGAACATGCCCTTGAAATCGGTATTAAAACCCTTATTGGGTGATTTGATGTTAGACCTTGGGGGTACAGTTGCCAGTCGTGTAACTCAAAATAGAAGATCGGTGTTTGCACACCCCCAACTTAAAGAAAAAGCAGCCCCTATTATTTGTTGGGAATCTATATTTGGAGAATTCGTAACTGACTATGTAAAAGAGGGCGCCACCTTCTTGGCAGTCATTTCAAACGATGCCTGGTGGGGAGAAACTCCTGGACACAGACAACTCCTAAGTTACACCCGCCTCCGGGCAATAGAAACCCGAAGGGATATAGCCCGAAGTGCCAATACAGGAATTTCCTGTATCATCAATGCAAGAGGTGAAATCCTCAAACAAACCGCTTACAATACCAAAACAGTACTAACGGGCACCATTAGCTCTCGAGATACGCTAAGTTTTTATGTTCGCTTTGGAGATATTATAGCCCGTTGGGCTGGTTTTATCACTTTTTTGTTTTTCTTATTGGCCCTGAGTGGGCGACTGAAAGTAAAGAAGTCTACTCCAAACTAATTCCCTCAAAAGCAGTTCAATGCAACAAATTTAATATATTTGTGGAGTCCAAATCACTAAAACCTACAAACTATTGTAATGAAGAGAGCATATGGAAGAGAATAAAGTTTACACTAAAACTGGAGATGGCGGGTATACAAGTTTAATTTCCGGAAAAAGAGTCCCAAAACACAATTTACGAATCAAAACATACGGAACAATTGATGAATTAATTTCATGGTTAGGTTTAATTCGTGATACAACGAATCTGGAAGAGGTTCAAACTACCCTGCTAGAAATTCAAAAACAATTAATGACCATCGCGGCAGAATTGTCCATTGATTCTGACAATAAAATTCCAAAAAACTTAACCCCCATTCAACCGAATGCGGTAAAATTTATTGAATTTGAAATTGATTCCCTTACCGCGAAATTAGAACCCCTCAAAAACTTTGTCATTCCCGGCGGACATGTATTAATTTCTTATGCGCACCTAGCGCGTTGTATTTGCAGAAGAGCAGAACGCTATGTGACTGAATTAGATGAAGAAGCATCTATTTCATCCACCTTGATCGCATATATGAATCGTCTTTCCGATTATTTTTTCACCCTATCCAGAACTTTTGCTGCTGATTTAGAAGTGGAAGAAATTAAATGGAGTGGAAACTAAAATCATAAATTAGTTGCATAATTTGGATAAAAATCTATTTTTGCAAAAAAATAAATATTATGTACTGGACTTTAGAACTAGCTTCCTACTTAAGTGATGCGCCTTGGCCGGCCACTAAAGATGAACTTATTGACTTTTCAATTCGTACTGGAGCTCCCCTAGAAGTAGTTGAAAATCTACAATCTATGGAAGACGAAGAAGATGTTTATGAGTCAATAGAAGAGATTTGGCCTGATTTTCCTACCGAGGAAGATTACCTTTGGAATGAAGATGAATATTAACACATTCAAAAACGAATTTAAAAAGTCTCTTATGGAGGCTTTTTTTTTAGTTACTTTTGAATAAATAAAGAAAATACCTCAAAGAGTATATGAATTTTTTAAATAGCATATTAAAAACATTTGTAGGAGATAAGACAAAAAAAGATTTAAGCAAAATCACCCCTTTAATTGCTGAAATCAATCAATATCAAAACAGCTTTGAAAAGCTTTCTCACGATGCCCTACGCGAAAAAACAATAGCCTTCAAACAACAAATCTCCGTGGCAAGGGCTAGCTTTGACTCCACTATAGAGCAACTTCAAAAGGAAGTAAAAGAGACCCATGATATTGACGCTAAAGAAAGTATATACCAGCAAATTGACACTCAAGATGAAGAAGCTCAAAAAGCGGTTGAAGAAGTCCTAAATTTAATCCTTCCTGAGGCCTTTGCTGTTGTCAAAGAAACAGCAAGGCGATTTGTCGAAAATACCACCATAGAAGTTACCGCTACTGCCTACGATCGTGAACTCTCTCAGCAAAAAGAATACATCCAATTAAAAGGAGATAAAGCCCACTGGGCTAACTCATGGGATGCAGCGGGGAAACCCATTACTTGGGATATGATACACTATGACGTTCAGCTCATTGGAGGAATTGCCTTACATCAAGGTAAAATTGCTGAAATGCAAACAGGAGAAGGAAAAACACTCGTAGCTACCCTTCCGGTTTACCTGAATGCCCTTACCGGAAAAGGAGTCCATTTGGTCACTGTAAATGATTATCTCGCCAAACGAGATAGTGCATGGATGGCCCCCATTTTTCAATTTCATGGGTTGAGTATTGACTGTGTAGATTACCACAAACCCAACAGTCAAGAAAGAAGAAATGCCTATTTAGCAGACATTACTTATGGAACCAACAATGAGTTTGGTTTTGATTACCTCAGAGACAACATGGCACATACAGCTGAAGATTTGGTTCAACGCAAACACAATTATGCAATTGTAGATGAAGTAGATTCTGTGTTAGTTGATGATGCCCGTACACCCCTTATCATTTCAGGACCCACTCCAGAAGGGGACCGACACGAATTTGATCTTCTAAAATCCAATGTAGGAAATTTAGTAGCGACTCAAAGAAGTCTCCTCACACGCGTTTTGTCAGAAGCAAAAGCCAAAATAAAAGATGGAGATACTTCAGAAGGGGGATTGTTGCTTTACCGCGTATTTAGAGGATTGCCCAAAAACAAAGCTTTGATTAAATTTCTGAGTGAAGAGGGAGTAAAACAACTGCTTCAAAAAACAGAAAATCATTATATGCAGGACAACAATCGTGAAATGCCTAAGGTAGACGAAGCCTTGTATTTTGTGATTGACGAAAAGAACAATCAAATTGACCTGACTGAAAAAGGAATCGAACTTCTCTCGGAAAACAATCAAGACAAAAACTTCTTTATCCTCCCCGATATCGGAGGAGAAATTGCTAAAATAGAAACACAAGAATTAGATGTCAAAAAGGAAGCCTCTGAGAAGGAAATACTCTTTAAAGATTTTGACATTAAAAGCGAACGTATCCACAGTATGAACCAGTTACTCAAGGCCTATACCCTCTTTGAGAAAGACGTGGAGTATGTGGTCATGGAAAACAAGGTGAAAATTGTAGATGAGCAAACGGGTCGAATTATGGAGGGACGTCGTTATTCCGATGGATTGCACCAAGCCATTGAAGCCAAAGAAAATGTCAAAATTGAAGCCGCTACACAAACCTATGCGACCATAACACTCCAAAATTATTTTAGGATGTACCAAAAACTTTCGGGAATGACGGGTACCGCTGTTACTGAAGCCGGAGAATTTTGGGAAATCTACGAATTGGATGTGATTGAAATCCCTACCAATCGTCCCATTGCCCGAAAGGACGAGGACGACTTAATCTATAAAACAAAGCGGGAAAAGTACAACGCAGTTATAGAAAAAGTTACTGAACTCTCCTTGGCTGGACGACCTGTTTTAATTGGAACGACTTCAGTTGAAATTTCAGAACTTTTGAGTAAGATGCTCAATATTAGAAAAATTAAGCACAATGTATTAAATGCTAAAATGCATAAAAAAGAAGCCGACATCGTAGCAGAGGCAGGAAATCCAGGAATTGTAACCATTGCCACAAATATGGCAGGTCGAGGGACGGATATTAAACTTTCTGAAGTAGTGAAAAATGCTGGAGGTTTAGCCATTATCGGTACAGAACGTCACGATTCAAGACGGGTAGACAGACAGCTGCGGGGGCGTTCTGGACGTCAAGGAGATCCTGGAAGTTCTCAATTCTATGTTTCGCTAGAAGATAACCTAATGCGCCTGTTTGGTTCCGATCGAGTCGCCAAGGTAATGGACCGTATGGGATTAGAAGAGGGAGAAGTGATCCAACATTCCATGATGACTAAATCCATTGAACGGGCGCAGAAAAAAGTAGAAGAAAACAATTTCGGAATACGTAAGCGTTTGTTGGAATATGATGATGTGATGAGTGCGCAAAGAGAAGTTATTTACAAAAGAAGAAAACACGCCCTTCAAGGTTCTCGTTTGAAGTTAGACGTTTTGAATATGCTCTTTGATACATGTGAAGATATTATACTCAACAACAAACCTTCAAATGATTACAAAAACTTTGAGTTTGAAATCATTACTAATTTTTCAATGACAGCTCCCCTCTCAGAGGCGCAGTTTTTAGAAACTCCCGAAAATGAATTAACACAAAATCTCTATGATGCTTTATTAAAACATTATGAAGAAAAAACAGAGCTCAACGCACAAATGGCTTTCCCAGTCATTAAGGACGTATACGAACGCCCTGGAAATAAATTTGAACGTATTGTCGTTCCTTTCACCGATGGGGTTAAATCACTCAATGTAGTCACCAACCTCAAGGAGGCCTATGAAACTAATGGAAAACAGCTGATTGAAGACTTTGAACGCAATATTACCCTTGCAATTATTGATGAGGCTTGGAAGGTTCATCTCCGTAAAATGGACGAGTTAAAACAGTCTGTTCAATTAGCTGTTCACGAACAAAAAGATCCTTTATTGATTTATAAATTTGAAGCTTTTGAATTGTTCAAAAGCATGCTCAGTCAGTTAAATAAAGAAGTGCTTTCCTTTTTGATAAAAGGAAGTTTACCCAATCAAAACCCTTCCAATATTCAAGAAGCAAAACAGACACGAAATAAGCAAAACTTGAATGTATCTAAAGATGAAGTTTTAAACACAGAAGAATTAGCCGCCCGAAATAGAGCTGTTGGAGCTGGAGCCAGTCAAGTGAATCGAAGAGTCATTGAAACCATCACCCGAGAGCAACCCAAAATTGGTAGGAATGAAAAAGTTACTATTAAAAATGTCGCAACGGGAGAAACAAAATCTATTAAATTCAAGCAAGCAGAACCTCTATTAAAACAGGGGAGTTGGGTCATTAGCTCTTAATTTCTTACCTTTATAAAAAAGGAAAAGGTATGAATACCTATGCGGCAGTTTTATTATGGGCAATCCCTGCTTTTCTTGTTCTTGTTTTAATAGAAATTACCTACGGTCATTTTACTAAAAGACAAACCTACAACTTTATGGATACCCTTGCGAGTCTGAGCTCGGGAATGACCAATATAATTAAAGATGCACTGGGTTTAGCTTTTATCCTGATCTCTTATCCTTTTATTCTGGAACACTTAGGTGTTTTTCAATTGGAAAGTTCAATTGCTGTTTATGGTATCGCTTTTATTTGTATTGATTTTGCATCCTATTGGGTTCATCGATTGAATCATAAAATCAATATCTTCTGGAATCAGCACCTCATTCACCACAGTAGCGAAGAGTTTAATTTAGCTTGTGCACTTCGACAAAGTATTTCAAATCTGATTGGCTTTGGAGCCCTTTTTTTAATTCCTGCTGCTATTTTTGGGGTCCCCGCTAAGGTCATTATGATCCTAGCTCCTCTACATCTTTTTGCCCAATTTTGGTATCACACCCAACATATCGGTAAATTGGGTTTCTTAGAATATATAATAGTCACTCCTTCTCAACACCGAGTACATCATGCTATAAATCCCATCTATATCGATAAAAATCTAGCTGCAATTTTTTGTGTTTGGGATAGACTCTTTGGAACCTTTCAAGAAGAATTAGATTCTGAACCCCCTGTTTATGGAACACTCAAAGCCTCCAAAAGTTGGAATCCCATTTGGATCAATTTTCAGCATCTATGGCAACTCACCAAAGATGCATGGTATGCAAAAAAAAGAATCGACAAACTTAAAATTTGGTTCATGCCCACCGGCTGGAGACCTGCAGATGTTGAAAAAAGGTTTCCCATTATTCCAAGAGCTATAGATGCAACTAACAAATATGCTCCCACCTATACGGGCCCATGGAAAATGATCGCTTTAGTCCATTTCATTTCGCTCACTCTACTGTTATTTTTCTTCCTTGGAAATTTTAGTGAATTATCGAATCTCTTTCGACTTCATTTTGGAATCGTTTTGTTATTCTCCATATTTGGATATACGGCACTGATGGATTTTCACCAATGGGCACCCATCTATGAGATTTTTAGAGGACTCCTGGGAAACCTTTTCATTTTCCTTCCCCAATGTATCTTTTTACGTATTGAACATCCTGTTTTCTTCGGATTTTTCGTTACCTATTTTCTAGTGACTACTGCAATTGGCGTATGGTCCAGAAGCAAAGAATTTAATCGATCCTTAGCCTTGTAAAATGGCTGATAACGCATTGGACTATCTCATCATTGGTCCTGCACATCCGTTTCGGGGTGGAATTGCAGAAACCCAACATGAATTAGCAACAGCTTTATTAAATCAAGGATTTACCGTCAAACTAATCACTTTTACCAAACTATACCCTAAGTTTTTATTCCCTGGAAGTAGTCCCTACAGCGCACTGAAACCACCAAGAGAGGTAGAGATTGAACAAGGAATTCATGCTTACAACCCTAGGTCTTGGAAAGCCACTGCACTTTATATCAATGACTTAGCTCCCAAAAAGGTAATCTTTCGATATTACACCCCCTTCTTGGCACCTGTGTATGTTGCCCTAGCCAAACGTTTGAACAAGAGCATTAAAAAATTTGCCCTAGTTGACAATTGGTTTCCACATGAATCTAAGCTATGGGATAAAGCATTAAATCGTTCTTTTAAAAAACAAATGCAGGGCTTTACAACACTCTCGGAACAAGTCGCTGAGCAAATTAAAAAAGAAGTTAACCTCCCTGTTTGGACTGGATTTCATCCGATAGCCACAACGCTATCTCCTGCTGTAAAAAAGGAAAAAGCCAAAGCAAAACTAGGGTGGTCTTCAGCAACTAAAACAATTCTCTTTTTTGGTTTGATTCGGAAATACAAAGGGCTTGAATTACTCATTCAATCGATAGGTGAATCTCCTTTAAAAGAACGAGAGGATATTCACTTATACGTTGCAGGGGAATGCTATGAAAACCCAACCAAATACAGTCGACTAGTGAAAGAATTACACCTTGAAAACCAAGTAACACTTGATTTGACCTTTAAAAATCCTGATGAGATTGCACTCCTTTTTTCAGCAGCAGATATTGTGGCACAAACCTATCATAGGGCAACCCAAAGTGGCGTCACACCTTATGCATATTTTTATAACAAACCTCTTTTGGTGAGTGATATCCCTGGGCTCAACGACTTGATCAAAAAAGACAATACAGGCCTTTGTACTCCCAAAACTCCTCAAGCCATTGCCTTACACTTAGATCGGCTATTGGAGGTAAAAAACTACATCGAATTTCAAGAAAATATTAAAAAAACTAAAGACCGTTATCAATGGGATTCTTTTGCAAAACAATGGCACTTATTTACTGAAAATCATTAAAAAATAAAACTATTTCAAACCAATTAGATTATCTTTCGCCAGTTAATTTGATCAACTGATGCGCATTAATCTTGTAACCTTTCTCTGGCTCTTTTTTATTAACAATTTCCTTTGGAGTCAGGTAAACACAGACGACTACCGTTTACCCATAAAAAAAACAACTGAAAAAATTACAATCGATGGTGTTTTAGATGAAATGACCTGGAAAAATGCAGCAGTAGCAAAAGATTTTTTTATGATTACTCCTGTAGATACTGGAAAAGCAACTCAATTTTCGGAGGCTCGAGTATCTTTTGATGATGAAAATCTGTACCTCTCCATCATTTTCTTTAACAATTCAACCCAAGGAAACTATGTGGTAGAGTCTTTGAAACGAGACTTTTCTTTTGGAAAAAACGATAATTTCTTGGTGGCCATTGATCCTTTTAACAATCAAAATACAGGTTTTGCTTTCGGATTAAATGCCTATGGTGCTCAATGGGATGGCACCATGTACAATGGTAGAAATGTTGATTTAAATTGGGACACAAAATGGTATTCTGAAGTGAACTTTGATGAAGAAAAGTGGGTTTGTGAGATTGCAATACCCTTCAAATCCATTCGATATAATGAAACGATCTCTGAATGGGGAATCAATTTCAGTCGCTTGGATTTAAAGGCCAGTGAGAAATCAAGTTGGGCTCCTGTCCCCAGGCAGTTCCCTTCGGTTACATTGGCCTATGCAGGAGCTTTGGTATGGGAAACTCCTCCGCCTAAACAAAGGAGTAACGTTTCATTAATCCCTTATTTATCCAACAATTTAACTAGTACGAATAAAGCAACTCCCGACAATGCTTTTAAGGTGGGGGGAGATTTAAAATACAGCTTAACCTCAGCACTAAATTTAGACCTTACCATTAATCCTGATTTTTCTCAGGCAGAAGTAGACCAACAAGTAACAAATTTGGATCGTTTTGAATTGTTTTTTCCAGAAAGAAGACAGTTCTTTTTAGAAAATGCAGACTTATTTTCTAATTTTGGCTATACCACCATTCGCCCTTTCTTTTCTAGACGAATTGGCTTGAATGTTTCCATTCAAGGAGGGATTCGTTTAAGTGGAAATCTAGATGAAAATTGGCGTATTGGACTGATGGATATTCAAACGCGTCAAGATAAAAATCAGAGTTTAGCCGCTGAAAACTTTGGAGTAGTTAGCTTACAACGTAAACTGTTTGATCGCTCTAATCTGAGTATTCTTTTTGTCAATAAACAAGCCCTGAATCTGAATGAGAGTCAGAATAATACTTCAGAATACAATCGGAATATTGGTTTGGAATACAATTATTTCTCAGCAGACAATTTGTGGAATGGAAAACTTTTGTTCTTAAAATCTTTAAGCCCAGTATCCCAAAAACAAGGAGAAGTTTTTGCTTCCCATATCGGATACCAATCCACGCGATGGAACTGGAGACTACAGCAAGAATACATCAGTGGGGATTATAGTGCCGAAGTGGGTTTCATCCCCAGAAATAACTATATCAAACTTCAAGCTACAGGAGGATATTTACATTATACAAAAAAAGACACTCCCCTACTTTCGCATGGACCACGTTTGGGAAGAACCTATTATTTTGATACTAATTTTGACAAAAAAGATCAGACACAACAACTTGATTATTTGTTCAATTTTAAAAACAGAAGCAAATTTACCCTTGGAATACGCAGACAGTACATTGAGTTACTTGCAGATTTTGATCCCTTACGTACCCAAATAGCTCAACTAGCTGCTGGCACACAACACCAATGGAATAGCTTTAGTCTTTCTTATGATGCTAAACCTCAAAATCGTTTTACATATGCTGCTGAAGTGATTACTGGAGGCTACTATGACAACGGAAAACGCAATGCCTTTTTGGGGGAGTTTGGCTATCGCTTTCAGCCTTATTTAGAATTGAGTTCCTTGATCAATTACAATCAAATTGAATTAGCTGCGCCTTGGAATACCAATTCATTTTGGCTATTGGGCATTAAATCAAACTTGACCTTAACCAATAAGATTTTCTTTTCCAACCTTTTTCAATATAATGAGCAACTGGGTCTTTGGAATTTTAATTCCCGATTTCAATGGCGCTATCAACCTGCCTCTGATATTTTCTTAGTCTTTAATAGCAATGAAATGAGTGTACCCAATGTAACAACAGGATGGAATCTAACACTAAAAGTAAATTATTGGCTCAATCTTTAACATTATGAATACATCAAAACAACACTGGGATCAAGTATTTACTACTAAAAGTCCACAAGAAGTAAGTTGGACTCAAGAATACCCTACCCCCTCTATGGATTTAATTCAGGGCTTTAATCTTCCTAAATCTACTGCTATTATTGATATTGGAGGAGGTGATAGTCTCCTTGTAGACACTTTGTTAACAAAGGGATATACAAATATTACCGTTTTAGATATTTCTAAAAAAGCTTTAGATAGAGCACAAAACCGTCTGGGTGAAAAAGCAAAAAAAGTCGAATGGATCGTGAGTGATATCAATGATTTTAAACCCACAAAGAAGTATGATTTATGGCATGATCGAGCTGCATTTCATTTTTTAACTCAAAAAGAAGATATCGTTCGTTATACAAAAACCGTAAATGGATTTGTGTCAAAAGCCCTTGTGATCGGAACCTTTTCAAAAGAGGGACCCCAAAAATGTAGTGGATTACCAATTACCCAATACAGCTGTGGCAGTTTGTCAGAAAATTTTGAGGAACAATTCAACCTCCTTGAATGTCGGGCAGAAGAGCATACAACTCCCTTTGACACCCTCCAAAACTTTACTTTTTCTCAATTTCTAAGGAAGAAGTAAAACTAGCCTTTCACTTTTTCAATTTCCCCTTTGATGATTCGATTCCAAACCTCATATCCTTTTTGATTTAAATGAAGCTGATCTCCCACAAACCACTGGGTTTTGGGCTGCCCCTTTTCATCTAAAAATTCTGGGACCGTATTGATAAAGTAGAGGTTCTCGGTTTCTTCACAATAGGCTTTTATCAATTCATTAACCCTCTTAATTTGCGGCCATACCGACCACCTACTTTGAGTGGGAGTTATGGCAACTTGCAGGATGGGTATCGAAGGGTGTTTGGCTCTAACCTGTTTGATAAAATGTTTAAAAAGCATAAGGACTTCTTGAGGGGTTCCATCTTTATTAGATCCACTTATATCATTTGCCACAAAACAAACCACCATACTCAGTGAATGATCTGCCAAAATACGATCGGTAAAAAAAACCATATCTCTGAAATGGGCCCCGCCATATCCCCGTTGAATTACGGGATAAGGCTTCATGTCTTCTTCCAATGTTTTCCATAAACGGATACTAGAACTTCCAATAAAAAGTAGGGCATCCGCTGCATAGGTTTGTGTTTTGTCCAATTGCTCAAAGGCTTGAATCTCAGGATAAGCCCATTTTCGATCTTTCTTTTTATACTTTCTTAGGGGCGAACAAGAAGTAGATGCGAATAGTCCAACAACTAGGATTACAAATAAAGTGGAGTTCTGTTTGAATTGCATCGTAAAAATTTGATTAAATTAGAAAACCAAATTAATCCTTTTTAACCTATTATTTATATTCCATGAAATTTAAAGCCCCTTTTTTAGTTCTGATGTTCCTTTCCTTTTATTGTACTTATGCCCAAGACAGCAATATCCAAATCTACACCCCTTCTAAACTCATGCAAAGCGGTCAGTGGGATGTTAAGTGGTTCAATAATCTGTACACAGAAACATTAAGTATAAATGATAAAAAAGAGACTTTAAGTAGTCCTCGAAGGAATTTCTTTACCTCGTCTTTAGATGTCTTTACAGGATTAAATGCTGCTGCGATTTGGAACCTTGGAGTCCATTTGGAATACAGGTCAAATACCATAGAGGGACTCGATCTTCTAGCCCCTTTTAGTTTCAAAGAACGCCCAGAACAACGAAGAGGATTGACCCGTATTGCCCCAGCAATAAAAGTAGCTCCCTTTTCCAATTTGAATAATTTTTCAATTCAGTCTTCATTCAGTTTTCCTTTATTTGATGAAGAAGTAATTCAAGGAGTTTATTTGGATCAAAATGGATATGTTTGGCAGAATAAAGCCTTTTACGACTATTCCAGTTCCAATGGTAGTTTTCAGGTTTTTAGTGAGTTGAATCTTGAATACAACTTTGGAGAAAAGGATGCTAGCTATGCAAACGATTCATTGAGACTCAGTCCTGGTGTATTTGTAAGTTATTTTCCAAGTCAAAACTTTACTGTTTTAGCTTTGATACAACACAGCTCATTAATTCCAATCAACAACGACTTTTCCCAAAATTATTCTGCAATAGGTGCTGGATTAAAATATCAAATCAATCAAACCTTAAATATTGAGGGGCTCTACACCAACTTTATTAGAGGAAATAGTACAGGTTTGGGTAAAACAATCAATTTGGGTCTTCGTGCGGTGATTAATTAATTTATGCGGGTTTTTTTAGTCCTTTTTATCACCTCCTTCTTTGGATTGGCACAAGCTGTCAGAATTGATTCTATTGCTATAGAAGGCAATAAAAAATCCAAAGAAAGCTATTTGAGAAAACTCATTTTAACTCAAAAAGATATCCCTTATGATAGCTTAACTGTTCACGAGGATATTATTCGCTTAATTCGAGAACCTGCCATAAGCCATGCTTATTTTGAGGTACAAAAAACAAGCAATGGAAAACATAAACTCATCTACCATATTGAAGAAAACACCACCCTTATTCCTGCACTGGATGTATGGTCAACTTTAGATAATAAAACGGCGTATCATCTTGGAGTCAATGAATACAATTTTCTTGGCAAAGGGTATTTGGTGGGACTTTTTTATCGCAAAAATATTTTTGATGGTTTTGGTCTTATCCTAGGAAATCAAAACTTTATCAAACCCTTTTATGGTATCAATTTCATCTTTCAAAGTAGAAATACTTTTGAACCCGTGAGTAATAATGAAGGAATTGGATTTTACAATTACAAAATAATAAGTGCGGATCTCGAACTCAAATACAAACCCAACACAGAACACAACTATACTCTTGGCATTGGACTCCTAGAAGAAACCTATGATTTTGAAGAAGGTATTAGATTGGAGGATGCCCCGCAATACTTTTCAACAAAGAAATTCCTTCTAAAGCTTGGCTATGATATGAACCGAATCGAACAGTTTTATTATTTCTATTTTGGCTTCAGAAATCAAGTCAATGTTTCCTGGGTTTGGGGACAAAATTTTGGTGGTGACACTACCTTTTATAGTATAAATAATACAACTACCTATTTTAAAAGAATCAACAAGAAAGGAAATTGGGGGAGTCGAATCGTACTAGGCAGCTCAAAAAATTTTAAAACCCCCTTTCCTGTTTTTGTATTCGATAACAACCTCAATGTAAGAGGGGTGGGAAACAAAATTGCACGTGGAAGTGCGATCGCTGTTTTCAATACCGAGTACAGACACACCCTACTTGAAAAAAAATGGCTTGCTATTCAAAGAAATGGTTTCTTGGACGATGCTAGTTTACTCCCTGCCGGAGGAAAGTTAACAACCCTCTTTAAAAACAACAACAGTCAATTCTATGGAGGAATAGGCTTGCGCTTTATTCATAAGTTCATTCACAGTGCTACACTACGAATTGACTATGGCTTTTCGTTAAACGACCCCTCTAAAAGAGGGATCGTCTTTGGGATTGGACAATACTTTTAGCATCTTAAAGTAAGTAATCTGTACTTACGAAATTAGACTCATTGGAATTCAGCAAAGTCTCTAAAATCTCGTTATTGTATGGTGAATCCTTGGCAGCAACAAAAGTTCGGATAGAAAAAGAACGAAGTGCATCATAAACACTTAGGGTTCCAACGGCTGAATTTTTTCGCCCTGCAAAAGGATAAACATCGGGACCTCGTTGACATGCAGAATTTAAATTTACTCGACAAACTAAATTAGCTAGTGTATCAATAAGCGGTCCTATTTTTCGAACATCACGCCCAAATAAACTCACTTGCTGACCATAATCGGAAGCTGCCATAGCATCTAATGGCTCATCAATCTCTTTATATGAAATTACAGGGATTACAGGTCCAAACTGTTCTTCGTGATATACATTCATCGTCTCATTAACAGGATAGAGTACCGCAGGAAAACAATAATTTTCAGTTACTTTCCCCCCACGTTTGTTCAATACTTTAGCTCCTTTACTACTCGCATCATCGATTAACTCTTTGATATAATTCGGTTTTGCAGGTTCGGGCAATGGGGTTAAAAACGTATCCTCCCAAGGCATTCCAAATTGAAGCTCATCTACGGCTTTAGAAAGACGTTGATTAAATTCATCGACTAATGACTCGTGTACATACAACACTTTTAATGCAGTACATCTCTGTCCATTATAGGAGAGTGTCCCGGATATACATTCCTTAATCGTTAAGTCTAAGTCTGCATCGGGTAAAATAATCCCTGGATTTTTTGCCTCAAGACCCAATACCAATCGAAGTCGATTTTTGTTAGGGTGTTCATCTTGTAAGGCTACCGCAGACGAACTGTGGCCAATCAGAGCCAATACATCAACTTTCCCGGTTTGCATAATGGGACTTGCGATTTTACGTCCCCGACCAAAGACAATATTTACTACCCCCGGAGGAAAGCTTTCCTGAAATGCTTGCAACAAGGGAGCAATCAAAAGAACCCCGTGTTTTGCGGGTTTAAAAATCGCCGTGTTCCCCATAATAATAGCAGGAATCAACAAACAAAATGTTTCATTTAAGGGATAATTGTAAGGCCCTAAACACAATACAACACCCAAAGGCCCTCTACGAATATGAGCATGAACACCACCCTGTTTATCAAACTTTGCCCCTTTCCGGTCTAAATTCTTGTAGGCATCTATAGTATCCACGATATAGTCTACAGTTCTGTCAAATTCTTTATAGGAGTCTGATTTATTTTTACAAATTTCCCACATCAAAAGTTTCACTACTTCTTCGCGATGCTCCTTCATTTTTTCGACAAAGGTCTCCATACACTTGAGACGATCACCAACTTTCATCGTAGGCCAAAGCCCCTGACCTCTTTGGAATGCCATTTCTGCTGCATTGAGTGCTTCTAGAGCAGTCTCTGTTTCCATATCAGGAATTGACCCCAACAAAGTGGGGATCCGCTCCCCAGCATCGTTTAGCGATTTAATAGTTGAAAAAACTTCTGTCGTATTGCCTTTCCATGTTTTCAATTGACCATTAATTAAGTATTGATCACATACATAGGGTTGAATTTGAAATTCTTTAGGAACTTCATTTGAATTTACTTTCATAGTATTTCTTTTCTTAGCTTTTTTTTATATCAAAAATTGAAATAAATTTTCTTTTTCATTTAAATAGTCAAAATTGAAGTTATGGTTTTTCATTTGATCTACCAAAACCTGCAAATCCTCCTTTGATTTTAATTCGATACCTACAACGGCTGGAGCCACGCCTCTATTACTTTTCTTTGAGAATTCAAAATGGGTAATATCATCATTTGGACCCAAAATCTCATTGACAAATTGCTTGAGAGCTCCTGCCCTTTGTGGAAAATCCACAATAAAATAATGCTTAAGATTTGCGTACAATAAAGCGCGCTCTTTTATTTCTGGCATTCTCAATATATCATTATTCCCACCACAGAGTAAGACACCCACTTTCTTTCCTTTCAAATCAAAGTCGATTAAATCGAGTGCAGCAATACCCAGGGCTCCTGCAGGTTCTACTACAATCCCTTCTTTGTTATAGAGATCTAAAATAGTTTGACAAATTTTCCCTTCAGGTACAGAAATAATTGTCTCTAAATTATTTTTACAAATCTCGAAAGGTAAAGCACCCACTTGACGCACAGCAGCGCCATCGACAAACCGATCCATCTCCTGCAAGCGAATACGCTTCCCTTTTTCTAGTGCCTGTTTCATGGATTGGGCACCTTGGGGTTCTACTCCGATAATTTTTGTATGAGGCGATAAAGCCTTAAAAACGGTGATGATTCCAGAAATTAACCCTCCCCCTCCAATGGGCACCACTACATAATCAAAACCTTCTTTTTGTTGGGCTAACATCTCAATAGCAATAGTAGCCTGACCCTCTATCACTTCTTTATCATCGAAAGGATGGATGAAAATTTTTGATTCTTTTTGAGTGATTTTTTGGGCGACTTGCTGACATTCATCGTAGGTGTCGCCTGTCAAAATAGTCTCAACGAAATTACCTCCAAATCTTTTGACCTGCGCTTTTTTTTGTTGGGGAGTGGTCGCAGGCATGTATACCCTTCCATGAATTTTAAGCTGATTACACGCAAAAGCAAAACCTTGTGCGTGATTTCCTGCACTTGCACATACAATCCCTTTTTCACGCGCTGCTTCACTCAAGGAGGCAATTTTATTGTAGGCTCCACGTATTTTAAACGAGCGAATTTGCTGTAAATCCTCTCTTTTTAAAAAAACTAAAGCGCCCGTCATTTCTGACAAGCGCTTGTTGGGTTCTAGAGGAGTTGTTTTACAAACCTCTTGCAATTGAAATTCAGCAAGTTTGACTCCTTCAAGGGAAGGAAACTGGATATTCATTACACAATTTTTTTCATCGCCACCATAGAAGCACGAAGATCATATCCAATCATTTCAACAGGGTGGTATCTGATAATCTCATTAATATCAATGAGTTGTTTGTTATCCACTCCCATATCGGTTGTAGTTAACCCTCCACCAATCACGTCTTTTTTAATTCCTTTCATGAAGTCAATTAACATGGGCTTTGCTGCATGATCAAAAAGATAACATCCATACTCTGCAGTATCTGAAATGATACGGTTCATTTCAAATAATTTTTTGCGCGCTATGGTATTGGCTATTAAAGGAGTTTCATGCAAAGATTCGTAATAGGCTGATTCTTCTTTAATTCCTGCGGCAACCATTGTGTCAAAAGCTAATTCAACACCGGCACGAACAAAAGCAACCATTAAGATCCCATGATCAAAAAACTCTTGCTCAGAAATTTCTTGTTCTGTAATTGCTGTTTTTTCGAAGGCAGTTTCTCCTGTTGCTGCTCTCCAGGACAATAAGTTTACATCATCATTCGCCCAATCTTCCATCATTGTTTTAGAAAAATGTCCCGACATGATATCGTCCATGTGCTTTTCAAATAAAGGAGCTAAAATCTCTTTTAATTGTTCAGACAATTCAAAAGCTTTAATTTTTGCGGGATTTGACAAACGATCCATCATATTGGTAATTCCCCCGTGCTTTAGAGCTTCCGTGATTGTCTCCCAACCATATTGAATCAATTTAGCGGCATAAGAAGGTTCAATTCCTTCTTCTACCATTTTGTCAAAGCTGAGAATGGAACCTGTTTGCAGCACTCCACAAAGTATGGTTTGTTCTCCCATCAAATCTGATTTTACTTCAGCCACAAAAGAAGATTCCAATACCCCTGCACGGTGCCCTCCCGTGGCAAAAGCATAAGCCTTCGCTTGGGCTAAACCTTGAGCTTGGGGATCATTTTCAGGATGTACTGCAATTAATGTTGGTACGCCGAACCCTCGTTTGTATTCTTCTCTTACCTCAGAACCAGGACATTTAGGTGCAACCATGATGACGGTCAAATCTTCTCTGACTTTAGTTCCTTCTTCCACAATATTAAAACCATGAGAATACGATAAGGTTGCTCCTTTTTTCATTAAAGGCATTACCGCATTTACAACTGGGGTATGATTCTTATCTGGAGTAAGGTTGATTACCATATCCGCTGTAGGGATCAATTCTTCATACGTTCCTACCTTAAAATCGTTAGAAACTGCATTTTGATAGGAAGCTCTCTTTTGTTCAATGGCACCATCACGTAATGCATAGGAAATATCGAGACCAGAGTCACGCATGTTTAGTCCTTGGTTAAGACCTTGTGCGCCACAACCTACAATAACGATTTTCTTTCCTGCTAAAACCTGAATTCCATCTTCAAATTCAGAAGCATCCATAAAACGGCATTGCCCAAGTTGATGAAGTTGGTCACGTAATGATAATTGATTGAAATAATTTGACATGATTTTTATTAATTATTGTTTTTTAAAGGTATTTAATATTTCTGAGATGCCCATTTTGGCTTTGGTTACGGAGATACGCCCTGAACGGACAAACTGTAACAAACCATAAGGAGCTAAGTCTTTTCGCAATTGCTCTGTTTCTTCTCTAAAGCCTGTTTTTTCTATCACAAAAAACTCAGGAGAAACCGTCACTATCGTTGCATGACTCGATTTAATAATATTCTGTATTTGTCGTTCTTCAAACAAAGAACTTGATTTCACTTTATACAATGCATTTTCCTGAAAAATAGTTTCTTCATCGGTATGATAATACGCTTTAATCACATCGATTTGTTTTTCAATTTGCTGCACAATTTTATGCACTTTATCTGGAGCTATATTGACGACGATCACAAACCGAAATACATTAGGAATTTCAGACTCAGATGTAGAAAAGCTTTCCAAATTAATATGGCGCTTTAAAAAGATTGCAGAAATACGATTGAGCAATCAGATGTTGTTTTCGGAATAAACCGAAATGGTATATGTTTTTAATTCCATCTTATTCTAATCTAATATCTGATACACTGGCCCCTGTTGGGATCATGGGGAATACATTATCTTCTTTTTCCACACAAATTTCTAAAAAATAAGGCTTTTCAGAAGCCATCATCTTGGCTACGGCTTGATCCAAATCTTCTCTTTTTTCCACCCGAACAGCATCAATATAATAGCCCTTTGCGATGGCCACAAAATCGGGATTGGTCATTTCTGTGGAGGCATAACGTTTATCAAAAAATAATTGTTGCCACTGACGAACCATACCCAAAAAATCATTATTTAAAATAACGATTTTAACCGCTACCTGCTGCTGAAAAATAGTTCCTAATTCTTGAATGGTCATTTGATAGCCCCCATCACCAATTACTGCGACCACCTCTCTAGAGGGAGCACCCATTTTGGCACCAATAGCTGCAGGAAGGGCAAATCCCATTGTACCGAGACCGCCTGAAGTCACATTACTTTTGGATTGACTAAACTTGGCATAACGACAAGCCACCATTTGATGCTGACCTACATCGGTTACGATCACGGCATCAGCATTGGAATGCTTATTAATCATCTCTACACTTTCACCCATGGTTAAACCGGGTTTGGTGGGGTTTATATCCCCATCAATTACCTTTTCTTTTTCGATGGCGTCCAATTCGTCAAAACGTTGGATCCACTCAGGATAGGTTTTTGTTGGAATTTTATCTGTAAGCGCTTGCAAACTAATCTTACAGTCGCTGAGTAATGCAACATCTGCCTTTACATTCTTATTCACCTCTGCGGGATCCAATTCAAGGTGAATGACCTTGGCTTGTTTGGCATAGGTTTTTAAATCTCCTGTCACACGATCATCAAAACGCATTCCTACAGCGATTAACAGATCGCATTCATTGGTCAATAAATTGGGTGCGTAATTCCCGTGCATTCCTACCATTCCTCGATTAGATGGATGGGCAGTGGGTAAAGCAGAAAGCCCCAGGATCGTCCAAGCAGCTGGGATCCCAGACTTTTCTAAAAAGGCTTTGAATTCTTCTTCAGCTTGTCCTAAAATAACCCCTTGACCCCAAACTACAAAGGGCTTTTTGGCCTCACCGATCAGGCGAACAGCTTCCGTTAGACTTTCATTGATTAATTGAGGATAAGGCTGATAACTTCTAATACCCGTACATTTTTCGTAAACAAAATCAAATAATTCAAACTGCGCATCTTTGGTAATGTCAATCAATACCGGTCCCGGTCTTCCCGAGCGAGCAATATAAAATGCTTTTGCCATGATTTCGGGGATCTCACTGGCTTTTGTAATTTGATAATTCCACTTGGTTACAGGAGTAGAAATCCCAATGATATCCGTTTCTTGGAAAGCATCAGAACCCAACAAATGGGAAGCTACTTGCCCTGTAATACATACCATGGGGGTGGAATCAATCTGTGCATCAGCAATTCCTGTTACGAGATTGGTCGCACCAGGACCAGAAGTTGCCATAGCTACGCCTACTTTTCCAGACGTGCGTGCAAATCCCTGAGCGGCATGTGTGGCACCTTGTTCATGTCGTGTAAGGACATGATGCAGTTGATCTTGAAATTTATAGATTTCATCATAAATTGGCATGATGGCTCCTCCAGGATAGCCATAGATCAAATTTGCATCTTCCGCTAGCAAACAACGAATTACTGCTTCAGCACCTGAAATACGAATGGGAGCAGTAGTCGCCTTTGAATTTTCTTGTTTTACTTTTGTTTCCATAATTACTCGGAATCAGTAACACAGCCTTCTGAAGCTGTAGCTACACTCTTAATATATTTATATAAAACCCCTTGTTTGAATTTATAGGGTGGCTTTACCCAAGCCGCTTTTCTTTCTGACAATTCTGCATCGCTTAATGCCACTGAGATAGTATTTTTTTCAGCATCGATAGTAATTTCATCTCCATCTTGAACTAAGCCTATTGCACCTCCTTCTTGTGCCTCGGGAACAATATGCCCCACTACAAATCCGTGGGTTCCTCCAGAAAATCGTCCGTCGGTTATCAAAGCGACACTTTTTCCTAGTCCAGCTCCCATAATGGCGGCAGTAGGTTTTAACATTTCGGGCATTCCAGGGCCTCCTTTAGGTCCTTCATAACGAATCACCACGACTTCTCCCGCTTTAACATTGCCTTGACGAATACCATCATTGGCAGCATATTCTCCATTAAATACCCGCGCTGGGCCCGTAAATACCAAGCCTTCTTTTCCTGTAATTTTTGCTACAGAACCTCCTGTGGCTAAATTTCCTTTTAAGATGCGAATGTGTCCCGTCTCTTTGATGGGTTGATCGATAGGTCGAATGACTTGCTGATTTTCTTTTAAACTCGGAACCTCAGCTAAATTCTCAGCTAAAGTTTTTCCAGTAACCGTCATGCAGTCTCCGTGCAACATTCCCTGTTCCAACATGTATTTTAAAACGGCAGGAACCCCACCTACTTGGTGCAAATCTTTCATTAAATATTTACCGCTTGGTTTTAAATCGGCTAGGAAGGGAGTGGTATCACTTATTCTTTGAAAATCATCGATGGTTAAATCGATTTGAGCAGCTTTAGCAATGGCTAAAAAGTGAAGTACCGCATTGGTAGAACCTCCCAAAACAGCAATCAATCGCAAGGCATTTTCCAAAGC
>JAQWJV010000052.1 GCA_029248185.1 Flavobacteriaceae bacterium | reverse complement strand
CCCTGTGTCTTTACTGGAAAAGCCGCAATTTATTTTGGTAGTGATGCTTTTTTCGATGACAAAAAAGGACATGTATTGCTTCAAAATCAACCTCTAGCTGTCTGTGATAAAACCGCCTCTGCACTAGGAGTTCTAAATCATAAAGATCTATTTATTTCGCCTTCTACCTACCATTACGACGGAGGAGGTTGTTGCTAATCCAAAACATAAAAAATATGAAACCCACCTTTTACCTACTGATCGCCTTTTTAAGTTTTTCTTTAAATGCACAAAAAAATATCCATCATCGATGGGATGCCATGCTTCAATCATTTGTGAATGAGAAGGGGCAAGTTGATTATCAAGGATGGCTAACAGATCAAGATAATTTAGATGCTTATATTGAGACCTTAGCTAAAATGCCCCCGCACGAAAGTGATTCCAAACAGGCTAAATTGGCCTACTGGATCAATGCTTATAATGCATTGACCGTTCAACTCATCCTAAGAAATTACCCTTTAAAAAGTATCAAAGAAATTAAAGCACCATGGGATACCGAATGTTTTAGTTCAGG
Organism: Flavobacteriaceae bacterium; assembly: GCA_029248185.1. GTDB lineage: Bacteria > Bacteroidota > Bacteroidia > Flavobacteriales > Flavobacteriaceae > MS024-2A. The sequence continues at coordinate 53,242 of JAQWJV010000052.1, read as the reverse complement.
GGGGAAATCATTTACCTTAGGAGATATTGAGCATAAAATTTTACGCAAAATGGATGAACCGAGAATTCATTTCGCTATTAATTGTGCCTCTGCCTCCTGTCCAAGACTTTGGAATCGTGCATTTCTAGAAAAGCAAATGGAAAATCAGTTGACTCTTGTAACCAAAGCCTTCTTAGAAGACAAAAGTAAAAATGACATTCAATCCAAACAGCTTAAATTATCACGTATCTTTTTATGGTTTGGAAAAGATTTTGGATCAAAAAAAGAACGGATCGACTTCATACAACGTTATTCTGGAGTCCCCTTATCCAATCCAAAAATTGATTATTTACCCTATGACTGGAATCTCAACGAATAGTCGGAGTCTCTCCATTATTGTTCCTGTCTTCAATGAAATCGACTTGATTGCCGATTTTATAACTCACCTAGAAATTGCGCTGAAACATCCTCAAGAGGTCATTATCGTTGACGGAGGGAGTACCGATGGCACTTGGGAATGGCTTCAATCTCAAAATCCTTACAGCTCATTTCAAACTCAAAAAGGCAGAGCAAATCAAATGAATTATGGGGCTTCAAAAGCAACCTTGTCTTGCTTGTATTTTGTGCATGTAGACAGTAGACTCCCTCAGGATTTTGATGAAATTATCCTGAGTCACTTAACAAAAGGAAAAACAGCGGGTTGTTTTCGTTTAAAATTTGATGTTGCCAATGGGATTCTAAAATTTGCTGCTTCGGGAAGCAAATGGAATACTTTACTCTGCCGAGGGGGGGACCAAACCCTATTTGTAACCAAAAAAGTTTTTGACCGATTAAAAGGGTTTGATCCCAATTACATTATTTGTGAAGACATTCAGTTTATCAAAAAATTGTATCAAAAAACCGATTTTACGGTACTCCCCCATTTTGTAACCACCTCTTCAAGAAAATTTTATAAAAACGGGGTGTTGCGTTTACTGTTTCATTTTGGAATGATTCATTTTTTACATGGGTTAGGCGTGAAACCAAATGTACTCCATAAATATTATCGTGCCCATATCTACTAACTCCCTCACATATCATTTTAATAAGTAATATGGAGAAAAAATAAGAAGGTATAAAATACTACATGAAATTACGAAAATAAGAAAGTATAAGACTGCACTAAACCAGTCGAAACAGACTTTAAATTGAGTAATGATTTTATATAAAATAAGTAAACAAACAACAATATAAATAGCAATCAGTAGGTAAATCATAATTTGGGATTGTTAAATTAATAATATAAATTTTAGGTTTTAGCATGGTGAATAACCCGTTGAGGAAAAGGAATTTCAATTTCTGCAGCATCTAAGGCTTTCTTTCCAAGCTCATAAATATCAAAATACACTTCCCAATAATTATTGGGTTTTGTATAAGGTCGAACGGCAAGGTTAACGGAGGAATCTCCCAATCCAGAAACACCCACAAAAGACTCAGGCGATTCAAGAACCAGCGGGTGATTCTTCATCACTTGGCATAAAATAACTTTAGCTTTATCGATAGATTCTCCATAACCGATACCGAATTCTAAATCCACTCTTATGGTACCTTCCGTGGCGTAATTGATGATTTCATTATTGGCAACAGCTCCATTGGGTAGGATTACTGTTTTGTGGTCTGGAGTTAAAAGAATGGTGACAAAAATCTGAATTTCCTTTACCACACCCGTATGCCCCTGAGATTCAATCAGGTCGCCTACTTTTATGGGCTTAAAAATAAGAATCATTACTCCGCCTGCAAAATTCTGAAGTGTCCCGCTCATCGCCATTCCGAATGCAAGTCCAGCGGCCCCTAAAATGGCAATAAAAGAGGTCATTTCAATTCCTAACATTCCTAAAACACTTATGGCCAATAATATCTTTAACGCCATCGAAATCAAACTGTGTAAAAAAGTTTTGAGAGAAACTTCTAATTTACTTCGACTGAAAATAATGTCCACCCCGCGACCCAGTATTCTAATAATCCAGAGTCCTACAATCCAGACAAGAATTGCTCCTATTATTTTAGGTCCATAGAAGAAGACAAAATCAATAGAACGCTCGTAAATTTTCTGGAATTCAAAATTCATGACTTTATGTATTACAGCTTGCAATTAATTTTGGTAAAACATATTCCCATCCTTGCTGGCAGGCTTAATGATTTTTTTTAGCTGAGGCCATCGCATTAAAATCTCCTTGCTTAATCGTTAACAAAGTTGAATTCGCTACTGTATCCAAATTAAAGTGTAATTCAGAAACCGCTCTCGATTGCTCTTCCGTCGCCTTATGAAAAATTTTAAAAGCCAAATGTTCATAGGGGTTTATAAGCCAAAACTTCAGCTACTACATGGTCTTGCCAAGTTCCATCGTCTTGTTTTTCTTTCCATACTGCTTCAGAACCTAACTTCCAAGTGGAATGCAGTTGGCAATTGTACATATACTGTTCCGTTAATTTAGGATTCGTAAGTACCTCCCAAACCTTTTCTTTAGTTTTGGGGATCGTGGCAGTGACTTTGGCCCACAATGAAGTTGACTTGTTTTCCATTTTTTAAATTTAAAAAATGAATACACTGTTATTTTGATATAAAAAAATGCTGAATGATAAATTCATATGGATATGTAAGATTTGGTTAAACCAAGGTACAAATTAATTTTATCTCACCAAAAATTGTAACTTAGCTTTATGAGTAAAAACACCCCAAAAAAATCTATTGTCATCATCGGTAATGGAATTTCAGGTATTACTGCAGCCCGTCACATTCGAAAACAATCGGATCATACAATCACCATCATTTCTGAGGAAACTCCTTATTTTTTTTCACGTACCGCTTTGATGTATGTCTATATGGGGCATATGCGTTTTGAACATACCCAACCTTATGAAAATGACTTTTGGGAGAAGAATAAAATTAACCTCCGCTCTGAGCGGGTAACTCAAGTTGTAAACAAAAAACAAATCCTGGAGTTTGAAACGGGGGCCACGCTGGCTTACGACATATTGATTATTGCGAGTGGATCCAAACCCAACAAATTGGGTTGGCCCGGTCAAGACTTAAAGGCAGTTCAAGGCTTGTATCACAAACAGGACCTAGACACGCTAGAGTCTTGGAGTCCCACCATCCAATCGGCCACCCTAGTGGGTGGAGGTCTTATTGGAATTGAATTAGCAGAAATGCTTCACAGTCGGGGAAAGAAAGTTCATTTTTTAGTCCGCGAATCTAGCTTTTGGAATAAGGTGTTACCTCCCGAAGAGTCAGAAATGATCAATCAACACATTCGCGCCCACGGCATAGACCTTCAACTAGAAACTGAGCTGAAAGCTATCGAATCTAATGAGGAGGGAAGAGCCAAAGGGGTGATCACCCATAAAGGAGATCGTATCGAAAGTCAATGGGTAGGGCTTACTGTGGGTGTGACTCCAAACATAGATTTTTTAAAAAATAGTGATCTAGCGCTAGGAAGAGGAGTTAAAGTAAATTCCTACCTTGAAACCAATCTACCTAATATATATGCCATTGGAGATTGTGCTGAGCAAATGGAACCTGTTTCAGGTAGACGTTCAATTGAGGCCGTTTGGTACACAGGGCGTATGATGGGAGAAACACTGGCACAAACTGTAGTGGGAAATAAGACCAAATATGCTCCAGGACATTGGTTCAATTCAGCTAAGTTTTTTGATATTGAATATCAAACCTATGGAAACGTGAGTATCGAACCTAATCCAGAAGAAGAACACCATCTTTTTTGGAAACATTCCAATAAAAATCAGTCCATCCGATTAAGTTTTAACCCCACAACCTTAGAACTTCTTGGTTGTATCAGTATGGGAATTCGATTAAGACATAGTATTTTTGATCAATGGCTCACTGATAAAGAACCTATGGATCGGGTAATTCAATATTTTAATCAGGCTAATTTTGATCCTGAATTTTATCCTACCTATGAAAAAGAGTTAAGTCTGGAATGGGAACTCTCAAAAGCAAAATTAATATTATGATTTTAACACAAAAAAAAGGAAGTCTCATTCTGGGTAGCTCAGGTTTTCTTTTGCTTTTAAGCAGCCTTTTCTTTAGCCCACAAGATGAATTATTGCTTTTGGTAGCGAGTATGCTCATGATGGTCTCTGGAAGTCTATTGTATTTTAAGAAAGTATATGGAAGTTCTTTGGCCGGAATAAAAAACGATGGGGTTTGGTTTAATGCGCTAACCGCTGAAGGAATTTGGGGATGGGCTTTAGGAATCGCCCTGACAGGATTTTATGTAGCGATATATTGGTTTCCTGAAGTATTAGGATTCAACACGAACGGAACGAGTACGGGTTTAGTTCAAGTTTTTGATCCGCTAAGCTATGCCCTTAATGGCAATGCAGCAACACAATGGTTTTTGTACGGAACCCTTTACACCACAGCCATCCTCCTGTTTGGAGTGAAGTTTATTTGGAAATATAGACACAATCGGTATCAAATTATCCGCACCCTTTCGGTTATGTTTTTTCAGTTGTGTTTTGCCTTTTTAATCCCTGAAATTTTGGGGAAACTAAATCCTGAAACACCTTATTTTGCAAAGGACCTTAAAAACATGTGGCCCTTAAATTATTATTTTTTAGATCAATGGCATTTGAAAAATATGCTAAACGGTGGAAATTTAGGTCTCTTTTTCTTGACATTCGGACTTGCATTAATGTTCATTATCTCCCCCATACTCACCTATTTGTATGGAAAACGTTGGTATTGTTCTTGGGTGTGTGGATGTGGAGCCTTAGCAGAAACTGCTGGAGATCCATTTAGACAATTATCTAGTAAAAAAATTAGTGTTTGGAAATTTGAACGCTGGATGATTCATGTGGTTTTGGTATTCATTAGTGTCACAACTATAGCCGTGCTTTGGTCTTTTTTATCCTCAAACTCAACGATGAGTTGGTTCAGCAGAGAACAATTTATTGGGGGCATCGTCATCTTTATTTTAGTTGTTATGGCACTCCTTTTCTTTTGGAAAACAGGCGCACTCAGTAAAGATGCAAAATACAGTCTATTGAGTCTTGGAATCATCTTAATTGCAGTGCTGAGTATTCAAGCCTTTTCAGGTGAAAAAAACATCTTATTTATTAATAGCTACAAACTTCAGAAGTGGTATGGCTTTGGGGTTGGTGCTGCCTTTTCAGGAGTTTTAGGCGTTGGGTTTTATCCCATCTTGGGCAGTAGAGTGTGGTGTCGTTTTGGATGTCCTATGGCTGCTATTCTTGGACTGCAACAGCGTTTACTTTCTCGCTTTAGAATAACAACCAATGGAGGGCAGTGCATCTCTTGTGGTAATTGTTCGACCTATTGCGAAATGGGAATTGACGTCAGAGCCTACGCTCAACGGGGAGAAAATATTGTTCGTTCCTCCTGTGTTGGTTGTGGGATTTGTTCTGCAGTTTGCCCACGAGGCGTATTAAAATTAGAAAATGATCGTTTGGAAAACCGAATTAATTCAGAAAACTACCCCTTGGGGAATACCCTCTAATAAATTCTAATTGAAGTCTATATTCATTTCTCTTTACGTAGGATTAGATATCTTTGAATAATGAGTAAAATTGTCGTCATTATCCCTGCATTTAACGAAGCCTTATCGATTGGTTATGTCATAGAAGCCCTACCCAATCGTGTTCACGAAATAATTGTGGTGGACAATAATTCAACGGACCTAACCCAAGATATTGCCAAGAAAAAAGGAGCTACCGTTCTTTTTGAACCCAAAAAAGGATATGGTCATGCCTGTCTTAAAGGCATCAGCTATTTGGAGAATGATCCACCCAATATTGTTGTTTTTCTGGATGGAGATTATTCCGATTTTCCTGAAGATTTGGATGTCCTTATTGCCCCCCTAATCAAAAAAGAGGCACGTTTTGTTTTGGGTAGTCGAACCAAAAACTTAAGAGAAAAAGGCTCCCTAACACCCCAACAAATCTTTGGGAATGCCTTGGCTTGTTTCCTGATGCGCATTTTATACAAAAGTACCTTTACAGACCTAGGTCCCTTTAGAGCCTTGGGATGGAATGATCTTTTGTCCATTGAAATGCAAGACAAGACCTACGGCTGGACAGTAGAAATGCAGTTAAAAATATTGCGCAGAAAAATCCCCTATCTTGAAATTCCAGTTCGTTATCGCAAAAGAATTGGAACCTCAAAAGTTTCAGGGACCCTCAAAGGAACCGTAATGGCAGGCTATAAAATTTTAACTTGGATTGGTAAATTTTATTTTTCGAAATGGAAATAAAGCTCGAACTCATCATACGCTATTTTTCCCTAGCCATTTTAGGGGTGTATCTTTTTTGCCTTTTGCTTATTTTCATTTACAGCTTAACGCAACTGAATATGTTGCGTTATTACCTACGCTATGAAAACAAGAAAATAAACACCCCTGATCCCCTTCCCTCTTTACCCAAAACGCTTCCCAAAATCACAATTCAACTACCCTTGTATAATGAACTCTATGTTGTAGAGCGCTTACTGGAGTGTATCTCAAAAATAGAATTTCCCAAAAATAAATTGCAAATTCAAGTGTTGGACGATTCCACAGATGAATCCCTAGAATTAAGCAAACGTTTAGTTTTAAAACACCAAAAAAACAAGATCCCCGTTGAACTGATTACCCGCAAAGACAGAAAAGGATTTAAAGCCGGTGCTCTAAAATATGGTTTAGAGACAGCTACAGGGGAATTTATTGCCATTTTTGATGCAGATTTTTTACCCCAACCCGATTGGCTATTAAAAACCATTCCACACTTTAAAAATCCCAACATAGGGGTAGTACAAACCCGGTGGGGGCATTTAAACAGACATTTTTCGGTCTTGACTGAAATTCAAGCCTTTGCTTTAGACGCTCATTTTTTGTTAGAACAAGTAGGACGTAACCAACAGAATCACATTATCAACTTTAATGGTACGGCTGGAATTTGGAGAAAAGAATGCATCTTGGATGCTGGAAACTGGGAGGGAGATACCCTTACCGAAGACCTTGATTTAAGCTATAGAGCACAATTAAAAAAATGGAAGTTTCAGTATCTCGATGATGTAGTCACCCCTGCAGAACTTCCCGTTACATTGAGTGCCATTCGATCTCAACATTTTCGTTGGAACAAGGGAGGAGCAGAAAATTTCAGAAAGATGATCGGAAAAGTGATCCGTTCAAATAATATTTCATTTTCCGTAAAATTCAATGCGCTATTCCATTTATTAAATAGCAGTATGTTTCTAAATGTACTGATAGTTGCCGTGTTAAGTGTACCCTTGTTGTTTATCAAAGCATATTATCCCGACTTAAGATTTCTTTTTAATTTAAGCGGACTGTTTGTTGCTAGTACACTTATTTTTTTCTTTTGCTATTGGTTTATCCATAAACGCATTTTTGGCGGTGGATTGAGTTCATTTTTAGAGTACATCAAGCGGTTTTTACTTTTTTATAGCCTTGTAATGGGTTTTGCAGTCCATAATTCAATTGCAGTTCTTGAAGGACATCTAGGCAAAAAAAGTCCCTTTGTTCGGACCCCTAAATTCAATATCAACAGTGACTCCAGTCGCATTTCAACGAATAAATACTCCCTTAAAAACAGTTCAATTTACACTCTAATAGAATTCGTTTTTGCCCTCTATTTTCTTTTTGGGATGTTCAGTGCTTTTGGTGTTTCAGCAGAAGGAGATTTTGGATTGTTCCCCTTTCATTTATTACTCTTTATTGGATTTAGCAGTATTTTTTATCATGGTTTAAAACCGAATTTATAATCCCATGGAAAAGAAAAATACCCTTTTACAATGGCTGCTTCCTCTCCTTATGCTCTCAGGATTTTATATCATAGTAGTTCATTTGAAAAGAACGGAAACTCTTCCTCTTTTACTCACTTATTCTTGTCTATTTGTAATCCTTGGGTTCTGGTTAAAAAAGTACAGTAATTTAACTTTGATTTTTATTTTTGGTCTCATAGCCCGAGGTTTGTTCTTAGGCTACACACCCGAACTTTCACAGGATTTTTATCGCTTCATTTGGGATGGAAACATCCAGCTTTTAGGGATTAATCCCTATTTATATACCCCAAATCATTTGATTGAAATTCTTGGTTTTCCAAATGCAGACCTTCTGTTAAAGGAGATGGGCTCGCTGAGTACTGAAAATTTTTCTAACTATCCTCCGCTGAGTCAGTATCTATATCAAATCATGGGGTCACTAAATCGGAGTGACTTAATGCCCGCTATTGTATCGCTCCGAATCTTCTACTTTGTAGCAGAAATTTTTCTATTTTTTTCAGGAATCGCATTGTTAAAAAAAGTCAATCTCAATCCAGAACATTTGGGATGGTATTTCCTTAACCCGCTGGTCATCATTGAAGGAATTGGAAATCTTCACGGAGAAGCCTTTATGCTCTGCTTTACTTTGGTTGCATTTTTATATTTGATAAGGAAAAAAATTATTCTTGGAGGGCTATTTATGGCACTCGCTATAGCCATCAAACTGCTGCCTCTATTGATTTTTCCCTTCTTTTTTCGTTATCTAGGATTCAAAAAATTTCTAGTTTTTTGTCTTTCAATAGTAACGTTCTCTGCACTTCTGTGGGGTCCGTTTATTGAAGCAGACATGATAACGAATTACCAAAACACCATTGGTCTTTGGTTTAACCGATTTGAGTTTAATGGAAGCATTTATAATATTGTGCGAAGCATCGGCTATGAAATTGAAGGATATAATATCATACGAAAACTGGGGAAAATCACTCCATATATTACGATAGCATTGGTACTGGTATTCACTTTGTTACGCTCCAATAGAGAGCTTAAAGCAATATTCACCAGCATGCTATTTCTCTTAAGTTGCTACTTTTTTATGGCAACCACCGTCCACCCATGGTATATCATCAATTTGATTTTCTTAGGGATTCTAACAGGATATGCTTATCCGCTAGTTTGGAGTCTTACCGTATTTTGGAGTTATAGTGCTTACGGTCCTGAGGGTTTTCAAGAGCAATTAGGCTGGCAAGTTCCTGCTTATCTTTTAATGTATGGGTGTTTTCTTTGGGAGTTGATTAGTGGACCTTTAGGAAAGCATCTTCAAAAAACCGATTTCTTTAGTATTGAGTCTTCTCCAGTTTCCACGCGGTAATTCTTTTTTTGTCAAGCCCGCGTAGGTGACACGATCTAAAAGGACAACTTTACATCCTACGGCAGCAAATAATTTTACAATAATTGCTGGACTTAAAGAATGCACCTCTATTCCGACCTCTTTTTTGGATTTACCATCCATGTGACTTATCTCATTAATTTTTTGTTTTTTCTCAAAAACCACTTGCCCCTCTTTGAGCTGCTTCATCATTTCAGAAGTAACATTTTTATCCAAAAGGACTTGATAAATCATGGGGATAGACTTGGAGTTATTCAGTTTTTTTCGAAGCACTTCATCATTAGTAAAGAAGAGTAATCCTGTCATAGGACGCCCCATATCCCCTACTGGAGGGACCTTGGTTTTAACTGCAGATCGAATAAGATCTTGTACAGATTTTACGATTTTTCCTCCCTGAGAGGTTGCGACAAAACCTTTTGGTTTATTTAAAAGCAAATAGACAGGAGGCGTCTGTTGCACCCGGGCTCCATCAAACTTCACCTCATCGGTCGGTTTTACTTGATAACCCATTTCCGTTATAATTTTACCATTAACATGAACCAAACCCATCTCAATATGAGTGTCTGCTTCTCTTCTTGAACACAATCCCGCATTGGATAAAAACTTATTCAAACGGATGGTTTCATTCTGTTTTCCAGAAGGATTATTACTTTGTGATTTCGAAGAAGGATACTGAGATTTCATACGATTTATATTAGTCGCTATTCGATTAAAGATTTTGATAAATTAGAGCAATGCTTAAAACACCCACTAAAATCCAGATCTTGATTAAATTGTGGAGCCAAAGGTACATCTTTTGATCCTTTGCACGCCACAACAATAATAAAACTAAGATCAAATAGGGAATACTAAATACAAAGTAGTAATACATTAATCCTAAGGGATGTTGCACTAGGAAGTAGGTAGGGATTAAACTAAACAACAAACTAAAGGAAATGATCCATTTAGTAACAGTATCATTGTAAACTACGGGTAAGGTCCGGTAACGTTGCACCCAATCTCCTCTAAAATTTTCTAAATCTTTAATAAGATCTCTACCTAAAATCAGAAAAAATAAAAATCCTGCATGATAGAATATTAAAATGTCAAAGTTTTTGAGGTACAAGGTAATCGCCCAAAAAGGCAAAATCATTAACAATGCGGAAAAAAAATTACTCAACCAAAAAAGACGTTTTATGCGATAGCTATAGAGCCAAATGGCAAACATATAAAAGACAAAAAAGAGAACCGCACGAGATGAAATCACACTAGCAAAAACAAAAGCAATCATGTTCAACATCAGATACAAAACCATTTGATGCTGTTGAGAAACGAGATGCTCTAAAACATATTTTTTAGGCCGATTGATTTGGTCTTTGGCAGCGTCATAAAAATTATTGATAATATATCCCGCAGAAGTAGTCAAGGCAGAAGCAATAATGATACTGAAAAAATCATAATCCAAAATCAAGCTCCACCAAGATCTATGCGGGGCTAAAATATATCGTGCGGTAAGATATTGTGCCAAAACTAAAACAATGATATTATATCCCCGGATGAGGCTGAACAGGCTCAGAAGTTTTAACAAGGAACGTTGTAATTGAGGAGTGAGCATCACAATGCTTTTTAAAAATGGTAAACCACCTCCAGAGGAAAGCCTTTCAATGCTTTTTTAGCTTTATCAAAATCACGAGTAAAACCTAAAATAAAACCACCACCTCCCGATCCACAGAGCTTTAAGTAGTATTCGTTGGTTTCAATTCCATTTTTCCAAACCGTGTGAAAAGCATCGGGTATCATGGGTTCGAAATTCTTTAAAACTAGAGATGACAGCGACTTAATGTTGCTAAAAAGAGAACCCATATTTCCTTTCAAAAAATCTTCCACACAGGCATCCGAATGCTTAATAAATTGCTCTCTCATCATCGTACTGAAAGCTTCTTGCTTCATGTTTTCCATAAAAATAGAAACCATAGGAGCAGTTTCTCCCGTCATCCCACTATCCAATAAAAAAACAGCCCCTTTGCCAGTGCTGTGTTGGGAGGGAATTCCCGTAGTTTCGATATGCTCTTTTGAGTTGATCAGAATGGGTAGACTCAAATAACTATTCAATGGATCTAAGCCGGAAGATTTTCCATGAAAAAAAGATTCCATTTGAGCAAAAATTGTTTTGAGTAACTGGAGCTTTTCCTTCGTTAGGTTTTCTAAAACAGTTATTTTATTTTGTGCGTATTGATCATAAATAGCGGCGACCAATGCACCACTACTCCCCACTCCATAGCCTTGTGGGATACTACTGTCAAAATACATTTTGCGATCTAAATCTGCTTCTAATTGATTCCAATCAAACACTACTAAACTTGCATCCAGTGTTTTTAAGTAGTCCGCAAACGCTAAAAGTTTTTGGTGTGAATCCTCGTTGGGTTGAGTCTCAGCGTTGGGAATCTTCAAAGCCCCACGATAGAAATTATAAGGAATGGAAAGACCTCTAGAATCTTTAATGATTCCATATTCACCGAACAATAAAATTTTAGCGAAAAATAAAGGTCCTTTCATACGCTCAAATTTACACTTTTTTAGCTCCCTTACCAACTGCATCAAAAAGGTATTGACCCTTTTGACAAAATCCAGATAATTCCCCTTCAATGAAGGAGTGGATTTCCGTTCTAAAACTATTGGGATACAGCAAATGTACGTTTGCTCCTGCATCTAAAGTAAAACATAATGGAGTTAAAGTTTCTTTTCTAAACTCCCATACTTTTTGGATTATCGCCAAGGTGTTGGGTTGCATTAAAATAAAATAGGGACTAGAGGTCAACATCATTGCATGTAATGATAAAGCTTCTAATTCAACTAAATGAATAAAATCGTCTAATGCCCCTGAATCCATAATGGGGACCAGTTCCGAAAGATGGTTTGTAGCTTGTGAAAATCGATTTTCAGCAAAAGGATGCCCATGCATTAAATTATGTCCCTGAGTACTTGAAACGGGCTTACTGCCTTTGTCAACCAGTAATATAGTATCTTGATATTCCTCAAAAACTGAATGCAAGGAGGAGCCAAAGGGGACAGCAAATAAATCTGAACTTGTTTTTTTCGTCTCATTTTTACCCCAAAGAGTAACGGGACCTTGAATACTCCGAGCTGCACTTCCCGAACCCAATCGAGCTAAAAAAGAAGCCTTTTGAAAAAAATACGCTTGTTCCATTTCAGGGAAAAGCTGCTGTTCTAAGTCCATCAAACACAACGAAAGTGCTGCCATAGAGGAGGCTGAGGAGGCAATTCCGCTGCTATGAGGAAAAGAATTTTCACTATGGATTTCTAAATGATACCTAACAATCCAAGGAATATAAGCGCTAATTCGATCGAAAAAAGTTTTTAGCTTGGGCTTGAAATCTGGTTTTTGGACGCCATGAAAATAAAACTCAAAATCAATTTCGTTTTTATCATGTGGCGTAAAAATCACCTTTGTTTTTGTTTTACTACTCGAAAGGGTAAAACTCAAAGAGGGATTTTTGGGTATTTGAGGTTCCTTTTTTCCCCAATATTTTATCAGCGCAATATTACTTGGGGCTTCCCAAGAAGAGGTGTAGTGAATCGGTGATGCTGTTGAAGCAATAAAAGTGGATGTATCCATACAGCTGCAAAGATACAGTCTTAATTACAATCAATGTAATCCAGAGTGATCAGAATTAATTTTTTTGGTTTAGCTTTACCCTAGTATGAAAAGAAAACGGTCACAACTTATTATTGCTACTACTCTTGGAATTATTCTTTGTTTGGCGACAGGCTTTTTGTCTAGTAGGATAACAAGTGAAGCCATTCCAATTTGGTATAATGGACTAAACAAACCTTTCTTTTCCCCTCCCAACTGGCTTTTTGCTCCCGTTTGGTCGGTATTGTATCTTTTAATGGGAATAGCCATAGGACGCGTTTGGTATTATGGAAGAAGACATCGATGGGGAAAAACAGCTTTATATCATTTTATTGCACAGCTCATTTTCAATGGCCTTTGGTCCTTGATTTTCTTTGGTCTTAGAAACCCTTTACTCGCGCTAATTGTTATTATTATTCTTTGGATACTGATTGAACGCACTATTTATTGGTTTCGAGTCGTTGATAAAAAATCAGCTTATATGCTCTATCCCTATCTTATTTGGGTCAGTTTTGCAAGCCTTTTAAACGCCTCTATTTTGTATTTGAATTAAGGCGTTAAAGCTTGATTCTAAATGATTTAAATAATTTTTTTTATATTTAAGAAACTCTAAATCTTTTACCTATGTTATCTAAATCTACTTTAGTCAGCACGCTACTGGGTGCCATCGTTTTGAACTTACTGGGATACGCTTTTTATGAGTACATCGCTGGTAGTTATTTTGAATCCCATCAGAATATTTCTATAGGTGAAAATATGGATCCGTTATTCATTAGCCTTGGATCAATCATTTTTGCATTTGGAATGGCCAACCTTTACAGACACCACACCAAAAATTATGGCTTATCTTCAGGTTTTCGGTTTGGTCTCTGGATAGGTCTTCTCATGGGATTCGGAATGGGCTTAATTATGTACGGCACTGCCCAATGGATGGATTTACAAGCACAAATTGTTGATGCCGTTTGGTGTTTTGTTTATTATGGAATCACAGGAGGTATCATGGGTTGGGCTTTCAAAAGCATTGAGCCTAAAGGAGGAGATTAAACTTACTTTTGATAGAAAAATCCTACATCAAAAGGACATTTATTTTTTTGGTACCCGTTCTGGAAAATCTGTAATGATACCATCTACATTCAGCGTCATCATTTCTGCAATTTTTTGAGGATCATTAACCGTCCAAGTATAAATTTTAAACCCTTCTTTTTTTATTTTGGAAACATTTGAAGCGGTCAATGAAGCGAAATCAGGATTGATTGCACTGGCCTTCAATTGTTTTGCAATTGGAATGGCATCTAAAGGATCATCTTCGGTTAAAACGGCAATGGAAACTTGAGTGTTTACGGAATAAAAAATCTTAAGTTCTTCCCAATTAAAACTGGAGATTATAATCTTACTTGAGTCCCATTCCGCTTTTTCAAAGTAGTTTTGGATCACTTCATTTACAAGCAATGCTGTTTGGGTTCCTTTTAATTCAATATTTAAAAACACCCGTCCCCTAATCAAATCCAATACTTCCTCCAAAGTAGGGATGGTAAACCCATTTAAAACCTCAATTTTTTGAATAGAGTCCAAAGTCAATTGTTCAATATAGCCCGTTGTATTTGTTAATTTATCTAGGGTTTTGTCGTGAAAAACTACCAGTTCACCACTGGCACACCTAAAAATATCAATCTCAACACCATCTACCCCCAATTCAATTGCTTTGGCAATAGAAGGAAGCGTATTTTCTGCCAAATGTCCTTTGGCTCCTCTATGTCCAATTACAAGTGGGGTTTGATTGGGAGTACAGGAAGTCATAAAAATACTAATGAGCGTAATTAAAAAGAAGCCTTGTTTGTACATTTTCTTTTCAAGATAGCCAATTTGTTTAAAATCTATCTCTTTTTAGTCTAGTTACTGAATCAAAATCCAAAACTCCCAAGGCTTTAAATCATATTGATAGCTTGACGATAGTCTTTTAGGTCTATAATCCTGGTACCTGTCATACATTCCATCCAGAGGCATCGTAAATTGAGCATAGTCTTTACTCAAATTGGCTATTACAACCAATGTATCTCCGTCCTTACCTCTTTCAAAAGCATAAATCTGCTTCGCATTTGAGGTTTGAAGTTTCCTATAAGAACCTCCCTTTCCTCCCGAGGATAATGCTTTATGATTATTCTTGAGTGCACCCAGTTGTTGCAGTAATTCCATCGTTTTCCCTTTAACTTTTGGGAAACTATCTTTTTCAAAAAAATGCAATCTTTTATTCAAATCATATTCTTGTCCAGAATAAATCAGGGGGATACCGGGAGTTGTATAATTCAAGGCTGTAAAAATTTGGTCTGCATCGCCATAACTTTCTTTAACGGTTCCGCTCCACGAGTTTTCGTCATGATTTGAAATAAAATTTACCAGCTTATTTTCGGTACCATAACTTTTTAACATTCTATCTATATGTCTGGAATAATCATACGCAGATCGTTTACCCTGAGCAATTTCTTTTGAGAGTTGGTGTCCTGGCCAATCATAAGTAGCATCAAATTTACTCACAAGTCCCAATCCTCCTGGATGGTAAATATCTGTTTCAGCTAATAAAAAAAGAGGTTTAATTTCATTTAAAGCAGCAAAAGTATTGTCGTAAAATTCTTGCGGTACTGCATAGGCTTGATCTATTCTATAGCCATCAATATTCGCTTCTTTCACCCAATAAATCATCGCTTGTCGCATGGCTTCGCGCATTTCCATGCTGTTGTAATTCAAATCGGCTACATCCGTCCACCCAAAAGATTTTCCGGTTCGAAAATCGATAGGATCAATGATCTCACTTCTCCTATTTTTTAAATAAAAATCACTATTCTCTTTAATCCAATGATGATCCCAGCCTGTGTGTCCCGGAACCCAGTCCAAGATAACATACATTCCCAGAGCATGAGCTTTTTTGACTAAAGCCTGGAAATCCTCTAAAGTTCCAAACTCTGGATTCACTTTAGTGTAATCTGAAACGGCATAATAACTTCCTAAGGGTCCCTTACTCTTTTTAGTAGAAATTGGGTTAATCGGCATTAACCATATAATTTTTACCCCCATTTTTTTCAATACAGGCAGATCCTCAGCAAAAGCATTAAAGGTTCCTTCATTAGAATACTGTCTGATATTGGCTTCATATAAAACCGAATGAGCCATTATATTTTCTGTAATAGGGGCTAAAGTATCTTCTACTTCGACTTGAGCGATGGGTTGACGTGCTTCTTCCTGATTTGATTGGCACCCCATCAAAAATATTCCGATAACCAGCAATACGATTTTTTTCATTTTTTTTCTTAATTAAAATTGATCTATCATGCAATACTTCATCATACAACCTCTATGAGGGTCGTGACTAAAACTAAAAAATAAACTGAAAGATAAAAATACACATTTTGCTTAACTTTTTATTCTGAAGGAGCTAAACGTATTTTCAATCCATCAATTGCTTTAGTCATTTGTATTTGACAACCCAGTCTACTGTTGGCTTAAACATAAAAAGCCTCTGAAAGCATTGCTTCTTCATCCTCAGAACGTTCAGCTAAGGGATGATCACTTTCAACATAACACTGACAGGAAGCACACATGGCCATCCCTCCACAAGTTCCTTCAACAGGAAGCTCATAAGCTTTACAAATTTCCATGAGATTCATCTGCATGTCGGTAGGTGCGATCAAAGTATGTAACTTTCCTTCGCGATCCGTTAGGTAAATGGTGATGTCTTGGGACATTTTATTCTATTGCTTTGATTGTAGATTTTGCTGCCTGTTTCTGAGACCCATCAAATCCACTAACCCCACTTACTGTAGTATATTTCAAAACATTTCGCTTTTCGGGATAGATTTTTTTGAAGGCACTTTGACACATCAAAGTCGCTTCGTGAAAGCCACATAAAATTAATTTTAATTTGCCCGGATAGGTATTCACATCACCAATCGCGTAAATTCCTGGAATATTGGTTTGATAGTCTAAGGTATTGTCCACTTTAATTGCATTCTTCTCAATTTCAAGCCCCCAATTGGCAATAGGTCCCAGTTTTGGGGTCAGTCCAAAGAGAGGGATAAAGTGATCACAGTCTATTTTTAATATTTCTCCTTGTTTATCTACACTAATGGAAGATAATTTGGCATCCCCTTCTAATGCGGTAACCTCTGCAGGAGTTATCAACTGGATTCTACCTTCATTCTTCAAATGCTGCACTTTTTCTACTGAATCCAAGGCACCTCTAAATTCATTTCTTCGATGAATCAAGGTTACAGAAGCTGCAACATTTTCCAAGAAAATAGTCCAATCTAAGGCGGAATCTCCTCCGCCAGCAATCACAACATTTTTATCCCTGTACATTTCAGGCTCTTTAATAATATAGCTCACCCCCTTGTCTTCAAAGAAGGCTAAATTTTTTAAAGGAGGTTTTCGGGGCTCAAAAGTCCCCAGTCCACCCGCTATTGCGACAACAGGGGCTTGATGTTGTGTTCCTTTGTCTGTGGTTACAATAAATGCATTTTCAGCTGTTTTTTCAATAGAGATTGCGCTTTCACCAAGTGTATATCCCGGTTGAAAAGGAGCGATTTGTTGCTCTAGATTTTTCACCAAATCCCCTGCAAGTATTTCGGGATGAGAAGGAATATCATAAATGGGTTTTTTGGGATAAATCTCAGCACATTGACCGCCAGGCATGGGAAGGGAATCGATTAAGTGACATTTAAGTTGCAGCAATCCTGCTTCAAAAACCGCAAATAAGCCCGTAGGTCCGGCTCCAATGATAAGAATATCTGTTTTAATCATTGTGACTCGGATCTATACTCGTAACCGTTTCAATTTGAGGAAGGTATCTTTTAATGGTCAATTCAACTCCAGACTTTAAAGTCATCTGATTCACGCTACAGCCCACGCAGGCTCCGTGTAATTGAACCTTAACATGCTTACCCTCCTCTACAGAGACAAGAGATATATCTCCTCCATCGGACTTTAAGAAAGGACGAATCTCTTCTAAGGCTTCTAAAATTTTAACATTGATTTCCTCTGCATTCATAGTTTCTTATTTTACAGCTTCACAGCCCACTAAATTAGTAATTTCTACTGCTTTGGTTGGAGGTAAATTTTTATTTCTAATTAGGACTTGAGAGACCAGCTTTTTCGCAATTTCTTGAAAAGCTACAGCTATGGGTGTTGTCTCTTGAAGGCCTGCTGGTCGGCCTGCGTCAGCAGCTTCTCGAACACTTTGTTCAATGGGTAAAGCGCCTAAAAAAGGAACTTCTTTATCTTTCGCTAAATATTCCGCCCCCTTTTTTCCAAAAATATAATATTTGTTTTGGGGTAACTCTGGAGGAGTGAAATAACTCATATTTTCAATAATTCCTAGCACAGGAACTTGAATATTGTCTTGTTGAAACATGGAGATACCTTTTTTAGCATCTGCCAAAGCTACATTTTGAGGTGTACTAATCACAACCGCACCATTCAAGGGTAAGGACTGAACAATACTCAAATGAATATCGCCTGTTCCTGGAGGAAGATCAATCAACAAAAAATCTAATTCTCCCCAAGCAGCATCAAAAATCATTTGATTTAATGCTTTTGCAGCCATGGGTCCTCTCCAAATTACCGCCTGTTCTGGTTTTGTGAAAAATCCAATAGACAATACTTTTACTCCATAATTTTCGACGGGTTCCATCATTGATTTACCCTCTACTTGAACAGAAAGAGGTCGTGCACCTTCCATATCAAACATGGTTGGAATAGAGGGACCGTAAATATCGGCATCCAAGACCCCTACCTTACATCCCATTTGTGCTAAAGTAACGGCAATGTTTGCCGTAACAGTCGATTTCCCCACACCTCCCTTTCCAGAAGAAATTGCAATTACATTATCAATACCTTTAATAGGTTTGCCTTTGATCGTGTTTTCTTCGGCTGGTGGACTTACAACTTTAATGTTGATTTTAATTTTTGCTTTCTCATAAACATTCTCATGGATCGTTTTCAAAATACTTACCTCGAGTTTTTTTCTCGCTTGTAAACTTGGATTTTGAAGCTGAATATCAACATCAATCTGATCGTCAAAGATCATGATATTGGATACCACCCCGCGATCTACAATATTTTCTCCTTCCCCAGGGAGTGAAATTTTTTTCAATGCATTGATTACGGCTTCCTTGGTAATTTTCATGAGTTATAAATAAGTCACAAATATACAGCGAAGCTTTCAATATCAAAAGCGATCCTCTTTTAAAAAGCGGGAAGTTCAACCACTGGATCCCAAAAATAGTCTTCTAAATTCTGGATTTGATTTTGATCTACTTTGACCCCCTCATTTTCCAATAACTGTTTCATAACAGAACCTCCTCCAAAGTGATGCTTACCTGTCAATAAACCCTTTCGATTGACCACTCTGTGCGCAGGTACATCATCCTTAGCGTGTGAGGCATTCATTGCCCAACCCACCATTCTTGAACTTTGGGGTGAACCTAAATATTTAGCAATCGCTCCATAGGAAGTTACCTTTCCCTCAGGAATTAATTTAACAACAGTATAAACTTTCGAAAAAAAGGATTCTTGTTGAGGCATTATAAAGTAAATTTCATGTAAGTAATGGCTTTTTTCTCCTTTAAAAATTGATTTTCATAAAACGTTTGTACTGCTGTAGCTACTTCAGGAGCATCACTGTTATTATAAATATTGTGATGGGCATATTCAATTTTACCAATTTGAGAAACAATCCCCAAGGTGTATCCAAATAAAAATTCGCTATCTGTTTTAAGATGAACCCGTCCATTTGGCTTTAAAACAGATTGGTAAGTCTCCAACAACTTGGGATGGGTTAATCGATGTTTGCTGCGTTTGTATTTAATTTGAGGGTCTGGAAAAGTAATCCAGATTTCATCAACTTCTCCTGGAGCAAAACAATGTCCAATCAATTCAATTTGAGTCCGTATAAATCCAACATTAGACAAACCCTCTTCGATTGCAGTTTTTGCACCCCGCCAAAATCGCGCCCCCTTAATATCAATTCCAATATGGTTTACCTCTGGGCTTCGTTGGGCAAGATGAACCGTATATTCCCCTTTTCCACAACCCAACTCTAAAACAATGGGATTATCGTTTTTAAAAAAGTTCTTTCTCCAAAGCCCTTTGTACGGAAAATCACCCTGCAAAATGGTTTCTCTTTCCGGTTGAATGACGTTTGAAAAAGTTTCGTTTTCTCTAAAACGCTTTAATTTATTTTTACTCCCCACCCCTTTTAATTTTGGATAAAAATAAGGAATTTAACGCTCCTTTTGGAGTTCTTTTTTACTTGCTAGAGGAAGTGAAAAAGAGAACTCTGAACCAATTCCTACTTTACTTTCTACAAATACACGTTCATGGTGTGCCTCAATAATATGCTTGACAATTGCCAAACCCAACCCTGAGCCTCCTTGATTTCGATTTCGGGTTTTGTCAACTCTATAAAAACGCTCAAATAATCGGGGTAAATGTTCTTCAGCAATTCCATTACCATTGTCATTAATTCGCACCAAAAGTTTGGTTTCATCTATTTTTTCAAAACCGATTTCTGTTACCCCTTGCTCAATTCCATATTTTAAGGAATTAATGATCAGATTCGTTAAAACTTGTTGAATACGCTCTTCATCAGCAAAAATAAAAATAGGTTCTTCGTATTTTTTATCCATCCGAAGTGTGATTTTATTTTTTATTCCTTCCATTTCTAGAAGCTCAAATACATTTTCTAAAGTTCTTCTTAAATCGAAAGCTGAACGTTCCAAAGTTTCAATTCCTGATTCAAACTTGGTTATTAAATCCAAGTCCTTGACTACATACATCAATCGATCCACTCCCTTTGCTGCTTGTTTCAAATATTTAGTCCGTACTTTTTGGTCATCAACACCCCCGTCTAAAAGTGTCAACACATAACCCTGGATAGTAAACAAGGGCGTTTTCAATTCATGAGCAATGTTTCCAATAAATTCTTTTCTATAATTCTCCTGCTGCCTTAACAACTCAATCTCAGTATTCTTATCCGTGGTGATTTTCTTTAAATTTGAAGTTAATAAATCAAAATCATCCAGGGATCTTGTGGAGATCGTTGTCGGAAAAAGATTATTGTAAATGGCACTTACTTTTTCAATTATGTTTCGTTCAATTTTGATAGACAATAAAAAATACGAAAAAATAAGGGTGAAGGAAAAGACAATCCCCATTGGAATTAAAAATGAACGGATCGCAATATTAAAAAAATAATAATTTAATCCAAGAGTTAAAAGCAGAACAAAAACAGCGATATACAATGCTGAAAACAGGCTAATTAAATTCTTTTTAAATAGAGTCACAGCCATTAATTTGGGGGTTGAACAAAGGTGTAACCTACCCCTTTTACGGTCTTAAAAAACGGATCGCCAAGTTTTTCTCTCAATTTACGTATGTGTACGTCGATGGTTCGATCGCCTACTACCACTTCATAGCCCCAAACTTTTTCCAATATATGTTCTCGCTTAAACACTTTTCCTGGCTTGGAAGCCAATAGATAAAGCAGCTCAAATTCTTTTCTTGGCAATGATCGTTCCGCTCCATTAATAAAAACTTTGTAAGCCTCCCGATCAATTATCAAATTTGAAAAATTAAGTGTCATGGGGACGGAAGATTCATCTTTAAATCTTCTAAGCAATCCTTTTACTTTAGAAACAAGAACTTTGGGTTTAATTGGTTTTGTAATATAATCATCGGCTCCAACATCAAAGGCTGCAACATAGGAATAATCTTCGGCGCGAGCGGTTAAAAACATGATAATTGTATTTTGGAATCTTTTTTTTTGACGTAATCTTTCACAGGTTTCTATCCCATTCAAATTGGGCATCATCACATCAAGAATAATCAAGTGTGGCTCTTCCTTTTCCGCAACTTGGATTGCCTCCAATCCATCTGAAGCAGAAAAAATCTGATATCCAACTTGCTCCAGATTATACTTAACAATTTCAATGATATCGGGTTCATCATCAACCAAAAGTATTTTAATGTCTTTTTTCTGCATTGAATTTTAAAAATACCAATTTAACACTTTCTTAAAACTATTACATAAACTCTAATATTAACAAAACAATAAATTTTATCTATTTTTGTTTAAAATATGCCCCTAATGAAAAACATCATTACTCTTTGCATATGCCTTATCGCTTTGTTTGCTCATGCCAATGAGTTGAATAAGCTAAAAAATAAATTAATCCCTTTGGAACTGTTTGAAACAGATCCTGATTCCTTAGACTTTAAAATCTTCCCCAATCCACTAAAAAATCATAGACTTTTTATTTAAAGTAATGGCTCCGGTGAAAAACATATTGAAATTTATAATGTTTTAGGCGAAAAAAAAATTGAGATACACACTTACGAAGATACCATCCTGTTAAGTGAATTAGAAACAGGCATTTATGTTTTCTACCTAAAACAAGACGGTAAAAAAGGATATAAACGTTTAGTAATTCATTAAAACACTCGGCTTTTTGGTTAATTTTGTTTTTCTATGAGGACTTCTTTAACCGCTTTTGATCAAATAAAATCTCAATCACAGTTTGAAGCAAACGCGCTGAAATTATTTCATTATCAATATCAACATAATTCCATTTATCGTTCTTATTGCGACCTCATCAATGTCGCTTCATCGGATGTAAAAAAAGTAACAAGCATTCCTTTTTTACCCATACAATTTTTTAAATCCCACACCGTCAGTAGCCAAACCGATTCGGCAACTCATATTTTCACTTCCAGTAAAACTACTGGACAAATCCCTTCAAAACATCATGTTCATCAGATCGATTTGTATATCAAAAGTTTTGAGAAAGGGTTTCAGTTTTTTTATGGGAATATTGAAGATTACATACTCCTTGCTCTACTTCCCTCTTATAAGGAACAAGGCAATTCATCATTAATTTTCATGGCGAATCATTTAATTCAAAAAACGAAACATCCCCAAAGTGGCTTTTATTTGGAGAATTGGGATACATTAACAACGACATTACAACAACTTGAAAGACAAGAAGAAAAAAAAATAATTTTACTTGGTGTTACCTATGCCTTATTCAATGGAGCCGAAAAGCAAAAGCTCAACTTAAAACATACCCTAATAATGGAAACTGGAGGAATGAAGGGAATGCGAAAAGAATGGGTTCGTTCTGCCTTGCATGAAAAACTTCAAGAAGGATATGGTGTTTCAAAAATTCACTCCGAATACGGTATGACCGAACTCTTGAGTCAAGCCTATTCCAAGGGTGAAGGGCGATTTTATTGTCCTCCTTGGATGCAAGTATTAACGCGTTCAGCAGAAGATCCCTTTGAGCTTATTGGAACAAAAAAAACAGGGGGATTAAATATTATTGATTTAGCCAATGTTGATTCTTGTGCCTTCATTGCGACTCAAGATTTAGGAAAAACATACGATGATGGTAGCTTTGAGGTTCTAGGTCGTTTTGACGCTGCAGAAATCAGAGGATGTAACCTCCTTGTTGTTTAGTCCACAATTTTTAAAACAAAATAATTCTTTTTCCCGCGTTGCAACAAAACATATTGATTCCCAATGAGGTGAGATTCTTGAATCCTGAATTCCTGATCGACCTTTGCTTTATTCACCGAAATGGCATTTTCCTTGAGTGCTCTTCGTGCCTCACTATTGGAATTTAAAAACCCCGAAGATGCAGACAGTGCTGCAATGATATCCAGTCCTTCCTTTATCTGGTCTCTGGGGATGTCAGCCTGAGGCACTCCTTCAAACAATTCCAAAAAAGTTTCAGGAGTTAATTTTTGAAAAGCCTCACTTGTTCCTCGTCCAAATAGTATTTGAGAAGCTTCTTTTGCTTTTTGCAATTCCTCTGCTCCGTGCACAAGGGTCGTTAATTCATTGGCTATTGTATTCTGAAGAAGTCTTAAGTGGGGAGCTTGGCTGTGCTCTTTGATAATGGAATTAATATCATCTTCAGCTAGAAAAGTGAAAATTTTAATATAATTCAATGCATCCTCATCTGAAGTATTAAGCCAAAACTGATAAAATTTATATGGAGATGTTCGTGTTTTATCCAACCAAATATTGCCCCCCTCTGTTTTACCAAACTTAGAACCATCTGCTTTTTTGATTAATGGACAAGTGATTGCATATGCTTTCCCACTTTCCTTTCTCCGAATCAATTCGGTACCGGTGGTAATGTTACCCCATTGATCACTTCCTCCCATCTGGAGACGGCAATCAAAATTTTTATACAAGTGCAAAAAATCATAGCCCTGCAACAACTGATAGGTAAACTCAGTAAAGGACATCCCTACCTTAGCCTCTGAACTCAAACGCTTTTTCACAGACTCTTTAGCCATCATATAATTTACCGTAATGTGTTTTCCTACTTCTCTTGAAAAATCTATGAGGCTATACGATTTCATCCAATCATAATTATTAACCAAAATTGCTGGGTTGGGTAATGAAGTATCAAAATCCAAAAATCGCTCCAATTGATCTTGAATTCCTGCGCAATTTTTTTCAAGCGTTTGTTGATCCAATAAATTTCGTTCATCTGATTTCCCAGAGGGATCCCCAATCATACCTGTTGCTCCACCAACAAGGACGATGGGAGCATGCCCATGTTTTTGAAAATGCATCAAAATCATTATCTGTACCAAACTCCCAATATGAAGCGAATCTGCAGTAGGATCAAAACCGATGTAGCCTTTAGTAGACTTTTCTAAGAGGAAGGTTTCTGTTTCTGGCATAATGTCGTGAAGTAAACCACGCCACTGAAGCTCTTGTACAAAATTAGTTGGCATAAATTTTTACTGCAAAGATAGATTTCTAGAATGGAAACCAAAAATCAAAATCAAAAAAGTGTACATTCGTTCTCATGATATTAGTTACTGGAGGGACAGGAATGGTAGGGGCACATTTATTGGTTGAATGTGTCAAAAAAAAACAAGCCATCGTGGCAACCTATCGAAGAGAAGAAAGTATTGGAGTTGTAAAAAAAGTATTTGAAACTATTGCTCCAAAAAGCCTAAAAGATTTTGGATTAATTCAATGGAAAAAAGCAGCTTTAAATGATATTGATGCTCTCGAAGATGCTTTCCATAGAGTGGACTATGTATATCATTGTGCCGCAAAGGTCTCCTTTGCAAGTTATAAAGCTGAAACATTGCAAAAAAGTAATGTCGAAGGCACAGCCAATGTGGTAAATGCAGCACTTAAACACAAGGTGAAAAAACTAGCCTATGTCAGCTCTATCGCTTCCCTTGGAGCTGAAAAGAATAATGCTTTAATCAACGAAGAATCAAATTGGGAGCCCAATCAAAACCATACCGCTTATGCCTACACGAAATATGGAGCTGAATTGGAAGTTTGGCGTGCGTCACAAGAAGGTTTGCCGGTTGTCATCATCAATCCAGGAGTTATTTTGGGGGGTCAACTTTGGAATCGAAGTAGTGCTTCCCTTTTTCAAAATGTAGCAAAAGGGATGCGTTTTTATCCAACTGGAGACACGGGTGTTGTTGCACTTGATGATGTTGTGAAAGTTTTAATCCATTTGATGGAATCCGATATTCAAAATGAACGCTTTATTTTAGTTGCTGAAAATTTAAGTCAAAAAGAGTTACTTGAAAAAATTGCAGTTTCCCTAAAAAAGAAACCCCCTTCGATTCCCCTTAAAGGAAGCCTTTTATATTTATTATTTGTTATTGAAAAAACCTTAGACCTACTCTACATCCGAAAAAACTTTTTGAGTATTCCATTTATCGAAACGCTTTGTAGCAAACAACATTACATTGGAACTAAGATTTGTAACACCCTTAATTTTAAATACACCGATATTGAGCAGTGTATATCCGAAATTGGTGAATCCTATAAATTTTAGTTTACTTTTTGTTTTTTTCCTAATCGATCAAAACTATCCTTTGCCTTTTCGATACGTCTCAACACATTATTATGAATCTTTAGATAATTTCTAGGATTTTTGGCGTAATAATTTTCACTTTCAACCAATTGAACACTATCAACCTTATACTTTAAATAGAGATATGATTTACCCATCAAAGCTTCAAAAGTTGGATTTTTCAGAGAAAAAGTAGTCATGACTTCCATCATAATCGCATCATATAAAATGGCTTCCATTTTTTTCTCACTAATCAAATTTTCTGGCTTTTCAACAGAACCTGTCCCTGAACAACTACTGAGAAGTAGCGCGCAAAAAGTAAACGCATAAAAAACGTGAAGTAATTTCATAATTATCGATCAAAAGTTAGTGCTTTTGCAGCTGATTGCTCTGCTACTTCTCCCTCTTTAAACACCCATTTTCCATTTAAAAGAGTGCGTTCTACCGATCCCTTCAAGGTAGTTCCTTCAAAAGGTGACCATCCACATTTATATAAAATATTTGAAGTTTCAACCCGATGTTCTTTTTCTAGGTCAACTACAACAAGGTCAGCAAAGTAACCCTCCTTTAAAAAACCTCTATGTTTGACATCAAATAAAATTGCAGGATTATGACAGGCCTTTTCTACTATCTTTTCTAGCGTAATTTTTCCTTGATGATAAGCACTTAGAAGTGCAGGAAGGGCATGTTGAACCAAGGGCCCCCCAGAGGGAGCTTGACTGTATTTATTTTCTTTTTCTTCTTTTGTATGGGGCGCATGATCTGTAGCAAGAACATCTAATAAATCAGAATTCAGACCCTCCCACAGTGCTGCTCTATCTTCTTTTGTTTTTACGGCAGGATTCCATTTAATACGAGTTCCTTTTTCCCCATAGTCCTCTGAAGAAAACCACAAATGATGGATACATACTTCGGCGGTAATCTTTTTCTCTTTTAATGGAATATCATTTCGAAATAGAGAAAGCTCTTTTGCTGTGGATAAATGAAATACATGAAGTCTTGCTCCAGTTTCTTTGGCTAAAGCCACCGCTTGTGAAGAAGATAAATAACAAGCCTCCTCACTTCGAATGAGGGGATGCTCTGAAATGGGGATATCATCACCATAGGTTGCTATCGCATTCTCCATATTCTTTCGGATTGTGGCTTCGTCTTCACAATGAACTGCAATCACCAAGTCTGTATTCCTGAATATTTCTCTCAAGACCTCTGGATTATCCACTAACATATTTCCTGTAGAGGAGCCTAAAAAAAGTTTGAGCGCAGGAACTTTCTTGTTATCTAATGCTAAAATCTCCTCCAAATTATCATTAGTCCCTCCAAACATAAAAGCATAATTAGCAAAAGAAGTGGCTTCTGCTTGTTTGTTTTTTGCTTCCCAAGCTTCTCGGGTAGTGGTTTGTGGCGAAGTATTAGGCATTTCAATAAAAGAAGTAATTCCACCTGCAATGGCAGCCTTTGACTCAGTAGCGATAGTTGCTTTATGGGTGAGTCCAGGTTCTCTGAAATGAACTTGATCGTCTATTAATCCGGGTAAAATATAATTTCCCTTGGCATCAAAAATTTCATGAATTCCTTCAACTGTAATTTCATTTCCAATTTGACTAATTCTATCCTTTTCGATTAAAATCTCACCCTCAAAAACATGTCCTTCATTGACTATTTTAGCATTTATTATTTTGAGTATTGATCCTGAATTCATTTAAATTTTCTTTTGTTTAATCGCAAAAATAAGACCCCAGAAAGTGCCTCCCAAATAATATTGCCATTCATTTTAGACTTTCCCAAAACACGATTGGTAAAAATAATCGGATGTTCTTCTAGCTTGAACTTTTTCACCCAAGCTTTATACTTTAATTCTATTTGAAAGGCATAGCCCACAAATTTTATTTCATCCAACACTATGGATTCTAAGACAACGCGGCGGTAACCAACAAAACCTGCCGTAGCATCTTTAATAGGCATTGACGTTATGAGTTGAACGTATTTTGAGGCAAAGTAAGAAAGTAAAATTCTGCTCATTGGCCAGTTCACAACATTTACCCCCTTCACATAGCGAGAACCAACAACAAGGTCTGTACCCGCTTTTAACTTTTCCAACATGGGAGCCAATTCTTTAGGATCATGAGAAAAATCTGCATCCATCTCAAAAACATACTGATACTGTCTTTTTAAAGCCCATTTAAAACCGTGCACATAGGCAGCTCCAAGACCACTTTTTTTAGATCTTGACTCTAAAAACAATCTTGCCTTATATTGAGACATTAATTCTATTACTGCCTCTCCTGTTCCGTCAGGAGATTGATCGTCCACCACTAAAATATCTAGCAACAATTTGGTGTCAAAAACTGTTTTGATAATCGCCTCAATATTTTCGATTTCATTATAAGTAGGAATAATAATAAGAGTTTGTTCCATAACCAGGGTAAAAATAGGAAATGTATTCGCAACATATCAATAAGAAGAAGATATTAATTTTTAAAAATAAAGTAAATTTGGTCCATGGGAGAATGGATCTATAGAGCGAGTATTGACCAAGATTGGATCAGTCTCATTTTCTTTTTCAACCTACTACTTGTTGTTGGTCTTCATTATTTTGAAGCTTCTAGATTTTGGGATTTACTTAAATTTAATTCTTCCAGTATTTATATTAGTAAATATACAACCGATCGAAACTTATCGTTTCAAGGTGCATTTAATACATTAAGTGCCCTTCTAATTTTCAGTTCCGTTAGCCTATTGATCCTATGGGGTATTAAAAAGACTTCTGGCACTGAACTCTATGCCTTTGAATTTTACTACATCTTATTTGCAATTATTTTTTTTGGATGGATTCGATTCATGTTTGTACAGTTTGTTCTCAAACAAATGAATATGTTAAACAAAATAAATTCATATCATTTTAGGGCTTTTACTCACAACACCCAATTTTCTTTATTTTTATCAACACTACTGTTTATAGGACATTACACCCATTTAGCTCCTGAAATCATTACCGTATTTTTATTTATGCTTTTTTTGATCTGGGGAATTTTGCAGGCAGGTATTTTACTTTCCTTTATTAAAAGTAATCCAAAGGATATTTTTTATTTAATTTTTTATCTTTGCACGGTTAAAATAGCGCCGTGGTTATGGCTTTATTTTTTGATTATTGAAACTAGAATGTAATTTATTCTGATATATGAAAGTGAAAACTATTTTGGTTTCCCAACCAGAACCTTCAAGTGACAAGTCCCCTTATAGCAAGCTTCTAGACAAGCATAAGTTAACCGTCCACTTTAGACCTTTTATTCATGTAGAAGGCCTCGATGCCAAAGAAGTAAGGCAACAAAAAATCGATTTCAATAATTTTCAAAATATTGTTTTAACAAGTAGAAATGCGGTAGACCATTTCTTTCGTCTTTGCAAGGAAATGCGTTTTTCGGTTCCAGATAGCACAAAATATTTTTGCCAATCCGAAGCAGTAGCTTTTTATCTTCAGAAATATGTTGTTTATCGAAAACGTAAAATTTACGTTGGTGAAAAAAAAATAGAGGATCTTGAATCAGTATTTAAAAAATTCAACAAAGAAACCTTCTTATTTCCCACCTCTGATGTTTTGAAACCTGATGTTCCCAATTTTTTAGATAAAGCTTCTTTAAACTGGCAACGGGCTATTTTATACAAAACAGTAGTCAGTGATTTATCTGATTTACGAGATGTATACTATGATATCCTTGTATTTTTCAGTCCTTCGGGAATTGAGTCTCTTTTCAAAAATTTCCCTGATTTCAAACAAAATAATACGCGAATCGCCGTTTATGGAAATTCTACTATTAAAGCCGCAGAATTAGCTGACCTAAGAATTGATATCAAAGCACCCACCCCCGAAACGCCGTCAATGACAATGGCGATTGAACAGTATATCCAAAAGAACAACTAGCTAAAAATTTACTTGTCTTTTTTCTTTATCAGTTGAAAGGTTAATAGTACCCAGCCTAAAATCAACAAACTACCTCCTATAGGAGTGATCGGTCCTAACCCACTTACAGAGAAGGGAAATTGCTCTTTAAAACTCAAGATAAAAATACTTCCAGAGAAAAGAATGCACCCAAATACAAGTATATTTACAATCTGCTTTTGTCTCTTGATTGAATTAAAAGTAAAGTTTGACAAAGTCAAGAGTGCAAGACCGTGATAAACTAGATAACGAACGCCTACCTGAAAGCTAGCCAGGGAATCAGATTCCAAAATAGTCTTCAAATAGTGACTTGCAAAAGCACCTAGGAGGATAGAAATAGCCATAAATACGCTTCCATATAAACGCATCTTGGTTTGTAAAGACATCATACGCTGTTTTTCATTTAAAAAATTAAAATTAATATTTGATTTTTAAACGGATTAAAAATATATATTAATCAAAATCGTTTATTTTATTTAAATTGTATAGTACCTTTGAATAAACTCAAAGATTCATTAACAATAATTGGATCAATACATCTATTATGAAAATTTCAGAGCAAACAGTTACGATTGACGGAATTGATAAAATTATTTTAAAAACCTTAATGGAAGATGCGCGAACTCCCATTTTGGTAATTTCAAAAAATACGGGTATTTCAGGGGCTGCTGTTCACCAAAGATTAAAAAAGCTTGAAAAGGCTGAAGTGATTTCAGGTTCACAAATCATCATTAATCCAAAAATACTAGGCTATAAAACGGTTGCCTTTATCGGAATTTATTTAGATAAAGCCATGAGAAATCCAGAGGCCGTTAAGCAACTCAAAAGTATTCCCGAAGTCATTGAATGTCATTACACCACAGGCAACTGGAGTATTTTTGCAAAATTACTTTGTAAAGACAATGAACACTTAATGGAATTATTAAATAAAAAAATACAATCCGTTGAAGGGGTATCAAGAACCGAAACCTTTATTTCACTGCAACAACAATTGAATCGTCAAATAGCACTTTGATTAATTTCTCCTACCGCCAAATACTTGAAAAGCAAAATAAGCTAGTGTAGCCAGAGAACCCAAAGCGGCAACTACATATGTTCTCGCCGCCCATTTTAAAGCATCTTTTGACCCAGCTAATTCTTCTCTAGAAACCATATTCTTTCGTTCCAACCAAGCTAGTGCTCTGTTACTTGCATCATACTCAACAGGAAGGGTAATGAAACTAAACAAGGTGCCCAAGCCAAAAAGTCCGACTCCAACAACTGCTATTTCAAATCCAAAAGAAACCATTTGCATTAAAACCAATCCAGCTATAATGACAATCATGGATAAATTAGAAGCAATTCCGACTACAGGCACTAGCTGAGATCTCAATCTCAACCATTCGTATCCTTTTGCATGCTGAACCGCGTGGCCACATTCGTGAGCGGCAACTGCTGCTGCTGCTGCGTTTCGTTCATTGTATACTGACTCACTGAGGTTTACCGTTTTATTTTTAGGATTATAATGATCCGTTAAAGAACCTCGAACAGAGATCACCTCTACATCACGAATTCCATGATCAGCAAGCATTTTTTCTGCGATCTCCTTTCCCGACATTCCATTACGTAAAGTCAAGGCAGCATATTTTTTAAATTTGCTCTTTAGGGTGTTGCTTACCCACATACTGGCAAGTGAAATAATAATAATTATCAAGTAGTAACTTCCCATAATTTTTTTATTAAAAATAATTGAATCTCATTAAAAACATTCCTATTTATTTAAATTTTAACTTAAAATAAATAATCATTAACTGCAATAAACCTGCCACAATATTTGCGATTAAAACAGAAGGACTCCCAATCAAAAACCCATAAACACACCAAGAAGCAACCCCTATAAACATCGATAAATACATACTGAGAGAAACTCCATCGGAAATTTTTGTTTTCCAAATTTTATATACTTGGGGTATAAACGCAGAGGTAGTTAGCACTGCAGCAAACATACCGATTAATTCAATTTGAAAGGGTGTCATTAAAATACGATATTAATAATTTTATTGGGAACTATAATCCATTTTTTCGGGCTTTTACCCTCAAGGTATTCTTGAGTCCTAGGGTACCCCAGCACCGCCTCCTGAATCGCTTCTTTATCCAATGCTAAAGAAAGAGAAAGAGTAAAACGCATTTTTCCATTAAATGATACGGGGTAATTTTTTTCCTCTTCCACCAAAAAGGATTCATCAAATACAGGAAAAGGAGCTTCAACGATACTTTCAGTGTGTCCTAACTTTTGCCAAAGCTCCTCAGAAATGTGGGGGGCAAAAGGAGATAATAAAATTGTTAAAGGTTTTAACACCTCAAGGCTATGGCAATCCATACTTGTCAGTTCATTTACACAGATCATAAAAGAACTCACGCAGGTATTAAAAGAAAAAGATTCGATATCCTCCGTTACTTTTTTAATCGTTTCATGCAATATTTTAAGTGCTTTTTTATCGGGTACAGTATCCGTCACTAAAAACGTATCCTCTTGATGAAACAACTTCCAGAACTTTCTCAAGAAATTATGAACACCCGACATTCCTGCAGTATTCCATGGTTTAGCTTGTTCTAATGGACCTAAGAACATTTCGTACATGCGAAGTGTGTCGGCGCCATATTGTTCACAAATCTCATCGGGATTGACAACATTGTATTTAGACTTTGACATTTTTTCAACTTCTCTTCCTACTTTAAGGATTCCCTTGCTATATTCAAATTCAGCTTCGGCAAATTGGGGTTGCCATTTTTTCAAACCTTCTACATCTAACTCATCTGATGCGTTGACCAGACTAACATCAACTCGAATTGGCTCGCAGGTTATTTCAGGACTCAACAAGTCTTTAGAAACATAGGTTTGAGTTCCAGGTTTTCTATATACGAAGGCAGAAGTTCCCAAAATCATCCCCTGATTGATAAGCTTTTTTGCATACTCCTCTACAGGCAAAAGGTCTAAATCAAAAAGAAATTTTTGCCAAAAACGAGAATAGAGTAAATGTCCCGTTGCATGTTCACTTCCCCCCAAATAAAGGTCTACATCTTGCCAGTAATTTTTGGCTTCGTCGCCAACAAAAACATCTGGATTTTGTGCATCCATATACCGATAGAAATACCATGAACTTCCTGCCCATCCGGGCATTGTATTTAACTCCAAGGGGAAAATTGTAGTGTGATCAATCGCAGTATTCGCTTCAATCCTTCTTTCTTTTTCGTTCCAGGCCCAATTTACTGCATTGCCCAGGGGTGGAGCCCCTTCAGGGGTGGGTAAATAATTTTCAACATCAGGTAAATTCAAGGGTAAATCTTCTAAAGTCAAAGCTTGCGGCATCCCATTTTTATAATAAATTGGAATCGGTTCTCCCCAATAACGTTGTCTGCTAAATACAGCATCTCGAAGTTTATAATTGATTGTTCCTACCCCAGCCGCTTTTTCTTCAAGAACATCGATGGCACGCACCATAGCCTCTTTGTAAGAAAGTCCATTTAAAAAATCAGAATGAGCAATGATTGTATTGACCTTATCTGTATGGGCCTCCTCAGCGACAGAAACGTCTTTAAAGATATTGGTGATTGGGATATCAAAATGTTTAGCAAAATCGTAATCCCTTTGATCCCCACAAGGTACTGCCATAACAGCTCCTGTTCCATAATCGGCTAATACATAATCCCCAATCCAAATTGGAATTTTATCACCGGTTAGGGGATGTACGGCATATGCCCCCGTAAAAACACCTGTAATATTCTTGACATCAGCCATTCGTTCTCTTTGGGTACGCTGCTGTGTTTCTTTAATGTAAGAGTCAACCGCTTTTTTCTGATTGGGTTGGACAATCTCTTGCACCAAATCCAGTTCTGGAGCCAGAGTCATGAAGGTCACCCCAAAGATCGTATCAGGACGGGTGGTAAAGACTTCTATTTTTTTATCACTCCCTTCAATCTCAAAAAACACTTTCGCTCCAATGGATTTCCCTATCCAATTGCGTTGCATTTCTTTTAAAGATTCAGGCCAATCGAGGTGTTCCAAACCTGAGAGTAGACGTTCGGAATAAGCACTAATTCGCATACTCCATTGCTTCATTTTCTTTTTGGTTACAGGATAACCACCGCGTTCTGAAACTCCATTAATAATTTCATCATTTGCCAAAACCGTTCCAAGTTCAGCACACCAATTGACCTCAGCATCTGAGAGATAAGTGAGTCGATATCCTAAGAGGATTTCTTGTTGTTGACTGTCTTCATAAGCAAGCCACTCTGCTGCAGAAAAAGGCTCAATTTTTACATCACAAACTGCATTGATATTGACATTTCCTTCTTTTTCAAAGCGATTAATTAAAGACGTGATAGACAATGCTTTGTCAGTATCTTTACAATAATAGTGATCAAATAAAAGTAAGAAAATCCATTGGGTCCACTTATAAAAATCAGGACTTGAAGTTCTCACCTCTCTGCTCCAATCAAACGAAAACCCCATTTGATCCAATTGAGTTCTGTAGCGTGAAATATTATCTTGAGTTGTTTTAGCAGGATGCTGTCCAGTCTGAATTGCATACTGTTCAGCAGGTAATCCAAAAGAATCGTAGCCCTGTGGATGCAATACATTAAAACCTTTGTGGCGTTTGAAACGCGCATAAATATCACTTGCAATGTATCCGAGGGGATGTCCTACGTGAAGTCCGGCACCCGAAGGATAAGGAAACATGTCCAAGATGTAAAATTTTGGTTTTTCTGAATGGTTGGAGACTTTAAAAGTTTGCTGGTCTGCCCAGTATGCCTGCCATTTATTTTCAATTTCTTTAAAGTCGTATCCCACGTGTTTCGGTATTGGTTGCTTTGAAAGGCACAAAAATACGCTTATTGCTGGAATGTTAAAATGCTAAAAGAATATTTTATAAGCCCAGGTCTTATAATTCTTTTCTATTTTTACAAAAATATTGGTTGTGGCACAAAGCTTTCAAGAAAATTACCAAAAAAGAAGATTACTTACAGGATACTTTTCTGTGGTGGTAAGCATTACTCTTGTCTTGTTTTTTGTGGGAGTTCTTGGTTTATTCCTTCTCAACACCAAGAATATTGCTTCGCACTTCAAAGAGCAAATCGTAATGACTGTTTATTTAGAAGACAACACTAAAGACATTGAAATAACCCAATTGCAAAAAAAAATTCAACTCAATCCGGCTACAAAAAATGTTCGATTTACTCCTAAAGAAGAAGCCGCAGAATTATATTCAAGAGACATTGGAGAAGATTTTGTGGAATTTTTAGGATATAATCCTTTACTGAATTCAATTGATATTTATTTCAATGCTGCCTTTGTAAATACTCTTTCTCTTATGCAAACAAAAGAAAATATCGAAACTGCTGAATTTGTAAATGAAGTTGTGTATGACCAACCTCTAGTCACTCTTTTAGATGAAAATATTCGTAAAATTTCTATTGTATTACTTATCACAACGGTTTTATTTGTTGTCATTGCTTTATTACTCATAAACAGTTCCATCAGACTTTCTATCTATTCAAAGCGATTTATTATCAAAACCATGCAACTTGTCGGGGCAACTAAATCATTTATCCGCAGACCATTCATTTGGACCCATTTGAGACTTGGATTTATCAGCTCCTTGCTTGCTTTGGGTGGTCTTACACTTTTATTCTTGGAGCTCAACAAGCGCTTTCCAGAACTAAACATGATGAACCATCCGTTGGAGCTCATTGTTGTTTTTGGAGGCGTTCTCCTTTTGGGAATTGGAATTACAGGTATCAGTACCTTCTTTGCAACCCAACGCTATTTAAACCTCAAAACTGACGCTGTATATTAAAACGTATTAGTCCTATGAAACAGTCCAACACTCCTAAAAAATTATTGTTTGGAAAACGAAATTATCGTTTTCTTTTTTTAGCAATTGCTCTAATTGCAACGGGTTTTATCTTAATGACGGGGGGTGGAAGTGAAGATCCAAATTATTTCAATGAAGCCATTTTTAACTTTAGACGTATTCGCTTGGCTCCCACACTAGTCCTAGCTGGTTTTGGAGTTGCCATGTACTCTATCCTAACACAACAAGCTTCTAAGGAATGAGTTATGTTGAGGCGATTGTCCTTGGAATTATCCAAGGATTAACTGAATTTCTACCCATTTCGTCAAGTGGTCATTTAGAAATTGTCAAAACCTTGTTTGGAAATCAAGCAGAGGCCCAAGAAAGTCTTTTTTTAACTATCGCCCTTCACGTAGCCACTGCATTGAGCACCATTGTAGTCTTCAGAAAAGACATTCTAGAAATCATCAAAGGCCTCTTTGCTTTTAAATGGAATGAGAGTACCGAATTTAGTTTTAAAATTATACTTTCCATGATTCCCGCTGTGCTAGTGGGTCTTTTTTTACAAGACCAAATCGAATTACTTTTTGCTCAAAATTTGATCTTAGTTGGAGCCATGCTTTGTCTTACAGCAATCATTTTATTCTGGGCAGATAAAGCCAAAAAAACAGACAAGATTGTTTCTTCTCAAAATGCAATCGTTTTAGGTATCGTTCAAGCCATTGCTATTCTTCCCGGAATCTCTAGAAGTGGATCAACTATCGCTACTGCTGTTCTGCTTGGAATTGATCGTGAAAAAGCGGCACGCTTTTCTTTTCTCATGGTCCTTCCGCTTATCTTTGGAAGTATGGCTAAAACCATCATAGATACTGAGGGGGTTCGCCATAAAATTGAATTTCTGCCTTTATTTTTTGGTTTTTTTGCAGCATTTTTCACAGGCATATTAGCCTGTAAATGGATGATTGCATTAGTTAAAAAAAGTCAACTCAAATATTTTAGTCTTTATTGTATAATTGTTGGTGGAATTGCCTTGGTGTATGGACTTCTTTAAACAACATTTTGATTCTGAAACACTTCAAGAAGGTCAAATCTTCTTGATTGACAAACCCCTAGGATGGACCTCCTTTCAGGTTGTAAACAAAATTCGTTGGCATTTAAAAAATATAACAGGGCTCAAAAAATTGAAAGTTGGACATGCTGGGACTCTCGATCCCCTAGCCACTGGACTCTTGCTAATCTGTACTGGAAAGAAAACAAAAACAATCAGCACGCTACAGGATACAGAAAAAGAGTACAAAGGAACATTTCAACTCGGTGCGACAACTCCCTCTTACGATCTAGAAACCGAGATTGACAAAAGCTATAATATTGAACACATTACTCCTGAACTCATAGAAATCACCACACAAGAATTCATCGGGACTATTCAACAGCAACCTCCCCTTTTTTCCGCCCTTAAAAAAGATGGAAAAAGGCTCTACGAATATGCTAGAGCAGGAGAAACCCCCGAAATTGTTAAACGGACTGTAACTGTCTCTGAATTTAAAATTACAAAAATAAAAATGCCCAATATTAGTTTTTTAATTCGCTGTAGTAAAGGAACTTACATTAGAAGCTTAGCACATGATTTTGGAAAATCAATTTCGAGCGGTGCCCACCTTAGTGCTTTACAGAGAACTCAAGTTGGTGATTTTAAATTGAAAAATGCCTACACAATGGAAAGTGTATTAAATAATAACTCCGATATAAATATTAAAAGCAAATAATGTAATAACTTGCTTTAAGATTTATTAACTAAATCAAAATGACGCAACAAACGATTTCAAAACAATTAGACCGTTTAGGATATATACAAGCTCCTGTTGAAAAAGATGTTGACCTGAGCCAAGCCATAGTAAAACTTAAAAAGGAAAAGAATGCTGTTCTTCTTGCCCATTATTATCAGGAACCAGCCATCCAAGACTTAGCAGACTATCTAGGAGATAGCCTTTATCTTGCACAACAAGCAGCAAAAGTAGAAGCAGATATTATCGTTTTTGCGGGAGTCCATTTTATGGCAGAAACTGCGAAAATCATCAACCCATCGAAAAAAGTATTACTCCCCGATTTAAAAGCTGGTTGCTCTTTAGCAGATTCTTGTCCTCCCACTGATTTTGCTGCATTCAAAGCGTTGCATCCTAAAGCAATCGTTGTAACCTATATTAACTGTTCTGCTGAAATCAAAGCTCTGAGTGATATCGTTTGTACTTCTAGCAATGCTAAAAGGGTGATTGAAAGTATTCCCGTTGATCAAGAAATCATCTTTGCTCCTGATAAAAATCTAGGTCGCTTTTTAATTAAAGAAACAGGACGGGATATGATTTTATGGGATGGTGCCTGTATTGTCCACGAAGCTTTTTCCTTTGACAAAATTGTAACCCTTGCCCAGGAGTACCCCGAAGCTAAATTTATTGCCCACCCTGAAAGCGAATCACCAATTCTTGAGATTGCCCATTATGTTGGAAGTACGTCAGGCTTACTTCAATTTGTTCAATCCGACTCTGCTGATCACTATATTGTAGCTACCGAAGCCGGTATTTTACATGAAATGCAAAAAAAATGTCCACATAAAACCTTTATACCCGCCCCTGTAGAAGACGATACTTGCGCTTGTAGTGAATGTGCTTTCATGAAATTAAACACCTTAGAAAAACTATATAATTGTTTGCGTTTTGAGCAACCTGAAATCTTGTTAGCACCTGAACTCATCGAAAAAGCAAAAATGCCTATTCTTAAAATGTTAGCGCTGAAATAATAATGTTTGCAGATGTATTAATTATTGGGACTGGAATTTCAGGACTTTCTTTTGCCATCAAATTAGCAATGAATGATCCTGAAATTTCTATGGTCTTAATTTCCAAAGATCAAGTTAGTGAGGGAAATACAAAATATGCTCAAGGAGGTATTGCGGTAGTCTCCGATTTCGAAAAAGATTCTTTTGAAAAACATATACAAGACACCTTGATTGCTGGGGATGGTGCCTGCAATCCTGAAGTTGTGAAATTTGTAGTAGAGGAAGGTAAAGATCGTCTCAAGGAGTTGATGAA
The DNA here is from genome assembly GCA_029248185.1 of Flavobacteriaceae bacterium. Taxonomy (GTDB): domain Bacteria; phylum Bacteroidota; class Bacteroidia; order Flavobacteriales; family Flavobacteriaceae; genus MS024-2A. Next base: position 14,712 of record JAQWJV010000052.1, on the reverse strand, counting down.
TTGGGGAACTCAATTTGACACCCAACAAGAAAATCTTCATTTAGTGAAAGAAGGAGGACATTCTGAAAAAAGAGTAGTCCACTATAAAGACCACACAGGGCTGCATATTCAACAAGCCTTGGTAAGTAAGATTAAATCCTTTCCCAATATTCAAATTTTAGAAAATCACACCTTAGTTGATTTAATTACAGATCACCACAGTACCCAAAAACATGACCGATGTTATGGCGCTTATGTCATTTCTAGAGAAGAAGAGAGCATCCTTAAAATAAGTGCGAAAATTACGGTACTCTGTACTGGAGGTGCTGGGAGTCTATATGCACACAGTACAAATCCAGCTATAGCTACAGGCGACGGACTGGGTGCTGCTTATAGAGCAAAAGTTCATATGGACAAGTTACCCTTCGTTCAATTTCATCCCACGGCCTTATACCATAAAGTGAATGGAAATACTTTTTTAATTACCGAGGCGGTTCGAGGAGCAGGAGCCAAACTCAGAAATAGCTCGGGAGAGCGTTTTATGGATCAATATGATTCCAGAAAAGAACTAGCCCCAAGAGACATCGTAGCCCGTGCCATTCAAAAAGAAATTCAAAAACAAGAAGAAAAATTTGTATCCCTTGACTGTTCTGATTTGACTGTTGAAACTTGGAAAAAACGCTTCCCTAATATCTATGAAACTTGTTCTTCATTAGAAATACATCTACCTCAAGACATGATCCCAGTCGTTCCAGCTGCTCATTACTTTTGTGGAGGTATCCAAGTTAACAGTAAAAGCGAATCCAAACTTAAAGGTCTTTACTCCATTGGAGAATGCAGCTCCACAGGACTGCATGGAGCCAATCGACTTGCCTCTAACTCCTTGCTTGAAGCTTTGGTTTTTTCTCATCGTGCGGCACTTGATGTTCTTGATGCCTTGAAAAAGGAATTACCCGACCCCTCATTTTATGACACCTTACCTGAATGGAAAGGAGATACCTATTCCAACTCAGTTGAAATTAAAGAAATTCATCATTTACGCCTAAAACTACAAGAAGTAATGACCAATCATGTTGGAATTTTTAAAACATCAGAAGGACTTCAACAGGCTGATATAGAAATGCTTGAAATCTACAATAAAGTACAGGAAATATACAATCAAGATCGGCTAACCCATGGCCTGTGTGAATTAAGAAATATGGTAAGTATCGCTCATTTGATCATCAAACAAGCCCAATCCATTACTGAAAATAAAGGAGTTTTTTACAATCAAGATTATGCATAGTCCTTTTTTCCAACAATATAAAAACGAGCTAAATCATTTCATCGATGAAGCATTGAAAGAAGACATTGGTTCTGGAGACCATAGTGGTCGATCCTGTATCACCGAAACTGCAACAAGTTCAGCAAAATTATTAGTCAAAGAGGAGGGGATACTTGCTGGGATGGAACTTGCAGAAATTCTTTTTCATCGCTACGATCCCAATTTAATTTTTCATCCCTATGCTAAAGACGGAGCAGCACTAAAAAAGGGTGCTATTGCTTTTGAAGTGAATGGAAATACACAATCTATCTTAGCCACCGAGCGTTTGGTACTCAATTCTATGCAACGTATGAGCGGGATTGCTTCACTCACCCATACATTATCTCGAAAAATAGCGCACACACATTGCCAACTTTTAGACACCCGAAAAACGACTCCTAATTTTAGATATCCCGAAAAATGGGCTGTTCAAATTGGAGGAGGAACCAATCACCGAATGGGTTTATTTGACGCCCTAATGATTAAAGACAATCATGTGGATTTCTGTGGTGGAATGACCCAAGCACTACAAAAGACGGAACAGTATTTGGAGTCGCTACCTCAGTCTTTAGAGGTAGTTGTTGAGGCAAGAAATCTTGATGAAATCAATGCAATCCTCCCTTTTCCCTGGGTAAGTAGAATTTTATTAGACAACTTCAACGCCAAAGAACTTGTTACTGCACTTGAATTAATCGACAATAAAGTACCCTCAGAAGCCTCCGGAAATATAACAGAAAACAATTTAGTTGAAATGGCTGAAACTGGGGTAAATTATATTTCAATGGGAGCTTTAACCTATAGTTCAAAACCCATCGACTTGAGTTTAAAAGCCGTTTTAACCTAAAAAAGAATAAATAAAAGATTTAACACAATAGATTGTTGGTTATTAACTCGAGCAAATTCTTCTTTAATTTTTATATTTGTTAACACATTCATCTGCATGAAATACCAAAGAATACTTTTAAAATTGAGCGGAGAAGCCTTAATGGGTGACCTCACGCACGGAATCGATCCTGTTCGAATCGATAGTTACGCCAAGGAAATAAAAAAGGTTTTTGATTTAGGGATTGAAATCGCAATTGTCATCGGTGGTGGCAATATTTTCAGAGGCGTATCAGGAGCAAGTAAAGGAATGGATCGCGTACAGGCAGATTATATGGGAATGCTGGCCACCGTCATCAATGGTCTTGCGCTACAAAGTGCTTTAGAAAATAATGATGTTCCAACAAGACATCAGACAGCAATTAAAATTGAAGCCATTGCAGAACCTTTCATAAAAAGAAAGGCCACTCGCCATCTCGAGAAAGGACGAGTTGTTATTTTTGGTTCTGGTACCGGAAACCCCTATTTTACAACAGATTCAGCAGCTGTATTAAGAGCAATCGAAATTAACGCAGATGTTATTTTAAAAGGAACACGTGTGGATGGCATTTACAATGAAGACCCTGAAAAAAATAAAGAAGCCGTCAAATTTGAATCAATCTCCTTTGATGAAGTTTTAAAAAAGGGGCTCAAAGTAATGGATACTACTGCCTTCACGCTAAGTCAAGAAAATAAATTACCCATTATAGTTTTTGACATGAATACCCCTGGAAATTTAATGAATGTAGTAAAAGGAAAAAACATAGGAACTCGAGTAAATTTATAAAAATGTAGCTATGGAAGAAATGGATTTTATTGTCGATACAGCAAAAGAGAGTATGGATCAAGCGCTGGCGCATTTAGAAAAAGAAATGCTGAATCTCAGAGCTGGAAAAGCTAACCCCATAATGCTCTCTAGTGTAAAAGTTGATTATTATGGAACTATGACTCCCATTAGTCAAGTGGCAAATATCAATACCCCAGACGGAAGAACACTTACTGTTCAGCCCTGGGAAAAAGGAATGCTCCAAGAATTAGAGAAAGCAATTCTCATTGCAAATTTAGGATTCAATCCTATGAACAATGGGGAATCTATTATCATTAATATCCCACCCCTGACGGAAGAACGTCGTCGAGACCTAGCTAAATTGGCAAAATCAGAAACTGAAAATGCTAAAATAGGTATCCGAGCAGCACGAAGAGAAGCTAATGATGAAATTAAAAAATCAGAGGCTTCCGAGGACATCCAAAAGAACTATGAAATTGATGTTCAAGAACTAACTGATCGCTACAATGCAAAAGCGGATGAGATTTTTAGAATTAAAGAAAAAGAAATTTTAACGGTCTAACGCACTCTTCACACTGGTTGCCAATCAAGCTTCATGAAAAAGAAAAACCAATCCAATATATGGGGCCTAGTGGCACGACTTATTCTAAGAAATAGAATACTCATTCTTGCGGCTATTATTGCACTGACTGGTTTTTGGGCATCACAGTGGAAGTATATGCAATTTACTTTTACAGAAGCCAACCTATTACCCGACGATCATCCTGAAAATATTCTCTACCAATCTTTCGTTAACACATTTGGTGAGGAAGGTAATGTAATTGTCATCGCAGTAGAGGACGCCACTTTTTTTTCACCTAAAAAGCGTAATGCCTGGCGACAACTCAATGATAGCATTACAGCCTTTAAAGAAATTAACTTTGTGCTCTCCATTGACAACTTACAAGAGCTTACCAAAGACACCCAAACAGAAAGCTTTAAACTTGAAACGGTCAAGCTCAGTGCAGCCAAAGATTCACTCGGTTTATTAAAATTCAAGCAAAAATTATTTTTAGAACTCCCTTTCTACAATAATTTGATTTACAATTCAGAAACGAATACCATTCGGACCTTGATCTACATGGACCCCGATATCGTTAATACAGCTACACGAAAGGATTTCATTTTTAAAACATTTATTCCACTCATTGAGGCTTTTGAGGAGGATACCCAAATGGATGTACGTGTCTCAGGAATGCCTTACATTAGGACACTTAATGCCCAAAACATTGTTGATGAAATTGGACTTTTTATTTTAGGAGCCACACTCATTACCTCCTTAATTTTCTTTCTATTTTTTAGGTCGTTTAGAGCTACCTTTATTTCACTCATTGTAGTTGCAGTTGGAGTCATGTGGGCTTTTGGAATTCTAGGTTGGTTGGGCTATGAAATTACCGTACTTACAGCCTTAATACCGCCTTTGATTATTGTTATTGGAATTCCAAATTGTATTTTTCTCATTAACAAATACCAACAAGAGGTCGCCAAACACAGTAATCAAGCTAAATCACTTCAGCGTGTTATTGTAAAAATTGGGAATGCCACCTTGATGACCAACCTGACCACGGCTTCTGGATTTGCGACTTTTATTTTAACCAATAGTAAAATTTTAAAAGAGTTCGGTGTGGTCGCTTCCATAAATATTGTTTCCATTTTCCTGCTTTCTCTTTTAATCATCCCTATTGTTTACAGCTTCATGAGCCTTCCCAAGAAGAAACATTTAAAGCATTTAAAAAACAAATCCATCGACTATTTTGTAAAATGGATGGAAGACAAGGTGCGCAAAAAACGCATCAATGTCTATATCGTTTCACTATTGGGTTTAATCATAGGAATTATTGGAATTTATCAAATCAAAATTTCAGGAAGTATTATTGAGGACATGCCCAAAAGCGCCCCATTTTTTAAAGATATCCGCTTTTTTGATGAAAGCTTTAATGGAATTGTCCCTATTGAAATTTGGCTAGATAGTAAACGAGAAAATGGAATTGTAAAACCCGCTACATTAAAGCGAATGAACGAATTCCAAGAAGTCATAGGAGAATACCCTGAACTTGCCCCACCCCTCTCAGTGGTCAATGCAGTAAAGTTCGCCAAACAAGCCTATTACAATGGCAATCCCAATTACTACAGTCTTCCGACGACTCAAGAAAATAGCTTTATTTACCCCTATTTGGGTAAAGCCAACGGAGACAGTCAGCTTCTGAGTGGTTATGTTGATCGTACCGGTCAGTTTGGAAGAATTACCACCTTCATGCAAGATATTGATACCGATCGTATGGAAACTATTGAAGCAGAGCTAAAAAAAGCAATCACGAAAATATTTCCCAAAGATCGTTACGGAGTGAATATCACAGGAAAATCGTTACTCTTTCTAAAAGGAACAAAATACCTCATAAATAATCTGATTCTTTCCTTATCCTTGGCCATCTTACTGATTGCATTTTTTATGGCTTATTTATTTCGATCCTTCAAAATGATCTTAATTTCCTTGATTCCGAATCTTTTACCTTTGATCATCACTGCTGGGGTAATGGGATTTGCTGGAATTCCACTTAAACCTTCAACTATTTTAGTTTTCAGTATTGCCTTTGGAATTTCAGTGGACGACACCATTCACTTTTTAGCAAAATACAGACAGGAATTAATATCAAATAAATGGAAAATTAAGCAAGCCGTATTTGCTGCCTTAAGAGAAACCGGGATTAGCATGTTTTATACATCTGTCGTATTATTCTTTGGGTTTTCTGTCTTTTTATCCTCCAACTTTGGAGGGACTCAAGCCTTGGGTGGTCTAGTTGCAGTAACCCTATTGATGGCAATGTTAGCTAATTTAATTCTTCTCCCCTCCTTGCTTATTTCATTAGAAGATACGATCAGTAATGATAAAGTGTTGAAAGAACCAAAAATCGAGATTTTAGATCAATAAGGGAAGTGCCTCTCCACCGTGGAATTTTTATGAAATAAACTTATCTTTGCTACGCCAAAAGCAAATTCATGAAAGCAGTAAAAATCAAAAAAGTTTTACAAACGGGGGCTACAAACACATCCTGTTCGGTTCAAGGTTGGGTAAGAACCTTTAGAGCCAATCGATTCGTCGCCTTAAATGATGGTTCTACCCTAGACAATCTCCAGTGTGTTGTTGATTTTGAAGCTTTAGATGAATCCTTATTAAAACAAATCACCACCGGTGCTGCACTTCACCTGGAGGGAAATTTAGTCGAGAGTCAAGGGAGCGGACAAAACGTTGAACTTCAAGTAGAAAAAATCACTCTTTTAGGGGCATCAGACCCAGAAAAATACCCCATTCAACCCAAAAAACACAGTCTTGAATTCTTGAGAGAAAAAGCCCATTTAAGAGTGCGAACGGCTACCTTTTCTTCAGTCATGCGAGTACGTTCTGCACTGGCTTTTGCAGTTCATGAATTTTTTCAAGAAGAAGGATTCTTTTACGTTAATACACCCATCATCACAGGGAGTGATGCCGAAGGGGCTGGTGAAATGTTTCACGTTTCAACCTTAGACCCCAAAAACCCACCCTTAACTGAAACAGGAGATTTAGATTATAAAAGTGACTTTTTTGGAAAAGAAACTAATCTGACTGTTTCAGGACAATTGGAGGCAGAAGCCTATGCACTTGGATTAGGAGATGTATATACTTTTGGCCCTACTTTCCGTGCAGAAAACTCTAATACCACCCGGCATTTAGCAGAGTTTTGGATGATTGAACCCGAAATGGCCTTTTACGATTTAAATGACAATATGAATCTGGCTGAAAAGTTCATTACTTCAGTTCTAAAAAAAGTATTAACTCGTTGTGAAAAAGATTTACAATTCCTAGACGATCGTTTTAATCAAGAAGAAAAAAGTAAACCCCAACTCCAAAGAAGTCCAATGGGTTTATTAGAAAAAATAAAATTTGTTGTTGATAACGATTTTAAACGCGTCAGTTATACTGAAGCTTATGAGATTTTAAGAAACTCCAAACCCAATAAAAAGAAGAAATTCCAATTCCCAATTACAGAATGGGGAGTAGACCTTCAGAGTGAACACGAACGGTTTTTAGTGGAAAAACATTTCAACTGTCCTGTGATTTTATTTGATTACCCTGCGAATATCAAAGCGTTCTACATGCGAAGAAATGATGACGAAAAGACAGTGCGTGCAATGGATATTTTATTTCCAGGTATAGGAGAAATTGTAGGGGGATCTCAAAGAGAGGAACGTCTTGAGGTTCTTGAGAAAAGGATTGAAGAAATGAAAATTGACAAGGAGGAACTTTGGTGGTATTTAGACCTTAGACGCTTTGGGAGCGTTCCGCATAGTGGTTTTGGACTCGGATTTGAGCGTTTAGTTCAGTTCACCACCGGGATGAACAATATACGAGACGTTATTCCTTTTCCTAGAACACCTCAAAATGCTTCATTCTAAACAGTAAGCTGTAAAGTTTTATATTTGTCTATTGAATCATTAATTTATGCTAAAGCAACAGCTCCAAATAAAGCTTTCTCAGAAACTCTCTCCTCAACAAATCCAATTGATGAAGTTGATTCAACTTTCTACGCTCGATCTCGAACAAAAGATTGAAGCAGAGATGGGAGAAAACCCTGCTTTGGAGACGGGCAAGGAAGAAACTGTTTCCGAAAATCATGAAGATAATTTTGAAGGAAATACAAAAATCGAAGCAGACGAAATTAATGTAGATCAGTACCTAAGCGATGATGAAATCCCTGCATACCGTCTATATACAAACAATTATAGTAGTGATGAGGAAGACAAAACAATCCCCTTAAGCGGTGGGATTAGTTTTCATCAATATTTACATCAACAAATGGGAAATCTAATTCTCAATGAAGAGGAAATGCCAATTGCGGAGTTTCTTATTGGAAGCATTGATGAAAGTGGCTATATCAGAAGAACTTTAGATGAATTAATTGATGATTTGGCCTTCACCCAAAACATTATGGTGGATAAAAATACTGTAGAAAAAATTCTGCGATCTGTTCAGACACTAGACCCACCAGGAGTAGGAGCTAGATCATTACAGGAATGCCTTTCCATCCAGCTTTCAAAAAAGAAAAAAGACCGCCCAGAAGTTGAGCATGCATTAAGAATTATCAATGACGAATTTGATCATTTTTCACACAAACATTACAGCAAGCTTCAAGATCGCATTGGGATTACAAAGGAAGAATTAAAAACTGCCCTAGAACTTATTAGTCATTTAAACCCAAAACCTGGAGGGGCCCTTTCAAGTACAGTACAAAATACGCATGTGGTACCTGATTTTATTTTGACTATCGAAGAAGGAAAAATTGAAGTGACTTTAAATCGAAGAAATGCACCTCAATTGAAAGTTTCTAATGCATATAAAGAAATGCTTACGGGCTATCAAGAAAGCACCTCAAAGTCGAAATCTCAACAAGAGGCTGTACTTTTTATTAAACAAAAACTCGATGCTGCAAAATGGTTCATCGATGCTATTCAGCAACGGCACCAAACTTTATACCTAACCATTAGAGCCATTATTGATCATCAGCAGGAATACTTTCTTTCAGGAGACGAACGAAAGCTAAAACCAATGATTTTAAAATATATTGCTGATAAAATTCAAATGGATATTTCAACTGTTTCACGCGTTGCAAATAGTAAATACATTGAGACCCCATATGGAGTTAAATTACTCAAGACATTCTTTTCCGAAGGCTTAAAAAACGAAGAAGGCGATGATGTCTCTTCCATCGAAATTAAAAATATACTAGAGCAACTGATTGCTGAAGAGAATAAGAAAAAACCCTTTACAGACGCCACGCTTTCAAAAGCTCTAAAAGAAAAAGGATATATCGTTGCACGACGAACTGTTGCAAAATATCGAGAACAACTCGAAATCCCCGTCGCTAGAATGCGTAAAGAATTATAGTTAAAGTAGATAAAAAATTAAGCCTACTTTAATTGGAGCTAATTTCAAAGGAAGCCATTGAGAGGAAAGGGAGTCTTTGTTGAAAAAAGGCGTTAATCGATAAGCCAGATAAAAATTCCAAGTATTGTAACCAAAGCTTAAATGTGTTGTGGCTCCAAAATGTTGTAAGTCATCTCGAACAGACAAAGAGAGGTCATTTTGCTCTGCACGTAATCGATAATTCCATTGAAGAGCAATTCCGCCATAAATCCTCCAGAAAGCATAATCGGTTGCAGAGGAACTTCTCCATCGAAAACTCAAGGGTAATTCTAAGGATTGGATAGAAAAAAACAAAGGGTCGGAGGTTGTATCCTCATTGAATGAGTAGCTGCCTCTACCTTGAAAATCGTCTGTTTTATAAAGATTTGTATTGTAGCGTTCAAAACCCATACCTAATCCCACACCCAAAGCAAATTTTCCCGAGGGAACCATAGGAAAATCACGCACAAAACCCCATTGAAAATGACTGGAGAGCCCTCTGGCATCAAAGGCTTCTTGATCACTTACCAAAGCAACAAAAGACACCCCAAGATAGATTTGATCTTCCCTGTAAAATGTAGATGCTAGTGTGTCTGTTTCAGCCTCATTTTTAAGCAATGTAGACTCCTGAGCATAAGAAAAAAATCCTACTAGAAAAGGAAGTAATATCAGGCGATATGTAAATTTAAAGATCACGAGAAGTGAATGTAAAAAAAAAGTGCCTTAAAAAGACACTTTTAAATAATATAAATAAGAATATTAGTTTATGTTTTGTGTATAATCTCCGACACGTGTGGTATAGTTGATCTTCAAAGCACTTACCTTTCGCAATTCTTGTTTGATATCTTGAATAAGACCCATTTTAGTTTCACTATCAACTTTCAAAGCCGTTGTCAAAACATTTTGAAGTTCCTGACGCTTGGAAGCCCGTTCTGCTAAAATAAAGGCACCTACTTCACTGACTGTAGCAAATTTATCATTTAACTGTATTCTTGCAGTAGACCCGTATTTATCGACATATCGACTGGAGGGTTTTCCTGCATAAATATACATTACACGATCTTTTTTATCAAGTTTTTCAATTTGATCTGCCGCAGGTAATTTATTGACGATCAATAAAGTACTGTCCCGCATCACAGTAGCAACCATGAAAAAGAACAATAGCATAAAAACGATATCGGGTAATGATGCAGTAGAAATGGCAGGTAATTCTCCTCCTTTTTTCTTTTTAAATTTTGACATAGCTTATATCTTTTAACTTGATTTACTACTTGATTCTGCCTCGGAAAGTTTTTGTGGATACATTTTTTTCACCACATCTAACTTTGGCTTTAATTCCTCACGATCGTCTTCTGATGTTCTAGGATCATCATATTTCTTTTGAGCCTCTACATAATTTAATCCTAGATTAGGATTCAAACGAGAAAACTCACGATTACGTAATTCATTATAGGCCGCTACCAATTCATTTTGAACTGCGATATAAACCTTATAAGAAGTTTCACGGTCACTTTTTAAAGAAATAATGGCCTTATCCGGATTATCTGAGGATGATTCATCCCGCTTTCCTTGACAATAGTCACAAGCCTCATCTCCTACTCCACCACCATTATCAAGGAACTCAACAGCCAAAGCACGTAAGTCTTTGATATCTGCTAGTTCTTCCTCAACAAGAAGTTGGTCGTTTTTACTTACCAAAACAGTAAAGATATTTTTCTGTCTGATAATAGGAGGGTCAACTTGATCTTCCATCGGAGGTAACTTACGATTCAATCCGCTATCTGTTTCAATGGTCGTTGTAACCAAGAAAAAGATAAGAAGAAGAAACGCAATGTCGGCCATAGAGCCTGCATTAACTTCGGGTGCTGATCTCTTTGCCATAATCTATCTATTGAATATTTTTTTACCTCCAAAAAACACCATCGAGCCAATGGCCAATACTGCTAAAAGATAAAACATTCTTAATCCTGTTTCAACCCAACGGGATCCATTAGCAGAAAGCATTTCGCCATCTTTCATGGGAGTTTCAACGCCGGTAGAAGTCGCATAAGCGATTCCCATTACGACAAGGAAACATCCTATAAAGAGGAGGGATTTTTTTAATTTCTGTCCACTTGAAGCTAGGTTCAATAAAGAAAATAAAACTGTAATCACCACTGTGATTGCAAGAATAGCTATAGACAAAGTCACCAAAGGAGAAACTGCTCCAAAGTCACCCATGCTGGCTGCCATTTTAATTTCTTCATCTCCTGCGCCAATGATTCTGAATAAGAATACAGCGCCTAGCAAACCAAAAACAGCACTAATAACTTTTACAATTGTTTGAATATTCATAATGAATTGCTGTTAGGGGTTATTTATTTTTTTTGTGCAACAAGGATGTCAATCAAAGTGATTGATGCATCTTCCATATCGTTTACAATACTGTCTATTTTTGCAACAATGTAATTGTAAAATACTTGAAGGATAATTGCAACGATAAGTCCAAATACTGTTGTAAGAAGGGCTACTTTAATACCCCCTGCAACAAGTGAAGGTTGCATATCTCCAGCAGCTTCAATTTTATCAAATGCTTGAATCATCCCAATTACCGTTCCCATGAACCCAAGCATGGGTGCCAATGCGATAAATAAAGAGATCCAAGATACGTTCTTTTCTAATTGTCCCATTTGAACACCTCCATAAGCAACAACTGCTTTTTCAGCACTTTCAACACCTTCATCCATTCTATCTAAACCTTGATAAAAAATCGAAGCAACAGGTCCTTTTGTATTTCTGCAATACTCTTTGGCAGCATCAACACCACCTGAGGATAATGCTTCTTCAACACCTTCAGTTAATTTCTTAGAATTGGTGGTTGCTAAGTTCAAAAAGATGATACGCTCGATAGCGATTGCTAATCCTAGAATCAAACAGATCAATACGATCCCCATGAATCCGGGTCCACCTTCGATGAAACGCTTTTTTAATTCCTGCGTAAAAGTTGCAGATTCAGCCGTAGCTTGTTCGTCAGCATCTTGAGAAATTGAAGTGGCAACGGGACTAGTAGTAACGATTGTAGCGTTGGCAGTTGCCATAAAACCTAGCAATGTAAGGGCAAAAAATAATTTTTTCATTTTAATTAATTGTTAGTTCTTTTTAGTTAAATGCGGTTAAAGATAAAAAAAAATATATACGATATTCATTTTTGCAGAGAGGAAGGGATTCGAACCCTCGATACGCTTTTGGCGTATACACACTTTCCAGGCGTGCGCCTTCGACCACTCGGCCACCTCTCTTAATCTATATCCAAATAAAGGGAAAAATATCTTTTTAAAAAAATATTTTACTTTTTAAAATTTAATTTTTTGATTTTTAAAAATGGCTCTGGCATTTTCCGAAGTTTTTTCAGCGATGAAATCGACTGAAACACCATAACATTGGGCTACTTTTTCTGCAATCAAAGTAAGGTAACTACTTTCGTTTCGTTTTCCACGATGAGGAGCTGGCGCCAAATAAGGAGCGTCGGTTTCTAACACTATAGATTCTAATGAAATTTGATTTAAGAACTGATCAATTTTACCATTCTTAAAAGTAACAACTCCACCAATTCCCAGCTTAAAATTCAAATCAATCGCTCGTTTAGCCTCTTCTAGGGTTCCCGTAAAACAATGAAAAATACCAAATAAATCTTCTCCCCTATGTTGTTCTAAAACTTCAAATACTTCATCAAAAGCAGCTCTGCAATGGATCACAATCGGAAGTGAATAGGTTTTAGCCCATAGTATCTGTTGGGAAAAAGCATCTTGTTGCTCCTTTATAAATTCTTTATCCCAATAAAGATCCATTCCAATCTCACCAATGGCACAAAATTTTCGCTGCTTTAATTGAGCTTCAACCAAATTCAGTTCTTCTTTAAAATTCTCTTTGACATGTGTTGGATGCAGTCCCGCCATTAAATGAATTTGATCGGGATAGGCAGCTTCCAACGCATACATTCTTTCAATATAGGTACTGTCAATGGCTGGAATAAAAAAGTGTTGAACCCCCTCTGCCCGAGCACGTTCAATTACCAAACTTTGATCTTCATCAAAGGCTTCAGTATATAAATGAGTATGGGTATCCATCAATTCCATTTGCAAGTCTTTATCAAGACGCAAAGATACTTAACTATAAAAAATATGCTTTCGTTTCACTGGAACAATTACATTTGCGTCAAGCTAAATGACTGAATCGTATCGACAAAATGAATACACGTCCTTCTGTTTCTCTACAAATTACCAAAACCCGTCATATAATATGTAAGGCGCATATAAATGGAGTTGCTTGTCAGTTACTCCTAGACACAGGAGCCTCGAGTAGCTGTATACACTCTAAATTACAAGAACAGTTTAAGTTAAGAAGTAAAGGAGATCCTTTTGACGCTGCAGGCGCTAGTAAAGGCAAAATGGAAGCAATACTGACTCGAAAAAGTAAATTACAACTGGGAAGACATGAGGCGGGTAAATTAAGCTTTGTTTTACTTGATTTAACCCACATTAACTCCACCTTATCCTCTCAAGGAGCTTCCGCCATAGACGGCATCATTGGAGCTGATTTTTTAAAAAAGAATAAAGCCGTAATCGACTATCGAATGCGAAAACTCTGGCTATAGCTCAAAGGCTTTTTTTGCATCGCCATCCATAAGATGTGTCAAAGGATCCTCTAAAGCTTCTTTAACAGCTACTAAAAATCCAACCGATTCTCTCCCATCAATAATTCGATGATCATAAGACAAGGCCAAATACATCATAGGTCGAATTTCAACCTTACCCTTGATTGCGACGGGTCGCTCAATGATGTTGTGCATTCCCAAGATCCCTGATTGCGGTGGATTGATAATGGGGGTGGATAACATGGATCCAAAAACGCCTCCATTAGAGATAGTAAAAGTACCTCCTGTCATGTCATCTACTGTAATTTTTCCATCTCTGGCCTTAACTGCCAAACGTCCTATTTCTTGCTCTATTCCTGCAAAACTTATGGTTTCAGCGTTTCGAACTACGGGCACCATTAATCCTTTGGGACCTGAAACGGCAACGCTAATATCACAGTAGTCATAGCTGATTTTGTAATCTCCATCCATCATGGAGTTCACATCAGGATAAAGTTTGAGCGCACGAACCACAGCTTTGGTGAAAAAACTCATAAACCCAAGTTTAACTCCATGCTTTTCTAAAAATGCATCTTTGTGCGCATTACGAACTGCAAAAATTGGAGCCATATCTGCCTCATTGAAAGTCGTCAACATAGCAGTCTCATTTTTTGCAGCCACTAATCTCTCTGCCACTTTACGCCGTAACATGGAAAGTTTTGATCTATTTTGTGACCGGTCTCCCCATTCAGGCTGGGTTCCCATTGAAGGAACTGCTTTTACTGCATCTTCTTTGGTAATTCTCCCAGCTCTTCCTGTACCTTGAATCGCCTTTGGATCCATTCCTTTTTCAGCAATTATTTTTCTTGCCGCAGGAGAAGGGGTTTGCGTTGCATAAGAAGTTTCTTTAACCGGAGTTGGTTTGGGCGCTTCAGAGCTTACCGCAACGGGGCTAGCTTCTTCAGAAATTGACTGACCTTGTGGAGCTTGGCCTTCAGTATCGATCAAACAAACAATAGCTCCCACAGCTACCGCGTCTCCCTCCTCAGCCTTGAGTGTAATTGTTCCGCTCACCTCCGCAGGAAGTTCTAAAGTGGCCTTATCAGAGTCTACCTCAGCAATTGCTTGATCTTTTTCTACGTAATCTCCATCGGCTACAAGCCATTGTGCAATTTCTACTTCGGTGATCGATT
>JAQWJV010000042.1 GCA_029248185.1 Flavobacteriaceae bacterium | reverse complement strand
TACATCGTTATCTGCCCTATCCAGACTTCCGTCTTTGAAACGGATGTATAGTTGGGCTGTACCGTCCTTTCTGATTCCTTTAAAAATGAATGATAATGTCATAAAACCAAATTACTAAAAATCTGCCCCTTAATCTGCCCCTGAGGCGTAAAGTTATTGTCAAAATGCCCTGTTTTTTCAACAATCTGGAAACATCAATGTTTTAGAGGCTTACAAGCAATTAAAGCACAAATTATCAGTGCATTACAATGAAAAAAATTAGAAATCCTTCTGATTGTGGTTCAGGAGGTCGTCGGTTCGAGACCGATCTTCCACCCTTTTCAAAGCAAAGGATTACAGCAATGTAATCCTTTTTTTTTGGAAATTTCCCCAAAATTTCACCCTTCAAAATTACTAAAAACATGAGAAGGTATAGAGCTATTTAAGATACTCCAATCTAAATTTTGAAGACATTAAAAAGGCACCTATAAGTCTTGATCAATGATGCAAAAGTAATCCGGTACAGTGTTTCTTGTGGAAGATCCTTTGGCTTCATTCTAAGCTGTTTTCTGTCATCCACTCAGGGATAGGATTTTATTTTTTGTGAATCTCATGAAGATGGGGAATGGTAGCCCATAAAAATATTATTTTGATATAAAATTGTATTGAGTGCGATTGCAGGTGTTTTAAAATTATTTTTCCAAGGGGCATCAATTCTCGTCTGTAAAATATTTTTTATCTTACAGCTATATATAAGAATTTATTAAAATGATGTTTCAAGCTGGAAGACATGGTTTATTTAAAAAACCGGAGTGTTATATATCGATTCTCTTGTTATTAAGTTTTCTTTTCATAAAATGTACTTTAGTCATTCCAGAAGAGATTAGTCAAGAGATTGAAGACCTCCCTGAGGTAGTCGATTTCAATTATCATATCAAACCAATCCTATCAGATCGTTGCTTTCAATGTCATGGTCCTGATAAAAATACGAGAAAAGCAGGTCTGCGTTTGGACATAGAAAAACTGGCTTTTTCAAAATTAGAGAGTGGAAAAAGAGCTTTTTCAAGTACAGGTTTATATGGCAGTGAGAGTGCTCATCGAATAATCAGTTCAGACCCTGAAGTACAGATGCCCCCTCCTGAATCTAATCTCAAATTAACTTCTCGGGAGAAAGCTCTAATTTTAAAATGGATAGATCAAGGAGCTACGTGGAAAGAACATTGGTCTTTCACTCCTCCTCAAAAAGAAAATCCAAGTCCTATTGCTAAAGAAAAATACAAGCATCAGATTGATCAGTTTGTATATGACAAACTTCTGGAAAACGAATTGGAATTTGAGCCTCAAGCAACAAAAGAAACCTTAATTCGAAGACTCAGTTTCGATCTCACAGGCTTGCCTCCATCGCTTCCTCAGATTGATTCGTTTTTGAAAGACACTTTAGCGGGGAGCTATGAACGCTTGGTGGATCAACTCATGGAAACCGAATCTTTTTCAGAACGTCTTACATTAGATTGGTTAGATGTGTCTCGATATGCTGATTCTCATGGTCTCCATGCGGATGGACTCAGAACCATGTGGCCCTGGCGAGATTGGGTAATAGACGCTTTCAATAAAAAAATGCCATACGACCAATTTGTAACCTGGCAACTTGCGGGAGATTTACTACCCAACGCGACACGAGAGCAAAAGTTAGCTACAGCTTTTAATCGAAACTCTCCCATGACAGCTGAGGGAGGTGTAATTGATGAAGAATGGCGATTGAACTATGTTTTTGATCGAACGGAAACCTTTAGTACTGCTTTTTTAGGATTGACTGTTGCGTGTGCAAAATGTCATGACCACAAATTTGATCCTATTTCACAAAAGGAGTATTATCAGTTGAGTGGATTTTTTAATAATGTGCGAGAACTTGGTATGACTGGAGATGATGGAGATTTCGGTCCCTTACTTTATCTTCCCACGGATAGTCAAGAAGAACAATTACAAAAACTGCAAACTCTAATTGAACAAACACAGTCAAAAATTGAATTGACAAAAAACGAACTTGCAACGGTATACCAATACATTGACGAGCTCCCTAAAGCCTCTCAATTGAATCAACATTTACTGGGTCACTATCCCTTTGATAAAGTGTCACAAATACGCTCTAACCAGTACATTGCCGATAATAATAGAAATGTAAAAGCGAGTGAAGCTCCCAATTTAGCTAAAGGAATAAAAGGAGAGGCCTTAGAATTTAAAAGTGATTTTGATCGTTTTTCCATTAATAAAGAAATACCCAATTTTGAATGGACTGATGCTTTTTCCGTTTCAATTTGGACACAAACCCATCAGCGAAAAGAAAAGGCAAGACAATTTATTTTAGGAACTACTGGAGGTAAAAACAACTGGTGGAGAGGCTGGGATTTTTATTTAGATGACACCAACCATCTCAATCTGCGCTTAGTTAATATGTCTCCAGGAAATATGGTGCATGTGCGATCCAAGGACAGTATCAAAGTTGATGAATGGTCTCATTTGGCCTTTTCATATAATGGAACGGGAAAAGCGAAAGGAATTACTTTTTATAAAAACGGGAACCCTTTTGAATTTGAAACTCAAATAGACAATTTATCCAAATCCATAAAACCCGTTTCTGCGAGTGGTATCAACCTAGAGCAGCGTGCTGTTTTGGTTGGCAAAACCTACGAGGGGTCAACGGGTGATAATGGCTTATTTATGGGGAAAATGGATGATTTGAAAATTTTCAATAAGGCGATATCTCAGCTTGAATTAAATGTACTGTTGGATCAATACCATGATAAAATGACTCCTATCGATGAGTCCCTCGCTAAAGATCATTGGGTTCAAAACCACCCAAAATACACTTCAATTCAAAATGACTTAAAAGATAATTTAGAAGCATGGCGAAAACAAATTGAACCTGTGTTAGAAGTGATGGTGATGGAAGAATTAGACCAAGCGAGAACAACCTATTTATACAGTAGGGGCAATTATAATGAACCAAGCTTGGAGGTTACCGCTAAAACCCCTGAGGTTCTACCTGCTATGGATAAATCATTTCCTAAAAATAGACTTGGATTGGCCCAATGGCTTTTTAATAAGGAGAACCCTTTAACAGCTCGAGTTGCTGTAAACCGCTATTGGCAAATGATTTTTGGGAATGGGTTAGTTTCCACTCCTACAGATTTTGGAGTGCAAGGAGCACTTCCTTCTCATCCAGAATTACTAGATTGGTTGGCTGTAGATTTCAAAGAAAATAACTGGGATATCAGACGTCTTATCAAGCATTTGGTGACCTCAGAAACATACAAACAGCGTGTAATTTTCGGACATGAAAAAAATGATATTGATCCCAATAATATCTTATTAGCCCGTGGAAACAGTCACCGACTCCCTGCAGAAATGATTCGTAATAACGCATTGGCAGTTAGTGGACTATTGACTAATAAAGTTGGAGGACCTAGTGTAAAACCTTACCAACCCGAAGGGCTATGGAAAGAAAAGAATACCTTCTCCATTCGTTTATTGGAGTATAACGAATCGGAAGGAGAAGATTTATACCGAAGAGGGATTTATACCTTTATCAAAAGGGGATCCCCACCTCCATCGCTTATTACATTTGACGCTACAGCAAGAGAAATTTGCACCATTAAAAGAGAGAATACATCTTCTCCATTGCAGTCTTTAGTACTTTTAAATGATGTTCAATTTTTTGAAGCCTCTCGTGTTTTCGCTGAGCGTATTTTTTCTGAATCTGAGGGAGAAATTAAAGATCAAATTAAACATGGTTTTCGACTAGCAACCTCCAGACTTCCTAAAGCAAATGAAATCAGTTTATTGGAAGAGCTTTATCAAAACCAATTGCGTTTTTATAAAAAAAATCGATTTGAGGCCAACAAAGTATTGAACGTTGGGGAATCTAAGTACAATCGAGTAATAGGTGCAGACAAAGTAGCAGCCATGACGATCGTTGCGAATACCTTATTAAATTTAAATGAATCTTATTATAAATATTAGCAAATGAATTGCAATCACGATCACGACAATTCGGACTACTCTAGGAGAGACTTTTTAACCAAAACCACTTTGGGATTGGGAGGACTGAGTTTGGCAAGCATGTTAAATTCTGAAAATGTATTCGCTTCCAATAAGTTGAGCAATTCCAATTCATTAGACTTAAGATTACCTCATTTTGTTCCAAAAGTGAAGCGAGTCATCTATCTTTTTCAAAGTGGTGCTCCTTCTCAACTGGATTTGTTTGACTACAAACCCACGCTCAATAAAATGCAAGGACAAGAACTTCCGGCAAGTGTTTTTGGAGAGCAGCGATTGACTGGAATGACTGCGGGACAAAATTCTTTTCCATTGGCAGGCAGCTTATTTAACTTTAATCAGCATGGAAATAGTGGCGCTTGGGTGAGTGATCTAATGCCCAATGTGAGTAAGATTTCAGACGAACTATGCTTTATTAAATCCATGCATACAGACGCTATTAATCATGACCCTGCCGTCAGTCTTTTACAAACGGGCTCTCAATTACCAGGAAGACCCTCCATTGGTTCGTGGTTGAGTTATGGTTTGGGAACAGATAATAAAAATTTACCGGGTTTTGTAGTTTTAATCACTAAGGATAAATACGGGCAGCCGCTCTACTCACGTTCTTGGGGAAATGGATTTCTTCCCTCACAGCATCAAGGCGTACAATTCCGATCAGGTAAAAACCCTGTACTTTATTTGGACAATCCCCCGGGAGTGACCAAACAGTTGCGAGAAGAGCAGTTGGATTATTTATCTAAAATGCAGCAAGATAAACACGGTGATATCGGTGACCCCGAAATATTATCTCGTATTAGTCAATATGAAATGGCTTTTAGAATGCAGACTTCTGTACCGGATGTAATGGATTTGTCAAAAGAACCGGATTCAATTTTTGAAATGTACGGGGAGGACAGTAGAAAACCAGGAACCTTTGCTGCCAATTGTTTATTGGCAAGACGCCTGATTGAAAAAGATGTAAAATTTGTGCAATTGTATCATCAGGGATGGGACCATCATGGTGATTTACCTAAAAACATCAAAACTCAATGTAAGGAAACAGACCAGCCTACTGCTGCTTTAATTAAAGATCTTAAACAACGTGGTCTATTGGAAGATACCTTAGTCATATGGGGAGGGGAATTTGGACGCACAAACTATTCACAAGGGCAGCTCACAGAAACTAACTATGCTAGGGACCATCATCCGGCTTGCTTTACTATTTTCATGGCAGGTGCAGGAATCAAAAAGGGGATAACCTACGGCCAAACAGACGAATTTGGGTACAATATCATTGAAAATCCAGTACATGTTCATGACTTTCAGGCTACTTTAATGCACCTTATGGGCATTGATCATGAGAAATTTACATTCAAATTTCAAGGTCGACGTTTTCGACTTACCGATGTACATGGAAAGGTAGTCAAGGATATATTGGCCTAAAAATTTTAATACCCAACTCTAAACTAAATATTCAAAAAGCCACCTATGAAAAAAAGTAGACGAAATTTTATTAAAAAAGCGGGAGTTGCCGCGTGTATTGCGTTTAGCCCATTTGAAAATATTTTCATTATCACTGATCGCGCAGTAGAAGAAAATCCTATTGTAGGACATGGATCCTTTACCTACAAAGTTGATAAGAAATGGGGTGTTCAAGACCCTTCTCAATTTCCAGTCAATGATTGCCATGAAATGGTAATGGATAAAAACAAGAGACTTCTGATGACTACCACCCATCCCAAAAATAATATTTTAATTTACGATCGGTCGGGTAAAATTTTAGACACATGGGGAACTGAATATCCTGGTGCACACGGTTTAACCTTGGTGGAGGAAGGAGAGGAAGAATTTTTATTTATCACAGATCCTGATTCTCATAAGGTTTGTAAAACAACACTGAAAGGAGACAAACTTCTTGAATTTGGGATGCCTAAAGAAGTGGCAGCTTATACCTCAGTAAAACAATTTAAACCGACGGAAACGGCGATCGCTCCCAATGGTGATATTTACATTGCAGATGGCTATGGTTTAGATTATATCATCCAATATGATGCAAAAGGAAACTACATACGTCATTTTGGAGGAAAAGGAACCCAAGCGCATCATTTTGATTGTTGTCATGGAGTAACCATTGATACACGAGAAGGAAAAGCACCCACCCTTTTGATCACCTCTCGCTCTGAGAATAGTTTCAAACGCTTCACTCTTGACGGTAAACACTTGGAAACCATCTCTCTTCCCGGATGTTATGTATGTAGACCTGTATTAAAAAATGGAGTGCTATATTTTGCTGTAATTGTGTCGAAAGATTGGAAAACCTATGATGGAATGCTTGCCGTATTAAATCATAAAAATGAAGTAGTGTCCTTGCCTGGAGGAAGTGCTCCCAAGTATACCCAGGAAGGTTTTCAAGCTCCAGAATATGATCAAAAAACGTTTTTTAACCCACATGACGTATGTATCGATGATGATGAAAATATTTATGTTCCGCAATGGAATTCAGGAAAAACCTATCCTCTTAAATTAACCCGTGTTTAATGATTGGATTAGATTTAACTCAGTTTTTAGGAAGATTGCACCCTTTGCTAGTCCATTTACCTATTGGATTTATTTTACTAGCACTTATATTTGAACTTAAAAGATTCAGAGGTAAAGGATCTAACTTTAATTTCCTTCAAATAACTTGGTTTATCGCTTTTCTAAGCTCATTGTTTTCTGCTCTTATGGGATGGTTATTAGCACAAAACGGGCATTATATCGATACGGAATTAACCCCACATCAATATACGGGTATCTTATTGGTTCTCTTTAGTTGTGTGGGTTGGATATTGAGAATTAAAAATATTAGATTGCCCTCTTTCTTCAGTCAAATTAATAATTTTATTGTTCTTGTTCTCTTAATTATAGTGGGACATTTAGGGGGGAGTCTTACGCATGGTTCGGATTATTTAACAAAATATGCCCCTGATTTTATTAAACTCAAATTTGAAAAGCAAAAAAATTATAAAACATTTGAAGAGTTACCTATTGATTCAGTATTTGTATTTAAGGAACTCGTTCAGCCTTTGTTGAATGAAAAATGTATCGCCTGTCATAATAACGAGATCAGTCGGGGGGGGTTGAACATGAGTACGGTTGAAGGAATTCAAAAAGGAGGAAAAAGTGGCGCCGCTTTTACAGGACAGAATCTCAACAAAAGTTTAATTTTTAAAAGAATAAGTTATTCCCAGGAGAATGAGAAATTTATGCCCCCTACAGGGGTTCCCTTTTCATTCCACGAAATTCAATTAATACAATGGTGGATTCAAGAGGGAGCAAACTATACGGCTGCATTAAGTGAATTTGCTTTTACACCCTACATAAAAGCCCTTCTTTTAAAACAATATGGATTGGATACGCGGGCTAAATCTTGGGTAGAAAAAGTGAAGTTAGACCCTCTGCCAGATTCTGTATTCATTGCTTTAGAAAACGCCAATTTTAGTTGGAGAACACTTTCTCAATCGAATCCTTTATTGGATGTTCGATTTCAAGGAGATAAACTACCAACAGAAGCACTCTCTCTTCTGGAGACCTATGCTCCCTATATCACCTGGTTGAATCTTAGTGGCTGTGAGGTCAAGGATTCAGATTTAAAAGTAATTGCAAAATTAAAAAACTTAACTCGTTTAAACCTCCAGCAAAACCCAATTAGAGCAAGGGATTTGGTCTCATTAAAAACACTAACCCATATAGAGATACTCAACCTTCACAGTACCTTGGTTAATCAGGATGTTTTTGAAGTTCTAAAAGCCATTCCTTCTTTAAAAAAAGTATTTCTATGGAATACTAGAGTCAGTGCAAATGCAGTATTAAAAAATAAAGCAGCATTTCCGCAAACAGAATTTATATCGGAACTCTAGAAAAGAGAAGACTCTATTTTTTCAGGTACTTGAAACTTCCTTAAAAAAAGTGTTAATCCCATCTTTGCTCTTTCTTTTTTAATATTGGCTACAACTGCTGCGGGATATTGACTTTCATGGCATAATAAAGCACGATAGGCTTGATTGAAATGAGCCTCAGTAAAGGGAACCTGGGTGGTTAAGTAGATTCGATCCTGACCGCGCAATGTTTTGGAATTCTCATCGGGTAAAAAGTCAGAAGGGATTCCAAAATAATAAAGATCCATAGGCTTACTCCAAGTTTGTGAGACAAACACTTGGGTGACTGAAGCCCCAACCAAACGATGATCCATATGGGTAGTTGCCCCATCGGGTCCCCAAGTAATGATAACATCGGGTTCGATGTCAATGACTATTTTTTTCAAATCTAAAATCAATTGTTGCACATGTGGAATGTGTCCATCAAAACCTTCTGCAGCTTTTAATTGATCATGATAGTTTAAATGTATTAAGTTGACCCCTAAAGTTTCAGCGGCACAACTCATTTCTTCTCTTCGTTTTGCAGCTAATATGTCTCCTGCTTCATAATCATTATACTGGTTAACTCCTAAACGACCATCTGTAGCAATCACAAGTGTAATTTCAACGCCTTCCTCAGCATATTTAACTAAAAGTGGCGCAACTGATTGCTCATCGTCAGGGTGGGCAAAAATGGCTAGTATTTTTTTAGAAGGTGTTTGAGCACTCAAAAAAAGAGCAGTAAAAAGAAAGAACAATAAAACGGTTAATTTTTGCATAATGCAGCTATAATTATAAAATAGATTAAATTGTAGTTCAATTTACTAAAATTATGAAATTACAAATCCATTACGCAAGCAATTTTTTTATACTCTTGATTTTCTTTAGTTCTTTTCTCCCCGTCAATGTTATGGCTCAATCCCAAGATGAATCTAATGAAACATTGCGATTGGGAGTGATTGGATTGGTTCATGATCATGTTAGTTGGATTTTTAATAGAAACAAAAAAGATGTTAATATCGTAGGTATTGTTGAAACCAATCAAAAAGCCATAGCACGATATAAAAAGCGATATAAATTACATGACTCCTTATTTTTTGAAACCTATGAAGACCTGTATCTAAAAGCAAAGCCAAATGCTGTTTCCGCTTTTAATGCCACAAAAAAACATCTAGAAGTTGTTGCTTTTTTTGCACCAAGAAAAATCCCAATCATGGTTGAAAAACCCATGGCGACAACCTATGAAGATGCCCTTAAAATGGCTGCCCTATCAAAGCAATATTCTGTTCCCCTTTTAATTAATTATGAAACTTCTTGGTATGCAAGTACTTATGAAGCTAAAGATTTGTTGTCCGAAAATCGAATTGGAAACTTAAATAAACTTGTTTTCAATACAGGGCATCCCGGTCCCAAAGAAATTGGTTGTTCTCCTGAATTTCTGGAATGGCTTACCGATCCAATTCTCAATGGGGGTGGTGCGCTTACTGATTTTGGTTGTTATGGTGCTAACCTCAGTACATGGATTTTAAACGGTCAAAAACCTTTATCCGTAAGCTGTGTTGCAAAGCAAACAAAACCAGACCTTTATCCAAAAGTTGATGATGATACAACCCTCATTTTAGAATATGAAAAGCAGCAAGTTGTTATTCAAGCTTCATGGAATTGGTCACACAATCGAAAAGACATGCAACTTTATGGTTCAGAGGGTTATATTAATTGCCTTAACGGATCTAAAATGAACTTGCTGAAAGATGAATCGAAAGGAGAACAAATACACAAACCAAAACCCATTAAATCCTTTCAAGAAGACCCTTTTCGATTACTTTATGAAGTGGTTCTTGAAAAGAGATCCATTCCCCCAAATTCACTTTATAGTGTAGAAAACAATTTAATAGTCTCTAAAATTTTAAGTTTGGCTCTTCTCTCGGCTCAAGAAAAGAAAGCAATTCCATGGAATTATCTAGATTAATGCATTAGCATTTAAGATTTTTTATTTTAGAATTTCAAAGGAAAGTGATTCCATTTTTCGTACATTTTCATAAAATTTAATTCATGCAAAATCATTCTCTATTCCTGCTATTTTTATTGGTTCAGTCCCTAATAGCTCAAGATATTAATCCTAAATGGATGCAAGGAACTGCACCTAGAAATATTGGTCCCGGTGGCATGAGCGGGAGAGTTACTTCAATTGATGTGGTAAATAATGATAATGATGTTATTTACGTAGGAACGGCCTCTGGTGGTGTTTGGAAATCAACCAGTGGAGGAGTAAATTGGGAAGCTATTTTTAATAATCAAGTTACTGCTTCAATAGGTGCAGTTGCAATTCAACAATCCAATCCAGATGTAGTTTGGGTGGGAACAGGTGAAGGGAACCCAAGAAATAGTCTGAATGGTGGCTATGGAGTCTTTAAATCTCTTGATGCTGGAAAAACATGGATTTCAATGGGCTTGGAAAAGACTCGCCATATACATCGAATCATTATAGACCCCACCCAGCCGGAGGTGGTGTATGTCGCCGCCATTGGATCTCCATGGGGAGAACATCCAGAACGGGGTGTTTATAAAACCTCAAATGGAGGAAAGACTTGGAAAAAAATACTGTTTGTAAATCCAAAGACGGGTGCTGCAGATTTGGTGATGGATCCCAAAAACCCGAACAAGTTAGTTGCTGCCCTTTGGGAGCATAAGCGTGAGCCTTGGTTTTTTATGTCTGGTGGAAAGGGAAGTGGTCTTTATATTAGCCTAGATGGTGGTGAAAATTGGACGAAAAAATCATCTAAAGATGGTTTGCCTGAAGGAGATTTAGGTAGAATAGGGATTGCGATAGCCCCAAATAAAACAAGTATTATTTATGCTTTAATTGAGGCAAAAAAAAATGCGCTTTATAAATCCACAGATGGTGGAGATCATTGGAAAAAGGTAAATGAAAAGTCAGATATTGGAAATCGACCTTTCTATTACTCCGATATTTTTGTAGATCCTCAGAATGAGAATCGTGTTTATTCTGTCTTTACTTATGTAAATGTTTCAGAGGACGGAGGTAAAAATTTTGAAGAATTGATGCCAGCTTACAATGCAAACAATGGTGTCCATCCTGATCATCATGCTTGGTGGATCCACCCTCAAGATGGTTCTTTTATTATTGATGGTAATGACGGTGGCTTGAATATTTCACGAGATGCGGGTGCATCCTGGCGTTTCGTGGGCAACATTCCTGTGGGTCAATTTTATCATGTCAATGTAGATAATGAGTACCCCTATAATGTCTACGGGGGAATGCAGGACAACGGATCTTGGCGAGGGCCAGCCTATGTTTGGAAGACCCAAGGAATCCGTAATTCCTATTGGCAAGAAATTGCCTTTGGAGATGGATTTGATGTAGTTCCTGATCAAGATAATTCTCGTTATGGATATGCCATGAGTCAACAAGGAAATGTTTCCCGTTATGATTGGAAAACAGGAAATAATTACGGTGTCAAACCGAACCACCCTAATCCTGATGTTTTTTTGCGTTTCAATTGGAATGCAGCCATTGGACAAGACCCTTTCGATACGAGTACTGTTTATTTTGGAAGTCAATTCGTTCATAAAAGCAAGGATAAGGGGTTAACATGGGAGGTAATATCACCCGACCTCACCACCAATGATCCTGAAAAACAGAAGCAAAGCGAAAGTGGAGGGATTACATTAGATGCAACAGGAGCTGAAAATCACTGTACCCTTTTGGTTATTGAGCCCTCGCCTTTACAAAAAGATTTACTTTGGACAGGGTCAGATGACGGAAGAGTTCATATCACTCTGGATGGAGGAGAAAATTGGACTGAGCTCACAAAAAACATAAAGCAATTGCCAGAAGGAAGTTGGATTGCCCAGATTAAAGCTTCTAATAAACAAGCTGGGACTGCTTTTTTAGTTGCAAACGATTACAGGCGCTTTAATTACACCCCTTACGTCTTTAAAACAAAGAATTATGGAAAATCATGGGAGCGAATTGTAGATGAAAAAGATGTTTTTGGGTACACTCTCAGTATAGTAGAAGATAGTGAAACTGAAAATTTATTGTTTTTGGGTACCGATGATGGTTTATATTATTCAATGAATGCAGGTGAAAAATGGACTAAATTTAATGCTGAAGTTTTTCCAACCGTTCCAACAAAAGATTTGATCATTCATCCCAGAGAGCATGATTTGATCATTGGGACATTTGGAAGAGCGATATGGGTAATGGACGACATAAGACCCCTAAGGGAAATAGCAATCAATCCTGAAGTTTTAGACAAAAAACTGCATTTATTTAATCCCCCAAATGCGTATTTGACAAAATACCAACAACCCACAGGATCTCGATTTGGAGCTGATGCTATTTACAATGCTGAAAATAGAAAGTACGGTAGTATGTTGACTTATTTTTATAAAGTAGAAGATAAAAAATTAAAAGATTCTTTGAGCCTGAAAATATATGACGATGAACGTTTAATAAGAACATTAAAGGCTAAAGCACCCAGTGAAACTGGATTTCATAGATGGTATTGGAACCTTACTGAAAAAGGAGTTGAAAGACCAAGGCGAAAAGAGGTGAAGTCTAAAGTTGAGCCAAGTGGAGTGGTTGTTATGCCTGGGAAATATAAAGTGGTTTTAGGAACGGCTTCGGAGACCTCTGAGGTCTATGTTGTCGTTAGAACTGATCCAAGATTAGACCTTTCAGAGCAAGCAATTGAAGATCGATATAAGTATTCAAAAACAATCGAAGGATATTTGGGACAAGTGACACTTGCAGTAAATCAATTGAAATCAAGTAAACGTACTCTAGCAACTTACAAGAAAAGAATAGGGAAAAAGGACGAGGAAATAAATAAAATCCTTGTGGAACGCATTGAGGCGGCTACAGAAAAAATAGATTCCATTATGGACTTATTTATTGGGAAGGAAGACAAGCGACAAGGTATTGTACGAAATCCTGAAAACAGTGTTATGAAAAGAATCTATACAGCGTCAAGATATATCAGGTCAAGACCTTACGGTATTACTGACACAGAGAAAGCGCTTGTAAAACATACATCTGATGATTTGAGAATAGCATTGAAACAAACTAATGCTTTTTTTGAAGAAAATTGGGAAGACTTAAAATCGGCTATTGAAGCAGTTAAACTATCAGAATTTGAGGAAATAAAGCGTTTTGAAATAGTCGAATAAAAACTTTTAAGAGAAGGAAGGATGTTTCACCGCTAGAATTTCATTAATTTGGTTGCACATTAATCATAAATCAATTTAAATGAAAAAATTAATTTTCACATTCAGTCTTTTTGCATTCTTTACCTTAAGTGCCCAAAAAAACATAGGAGGTAAAATTTATGACAAGCACCCAGCATTAGATGTTGTAGATGCATTTACAAAAGCCTTTGTAGCCGGAGATGAGGCCACAATGCGTTCTTTAACTACAGACGATTTTAAGTGGTGGCAAATGAACGTAATGGATCCCAAACCCAGTCCAATCGAGAATTTAATCGGTCGATCAAAATATTTTAGTGAAAATATGATCAACTTTAATGTAAAGAATAGGGGACAAGCTTATTCTGATGCAATTGAATTTAAAGGAGCCGACAGAGTAGATGTATATACTTATCAGATGCTAACAGGGGTTGATAAAAAAACAGGAGTGATTTTAAAAATCCCAAGAAATTCTATTTTCAATCTCACGAAAGATGGAAAGAAGATTACTAGACTAAGTATCATGGACAGCCAACTAAAGTGGAATAAAGCTTATGAAGCATACAACACAAAGAAAAATGGTACGATCTATGTTGATCATCCATTCATTTCAAAAGTACGCTTGTTGTATGCACACATCATGACAGGTGATTTAGAGGCAATGCGCTCGTTGTATGCCGATAATGCAAGTATCTCTGATGCAATTAATTCAGAGGAAGGCGTTTTCTTTACTCCAGATGAGGAGATTGAGAATTTAAAAAAGTTTTTAGAAACCTACGAAGTTCTTGATGTTACCGAAAGTGGCTATCCTGATTTATTAGAATATGAGGGAACTGAAACACAAACCATTATTTCATGGTGGGACTTGACGATTAAAAATAAAAAGTCAGGGAAGAGAAAAAAACACTCCAACCATTCTCAGGTTACTTTAAATAAAGAAGGAAAAATAATTAGAGAAGTGTATTACTATAACGCGGCTCACTTGCCTAAATAATAATTGCATATTAGAATTGAAAACCCTCTTCGTTCAACGTAGAGGGTTTTTTAGTAGATGAAAGTTAAATGATCACGCTTTGTATAGTGAATCAAACCGTCAATTATAGTCAATTTAAATACTTACAGACAAAGTTTTAGCATAAAAAAAATCCGCAATGACATAGCAATACGGATTAAATAATAAATTGGTTTATGATTACTTGTTAAAAGCAATTAAAGATATAAAAATTTTACTTACTATATAATAATATTAAAAAAAAATAAAAAGAACAAAAGGAATAAATGAAAACCAGTGAGTAAGGATACTATTCTACTTGGTATAGAATTTCTGAAACTTCAGAAATTCTAAAAAAACCTAGAGGATAATTTTCAGGATTACTAAGGTTAACTATGTTTCCACTTAAATTTGATGGAGTGGTTTGAAACGGTCCTCCTTGTTGGGTGTTTTGAGTAATTAATAAGTTCCAGTAATTGAATGCCCTTCTAGAAAGACCATATTGTCTAAATCGAATGGAATCATTTTTCTCAAAGTTACTGCTGAACAAGAATCCATTATAAATATTGCCATCGGTAAAATCATCGCGGTAAACATTATACTCAGTAGTTTCGAGTTTATCACTTTTAAATTCAAAATAGCTGTAATTTTTTTCATTTGCAGGATCAAGAGAATAAGCATCAAATTGTAGGCGATCCTCACCAAAGAAAAAGATAGTCGACTTAGTAATGCTATCGATAGAAGCAACTGAAATTAGGGATTCAGATCCGGTATAATTTTGACCATCATAGCTGATGTATAGGCTAAACTCTTGATTTAGTTCATAGGGAATTGGGATAACAGGAAGATATTTTCCACTCTTTTCTTTTTCAAGAAAAGGGTAAATAGTTCCCTTTTCATCCTCAATTGTAACTTGGGCTCCATTTGCGGGAATTATCTCATTAGAGAAGTAAGAAGCGGTTAGGGATAAAAGGATTTCTTGTTCCGCTTGTTTTGTCTCTTTAATCCAATTGATTGAAGCTTCTACAACTAATCGTTGGGAAGTATCATTAACTTCAACTTCAATGGGTTCCTCACATTGAGTGATAAAAGAAAGTCCAAGTAATAAGTAGATTCCTTTTTTCATTATCAAAATTTAAAATTATAAGTAATTGATGGTATGATTCCAAAAATGGATAAACGAATTGCTTCATTTAGTCCCGTTTCAATATTATTTTGAAAGCGGATTGAGGCTGCATTCTGTCGGTTATAGAGATTATATATTCCAAACACCCATTGACCGCCATACCGATTATTTTGTTTTTTTGGCACATATACTGCAGATAGATCAAATCGATGATAAGCAGGAAGTCTGCTACTGTTTCTAGGTTCAAAATTAGGAATCAAAAAATCAGAAAATTGATACTGTGCGCCAGGGTAGGTAGTCGGTTGTCCAGTTTGATAGATGAAATTTGCATTTAGCTCCCAGTTTTTGTTCAGTGAATAATTGGCAGTAATAGAAATATCATGTGTTTTATCATAGGGAGTTACATACCAATTCCCATTATTGATTCCGGTTTCTTGAGGTGATCTACCCGGTGTTTTTTGTTCTGATCTCGACAAGGTATAGGCCAGCCAACCGGTTAGTTTCCCCTCATTTTTCCGAAATAACATTTCGATTCCCTTTGCTCTAGCTTTTCCAGTTAATAAGACCTGCTCTATAGCGTTATTGGCAATAAGTTCAGCACCATCAATATAATCTAAGCGATTTTGAATGGATTTATAAAATCCCTCAAGTTCTAAATTATAGCGGTTATTGTCAAAAGTTTTGAATAGGCCAACAGCGACTTGATCTAGTAATTGTGGATCAATAAATTTACCGCTAGGTGCCCACACATCGATTGGAGTAGGGGAGTTTGTATTGGATATCAAATGCAGATATTGGACCATTCTATTGTAGCTTATTTTTACAGAACGGTCTGAAGCTATTTGATAAGCTAATGCCAAACGAGGCTCTAAATTATAAAAAGGCTTGATGACCTTTCCTTTAGAATAGACTTCAGTACCTATGGGGTTTGCAGCTTCATAGATTTTTAAATCTTGATTAAATATCAGAGGATTGTCAGCTGCATAGGTATTTAATTCTTGCCCCAATCTTAGGAAGCTGCTGAATCGGGAACCTAGTTGAAGATTCCATTTAGGGCTTAACTTCAAGCTAATATTTCCGTAGAGTGAATTTTCAAAAGCAAATTTGTCAGTGAGTTTATTTGTTTGAATCCCTGATTCTGAAGTAGTGGGCTGAATGAGTCCAGGATCAAATTTATAATAGATGCTGTTTACGCCATATTCTAGCTTTATTTTTTCACTTAAATAGTGCTTAAAGTCATACTTAAGATTGAAATTCCGTATTCCCAAATTCCAATCAAATTCGGCAAGGCCAAAATCCAATGTGTAATCATAGTTCGAATATATTAAAGATAAATTTGAAAACAACTTATTAGAAAAAAGGTGATTCCATCTAAAGTTGGCTACGGAATTTCCGAAGCCTACATTAAATAAATTAGAAATATCAAAAACATCACGTCCAAAATATCCTGATAGGTAAATGTTGTTATTCTGATTGAGTTTGTAACTGAGTTTAGTATTAAGGTCATAAAAATAAGCTTTGTTGTCACCAACACTTTCAACAAGGGGAAAAAAGATGTGGGCATAACTACTTCTTCCTCCGATCAAGAAAGAGCCTTTCTCTTTCTCTATCGGGCCTTCAAGTAATAATCTGCTTGAAATTAAACCAATGCCACCTTGAGCCTTGTAGGCATTGCTATTTCCATCCTTTTGATAGATGTTTAAAACAGAAGATACTCGACCGCCATAATTAGATGGAATTCCGCCTTTATAAAGTTTGATGTCTTTGATGGCATCGGGATTAAAAACAGAGAAAAATCCAAACAAATGTGAAGAATTAAAAACGATAGCCTCATCCAAAAGGATAAGATTCTGATCTGCAGCACCACCACGAACATTAAAGCCTGATGCTCCTTCTCCTGCACTTGTAACTCCTGGTAAAAGAGTAATTGACTTTATAATGTCAACTTCACCCAGGGCAGCAGGTATATTTTTTATGGTTTGAATGGCTAATTTATTCACACTCATTTGAGGGCTTTTTAAATTTAGCTGTTCAATATTGTCTTGGACAACAACTTCTTCTAAAAGCGCTACTTCCTGTTTGAGTTTGTAATTATTAGTAATCGTATTATCGAGCTGGAGTTCCTCTTGAAACGATTCATAACCCAAATAGCTTATTCTGAGTTGATAACTCCCTTTGGGAACTGTGATCGAATAAAAACCATATTCATTAGTAGTGGCTCCATATTGAATGCTTGGAAGGATTAGATTGACTCCAATTAAGGTTTCATTGGTCTCTTGATCAATAATATAGCCACTCATTGTTACTTTTTCTTGTCCAACAAGAGAGTTTGTAATTAAAAGTAATAGTAAGTAAAAGTGAGCAAATGCTTTGTTTTGTTTTCTTTTCATATTTTAAAATGCGAATCTACTTCAAGAAACTTAGTTGAATACTATTGAAAAGAAAATTAACATATTTTTTTTTGCTACAATTTAGATCACTTTTTTTCATTTAATTTTTTGATTAAGTACTAGAATAGATTATTTTAGTTGTATGATAACCATAAATCATTTTTTTTTTTGGTTTTCTCATTATACATGATATTTGTAATATGATTCATATCGAAAACAATCGTTCAGGCTGTCCAATAAGTACCTCATTAGAAATATTGGGTGATACTTGGACATTAATTATCATAAGAGATTTGTTTTTAGAACGAAATACTTTTAAAGAATTCATGAATGGTCCCGAGAAGATTTCATCAAATATTCTTAGCGATCGTTTAAGAAAGCTTCAAAAATATAAACTCATTGGGTATTTTGTGAATCCCGTAGATAAAAAAATAAAAAAGTATTATCTCACCGAGGCAGGGATTAACTTGTTTCCTGTGATTTATAATTTAATCATGTGGAGTAAAAATCATATTGAAATGGATTTTGCTCCTATTTCTATTGAATGGTATGAGAATAATTACCATAAACCTCAAGATTTGGTCATATCCGAATCAATCTCTGCATACAGATCATTTCGAGATGAACTTTTTGAAACACAAGAATTAGAAATGAAATATTAATTTTTATTTTGCTTGTAGCGAATCAAGATAGGTGCGATTCATGAAATGACCTGCCTTGATTACAGCGCTTATGGATTGAGTGTTTTTAATGGATTCCAATGGGTTTTTCTCAAGTAATACTAGATCTGCTTCATACCCCTCTTTAATTCTACCTAAGTTATTTTCTAAACCAAAGTATTTCGCAGGATGATACGTTGCTGTCTTTAATGCTTCCAAATGGGATAAGCCAGAAAGACTAAGCTGAATAAGTTCGTCATGTAAACTTTTTCCCGGGATTAAAAAACCAATAGGGGTATCGGTCCCCGCCATAAATGGAATTTTTTTCTCATGCATTTGATTTACCATATTTCGGGACCACTGCGTGTATTGTATCATTTTTTGATCGGGTTTATCAGATGTTGAATTAATTTGCTCCATCCATTTTGATCTGATTTTTTGGGGTATCAGGTAAAAATAGGATTGAAAGGATTTACTTTTATATTTTTTATTGGCAAAGGTTTGATATAATTCCAAAGTAGGGATTTGCCATGTTTTGTTTATTGCTAAAGTATTCAAAACTTGATTTTGTCTTGCCGAGTCAATATTGGCTATTGCTTTCATTCGCTGACGCTGATGTAAAGTACTTCGAAGTTTTGAGCCGCTCATATTATTCTTATTCTTCAGTGCAAACCTTCGCTCTGAGAATAAATCCTCAAAATCTTCAGCCATTGATAATTCTAGATTCCTTAAATGCTCCATACTATTCAGACCAAGGTTTGTTGCAGTAATGACATCCATACTCAAAGGAATATGGCCAGTTAGTTTTAGATTATTTGCCTGTGCCATTTGAGCTAAGAGTTTAAATTGTTCAGGACTTAGCATTTCATAAGCTTTTAAAAAATCTACTTTTTTATCAATAAGCTCTTGAACTTGTTTTTGTAAAACCGAGACTGAAGAATTTTGTATTGAAAGTAAAGGAAAGGAGGGACTGCTTCCATCATAGACATTGTGTTTTCCGTCAATTAAGGGACCCGCAATCATTACCCTAGGAGCGGTGGTTGGATTTTCTAAAGAATATTTTTTGAAAGGTAAAACAAAATCTATAGGTCCTCCGGTATCTCTGACACTTGTGACCCCATTGGATAGAAATAGATCAGGCATATATTCACCGAGAAGTGTTTCGAATGCAAAGTGAATATGCGCATCCCATAAACCAGGAATAAGATATTGATTGCTGCCATCATAGATAGTGTTTTTTGGGGACAATCTAATTTCTGCTGTTGTATAAATTTGATGAATTTTATTTTTTTTGATAACAACAGTTTGCTGTTCTAGTATTCCATCCAAGGGATCGATAATATTTACATTTTCAATCACATAAGCATCTTCAAAATAGAGTGTATTGTCTTCACAAGATTGAAGGATCAAAACCAATATCACTAGAATAGGTAAAAAAGTAGTTTTCTTCATATTGAAATATAAGTAATAAAAGAGAGAAATATCAAATGAATCCTAACAATTGAGCACATAAAAGATCAAAAGGATATGCCAAAGCCAACATTTCCTAGAAGTATCCCATTGTTTCCTAAGCCGGGTAAAGAGGGAACTTCTTCAATAAAGCTATCCGTGATTCCATTGGATGTGGCCATAAATTTTAATTCATTTGGAATTTCACCAATTCCATAGCCAAGTTCAAAGAGGAAGTAAATAGAACCACCCGTCTTAACCCCCATTTTAATATTGGAGGTGTTTATTTTGAGTAAAGTACCTCCTGAGCCAATAATAGATCGAAGTGAAGTATTGTCTACAAAAAGTAAATCACCAAAAGTAATATCCGTTTCAAGAGTATTTCTCCCAACGCTGATAAAAAAACCACTTCCTTTTTCTCCAAAGTAGTACTTAACACCAAATCCAGTGGAAGATAAACTCGTTTCAACTTCTCTAAAGGATAATGAAAAGCGACTATAATTGACATAGGGTGCAAAATGATTGTTGAGTATGGGTAGAACAATTTCTACTGAGCCACCAACAATACTTGGGATGCCGATCTTCGCGCCAATAGAAAAACGTTTTACTGTGAGGCTATCTAGTTTTGTTGCCATGTCGGTCTCCTGTGAAAATAGGGCACTAGAGAAGATGAAAAAAACAAAGAGGATACCATTTCTAAATAATTTCACGAATCCCTTACTAATCAATTTTGATTTTATCTTTTCGATTAGCCAGTTCCCATGCGGTGTAAAAAATCAACTGACTCCTTTTTGAAAGCATTTCATAGTTGATTTTGTCGGGAGTGTCTCCGGGACCATGATAGTCTTCATGTGTACCATTAAAATAAAAGATTACCGGAATATTTTTTTTAGCAAAATTGTAGTGATCACTTCGGTAATAGAAGCGATTCGGATCTTTATCATCGTTGTATGTATAGTCTAATTTGATTTGAGTATATTTTTTGTTTGTAGCTTCAGATATGTCATGTAATTCTTGACTAATTTTGTCTGCTCCAATGAGGTAGATATAGTTCGGATCTTTGTCTTCTCTTTTTGGATCTAATCTACCAATCATATCTACATTAAGATTGACCATGGTATTAGCAAGAGGATAAAGCGGATTTTCTGTGTAATAGGAGGATCCCAATAAGCCTTTTTCTTCTCCAGTAACGTGAAGAAAAATGATGGATCGTTTGGGTCCCTGACCCGCAGC
This sequence comes from Flavobacteriaceae bacterium, assembly GCA_029248185.1. Lineage (GTDB taxonomy): Bacteria > Bacteroidota > Bacteroidia > Flavobacteriales > Flavobacteriaceae > MS024-2A. The sequence goes on along the minus strand of JAQWJV010000042.1, from coordinate 25,513 downwards.
GACTGCATCTTGAAAGGCCTCAGCAATTTCTAACAGCGCTACAGTTCCAGAACCATCGTCATCGGCTCCATTATAGATCAAACCTTTTTGAATACCAACATGGTCTAGGTGTGATGAAAGCACGACATACTCATCAGGATATTCATTTCCTTGAATAATGGCTACAACATTTTCGGATTGCACTATTTCACCTTTGATGTTGAGTTCCATCGGTTGAAAATAATTTTCAGTGCCTTGGGCTGCGGCGATTCCATGGGAGCTATAAAATTGGCGTAAGAAATCAACTGCTTTTTTCTGTCCTCTTGACCCTGTATTACGGCCTTCAAAATAATCAGAGGCATAAACATACAAAAGCTCTTTTAATTCATTTGGAGTTATTGATTTTGCATAATCAGTTATTCCTTGCTGGTTTTGGCTAAAACTAAGGAGTGGGATTAAAAAAAGGCAGGAAACTATGATTTTCATGGGTACGTTTTTAAAAGTACAACATATAAAATGTTCGGACTTAAAGTTTAAACTGAAATAGATTTATTTAAAGTCTCAAGAATTCCGTCCCACAGACCTATTCTCAATTCCAAGGCTCGTTTGGAATATAGAGTGGCTTCCTCGTATTTTAGGGAATCCCCTTCACAAAGTTGAGAAACCATTTCCAGTGCCATGGGCCCATGTTCGTCTGCATCCACTTCTATGTGACGCTCAAAGTAGTAAATTAAGTCTGAAAGATCTTCACCTAAAGGCGCTTTGATGTTTTTGATAATCTCGATAAACATATCTGGGATTAAATCTTCTCTTCCAAAAGTAAATACGGCCGCAATTATATGTGGCTGTTTTGTCTCAACTACTTCAAAAGTAAAGTCAAGGAAAGAAGAGATTGAGGGAGGTAATGTGGTGTTTTTTAATACCTCTTGAATTGATTTTCCAGAGTCTAGTTGTTTCATCAGGGTGTTAATTCCGGTCGTACTTGCTTCTAAGGAATTCATTGCTTCAAGATACATTTCAAAGTGACTCATGGCTTCCCCTTTCCGGTTAACGTCAGACTCTTCACCCCATACAATTTCATTGATCAACCTTGCAGCAGCTGGATGGCCTGAAGGGCGCCAAGGGGTGGTAGTACAAGTTAATTCAATTTGTAGTTGTTTTAATAGCGACATGAAATCCCAGACAGCAAAAACATGTTGTTCCATAAAAAGACGAATGTCGGCTATGGAGTCAATCGATTGGTAAACGGGATGTTCTTGTAGGTTTTTTCGTAGCGGTTCTAGTTCGCGTTCAATTCTTTCTATCATCATCATCAAATATAGTATATTCGAGTGCAAATATATTAAAACCTTAGCTTGTGTTGAATACACTATTCCTTTTTCTTTTCACATCATTAACCTTAACATTATTTCCAGGGCCAGATATTTTATTAGTCATCAGTACCAGTGTACAAAGAGGGTGGAGAAGTGGTTTTGAGTTAAGTTTGGGCTTAACTTCTGGAATTTTAATTCACACTTTGGTTGTGGTTTTGGGGGTGGGGAGTTTATTGGCAATTTATCCACAAGTTATTCGCTTAATAGAATTAATGGGAGCCGCATATTTGATTTACTTGGGAGTCATGTCTTGGAGAGTTAAATCCACAGACTCAATGTCTACGAATAAAAAAATCACTCAAAACCTTTTTGTCACCGGTTTAATAATGAATATTAGTAATCCCAAGGTGAGTTTATTTTTTCTAAGTTTTTTTCCCGTATTTTTATTTCACGATAGTTGGTCCTATGCAGTTCAATTTTTAATTTTAGGAGTGTTGTTTTTTATCCAAGCAGTATTTGTTTTTTTTAGTTGCTCTTTGTTCTTTCATCGTTTAGGTCAAAAGATTCAAGTTTCAAAGTCCTTTGACCATTGGGATAAAGTTCAGGCTGTACTATTTTTTGTAATTGCTTTGGTTTTAATTTATCCATAATCAATATACGATGCCCTCTAGCCAAATAAAACTTATTGAATGTCCTCGAGATGCTATCCAAGGAATGTCTCATTTGATTAATACAAAAGATAAGGTTTCCTATTATCAAAGCTTATTGAAAGTAGGGTTTAATACTTTAGATTGTGGAAGTTTTGTCTCTCCTAAAGCGATACCTCAGATGGCAGATACTGCAGATGTCATTCAATCTATAGATTTATCCCAAACCGCTACAAAACTTCTGACGATTATAGCAAATGAGCGAGGCGCATTAGAGGCCATAAAGCATAAAAGTATAACGTATTTAGGCTATCCATTTTCAGTTTCAGAGAATTTTCAAATGCGAAATACTCGTAAAACTATTTCAGAATCAATACAATTGTTAAAGCGAATAACTGAAATCGCTTTAGCGCATGACAAAGAGGTTGTTGTTTATTTGTCTATGGGTTTTGGCAATCCATATGGGGATCCATGGAGTACTGAAATCATTGAAGATTGGTCGGAACAAATCATTGCAATGGGAGTCAAAATTATATCGATTTCAGATACAGTAGGTACGGCTCAAGTTGTGGACATTTCAAATCTCTATTCTACGCTTATTACAAGGTATCCAGAGGTTGAATTTGGAGCCCATTTTCATACCCATCCCTCAGCTTGGTATGAAAAGGTACATGCTGCATATTTGGCTGGATGTTTACGTTTTGACGGAACAATAAAAGGATGGGGTGGATGTCCAATGGCTCAGGATGCACTGGTGGGAAATATGCCAATGGAAAAGCTAATATCTTATTTCACATCCTTAAAATTACTCCCAAATGAATTTGATGTTTTGGCTTTTGAGAGTGCTTATAATTTTTCCCATCGGATTTTCAGTAGGAAATAGTTTAGTGTAATCATGAATAAAATCCAGACACTATGTCTATAAAGGATATATAATCCGTATATTTGCATGCAATTAATTTAATATTAGTTGCTTATGACTTCCAACAAATTTATCGGCCAAGGATTAACTTACGACGACGTCTTACTTGTCCCTGCATACTCGGAAACGTTACCAAGAGAAGTTTCAATTAAATCAAGGTTTAGTAGAAACATTCCTTTAAACATCCCTATTATTTCGGCAGCGATGGATACAGTTACAGAAAGTAGTATGGCTATTGCAATGGCTCGTGAGGGTGGAATCGGGGTGCTGCATAAAAATATGAGCATTGAAGAACAAGCGGATAAAGTCAGAGCGGTAAAACGTTCTGAATCAGGAATGATTATTGATCCAGTTACTTTACCTGTAACTGCAATTGTAGCAGATGCAAATGAAAACATGCAACTCTATAGAATTGGAGGGATACCTATTGTAGATAAAGACAAAAAATTATTGGGTATTGTCACTAATAGAGATTTACGTTTTGAAAAAAATAGTAATCGACCCATCAAGGAAGTCATGACTTCCCGTAATTTAATAACAGTAAAGGAAGGCACATCATTACAAGATGCAGAATTAATTCTTGAAAAACATAAAATTGAAAAATTACCTGTTATCACAGATGATAATATTCTTGTAGGATTGATCACTTTTAGGGATATTACCAAACATACCACTAAACCCAATGCAAATAAAGACAAGTTTGGCCGTTTGAGAGTGGCTGCTGCGGTTGGCGTTACTGCAGATGTTCTAGATCGAGTAGAAGCATTGCATAAAGTGGGAGTTGATGCAATTGTTGTTGATACGGCTCATGGTCATACCAAAGGAGTCGCTGAAGTGGTAAAGAAAGTGAAAGCTAAATTCAGTAAGCTTGACGTGGTAGTAGGGAATATTGCTACGGCTGCTGCAGCAAAATATCTTGCCAATATTGGTGCCGATGCTGTCAAAGTTGGAATCGGTCCGGGATCGATTTGTACTACTCGAGTCATTGCGGGAGTTGGATATCCTCAGCTTTCAGCCATAATTGAAGTTTCAAAGGCCTTAGAGGGAATGGATATTCCGATCATTGCAGACGGTGGAATACGTTTTACGGGAGATATTCCCAAAGCTATAGCTGCAGGGGCAGATTCTGTCATGCTAGGTTCCTTATTGGCTGGCACAAAGGAATCTCCTGGAGAAACCGTAATCTATGAGGGAAGAAAGTACAAGACTTACAGAGGAATGGGTTCAGTTGAAGCCATGAAAATGGGAAGTAAAGATCGATACTTTCAAGATGTGGAAGATGATCTGAAAAAATTAGTTCCTGAGGGCATCGTGGGAAGAGTTCCTTATAAAGGCGACTTGGATGAAAGTATTCATCAATTCATTGGAGGCTTACGAGCTGGAATGGGATATTGTGGTGCCGAAAATATTGATACCTTGAAGAAAACAGGTCAATTTGTAACCATAACTTCAGCCGGTATGAGAGAAAGTCACCCCCACAACATTAGAGTAACAAAAGAAGCACCTAATTACAGTCCTTGAGAAGTAACAATTTTAAAGGTCTTTATTTCCCTGTTTGAATTTACACGAATAATGTACATGTGACCCGATTCAAGTGAAATGGATGATTTAAACTCATTAAGTTCTTGTGTTGATATCTCAGTAATCTTGTTGCCTATAATAGAATAGATTTCAATGAAACCAGGACCATCAAATCCTTCAAAATAAAGAAAACCATCTTGATAATAAACTAGAGGTTGTTCTTGTAAAATTGCTTCGATGGAAAGGGAGGAAGTTGAGTCAGAAGTAGCAAAAACTAAATCTGTTGATAATAAAATTAAAAAAAGAGCTAATTTTTTTATCAATGCTTTTAAATTTACTGCAATTTACGACTTATTAATGAGTTGTGAAAATTTTATAAACACTTTAAGTTAATGATTTACAGTTTATTACAAGTTTTATTAAAAAAAGAAATAAAAATTGTTAACAAAAGAGCAATATTTTTTGGATTTAACGTTGTTCGATCTTCAGTGGGGTTGAAATTAATGGTTTTAAGTTGCTTCATAATTTGTGTTTCCTGCGATCGATTTACTGTAAACAAAGAGGAAGTGATCGCCCGAGTAGGGACGGTTTACTTGTACAGAACTGATTTAGAGAAAGAACTTGATTCGTTTGTCAATACGGAAGACAGTATTTTAAAGTCAAGAAATTACATCGATCAATGGACTCGTAAAGAAATTCTTTTGCAACAAGCTGAAATTAACTTGAATACCGAAATAATTGAGAATCTAGATGTATTGATTGAAGAATACAAAATTGACTTGTATTCCAATACATATAAGCAGACCGTTTTTAATAGGTCCATCGATACCCTCATTTCCACTACAGAGATTGATTCGTTTTTAATTGAAAACCAATCGGTATTTAAATTAAATGCTCCTCTGTTCCAAGTGCGTTTTATTCAACTTCCACCCGATAATGTTGACATCAACGAAATTAAACGAAGTTTTCAGCGATTTAATGAGGAGGATAGATCTTATTTAGATTCTTTGTCTTTTCAGTTTACAAATCATATTTTGGCAGATAGTGTTTGGATCAATAAAAGTAATTTGTTTTCCGAAGCTCGTTTTTTAAATCAAGAAAACTACAATCGATACATAAAAAAATCACAATTCTTTGAAATTGAAGACTCATTGGGGGTATATTTGTTCTTTGTAAAAAATTATCTCAATAAAGGGGATATTTCACCAAAGGAGGTTTTGTTACCTACCATAAAAAATATTATACTAAACCAGCGAAAGTTATTATTCAATAGACAATTTGAAAAAGATATTTTATACGATGCAATTAAATCTAAGACTTATGAAATCTATTAATTTTTTACTCGTTTTTAGTTTTTTTATGACTTCAATGCAAGCACAAGACAATGCACTTTCAAGTAAAATCAAAATTGATGGTGTATCCGCTGTGGTTGGAGACTATGTGATTTTGGATTCCGATATTGACAAGACACTGATCGAGATGGAATCGCAAGGAATTTCTACTGGAGATATATCCCGTTGTCAATTGTTAGGCAAGTTGATGGAAGACAAACTTTATGCGCATCACGCCATTCAGGACAGTTTGGAGGTAAGTGTGGAGGAGATATACAGTACCGTAGATCAGATCATCGATAACTTCACAAGACAGTTGGGTTCGATTGAAAAAGTTCTTGAATTTTACAATAAAAAAGATGAATCTACTTTTCGACAAGAAATTTTTGAAATCAATAAAACGCAAACTCTAGCTTCTATGATGCAATCGCAAATCATAGAAAATGTAGAGGTAACACCAGAGGAGGTACGTGTTTTTTTTGAGTCAATTCCCAAAAATGAATTACCTACATTCGGAACGGAATTGGAAATTTCACAAATCGTCATAGAACCTGAAGTTAGTGAGAAAGAAAAAGACCGGATCTTTAACCAATTGAAAACTTTTAAAGAGGATGTACTTGAAAGAGGTTCAAGTTTTGCTTCTAAAGCAATTTTATATTCCCAAGATCCTGGATCTCGTTCTTCTGGAGGGAAGTATACCCTTCACCGTAAGCGCCCTCAAATGGTTAAAGAATTTCGTGACGAGGCCTTTAGTCTTGAAGAAGGAGAAATATCTGAACCTTTCAAAACGGATTTTGGATGGCATATCCTCATGGTTGATAAAATTCGCGGTCAAGAAGTTGATGTTCGACACATTCTCTTAACCCCCAAAATTGAACCCGATCAACTCCAAGCAGCAAAAGAAAAATTAGATTTATTGAAAAAGCGACTTGAGGCTGGCGAGATTTCTTTTAAAGACGCTGCGCTTGTGTTTTCTGATGAGAAAGAGACTAAGTTCAATGGAGGCGTTTTAATTAATCCTCAAACTGGAGACACCCGCTTTGAATTAACAAATTTAGACCCTGTATTGTATAGTCAAATACGAAATCTTAAAGATGAAGCAATTTCATCACCCATTGTTGAGGAGGATCGCTCTGGATTAAAGAAATACAAGATAATAAAAGTTAGTAATCGTTTTGATGAGCATACAGCCAATTATTCCATTGACTATGTGCGTATTAAATCACTGGCATTAAAAGAAAAACAATTAAAAGTAATTCAGGAGTGGATGAATGAGAAAATTGAAAACACCTACATTAATGTTAACCGCGATAGTAAACTCTGTGACTTTAACAACAACTGGTTAAAGATCTGATTACCTGAAATATTTAGTGGGAACCCATAACATGCCGAAACATTCTCCTTTTTCTTTATGAATGTTTTTGTGATGCATCTTGTGTGCACGTCTTAATCCCCTTGCATATTTATTGTTAATGTTTCTTAGAATTTTAAATCGTTGGTGAATAAAAATATCGTGAACAATAAAATAGCAAAGTCCATATAGAAAGATTCCAATGGCAATGGGTAAGCCAGGCCAAAATCCTACCTCTCCCCATAATATTACAAATCCAGAACTTACTAAAGCATAAAAAATAAAGAACAAATCATTGCGTTCAAACCACGATTTATGATCCTTCCTATGATGATCTTTATGTAATGACCATAAAAATCCATGCATAATGTATTTGTGAGAAAACCAAGCCATAAATTCCATAAAACAAAAAGTGCAAAAAAGAACGGCAAACCAGAGAATTGTCATGGGGTAAATTTTTTTAAAGTAAGTTTAATCTGTATTTTAAATAACTTCGAGCAAACACACTCATTTTTTGGTAGTTGGGCACTCGAATTCTTGTTTTTTGAATCGAAAGGGATGGAGTTTTCTTGAGCTTAACGAGTAATTTCATGTAATATTTATAGGCTGTGTATACTCCAAATCTAGCTTCAACAGGAAGCTTAAAAATTCCATCTAGCGCTTTTTCAAAATCAGCTTCAATCTCGTTAATGATGACTAATTTTGATTGTTCATCAAATTTAGTAAAGTCAACATTTGGAAAATAAGTGCGCTCTAAACCTTGAAAATCGTCTTTAAGGTCACGTAAAAAGTTGACTTTTTGAAAAGCAGAGCCTAATGCCATTGCAGGTTCTCTCAATTCATTATAGATTTTCTCATCTCCTTTAACAAATACTTTAAGACACATTAAGCCCACGACATCTGCTGATCCGTAGATGTATTCTTCATATTCTGCCTGAGTTTTATAGACTTGTTTGGATAAATCCAAACGCATGCTTTTCATAAAGGCTTTGATAAGATGATGTTCAATGCCAAACAGGTTTACTGTATGTTGAAAAGAGTTGAGAATTGGATTAATGCTTATTTTGTCATCTAAGCTTTTGTATAAATCCACTTCAAAATCATTCAGTAGTTTTTCTTTATCATATTCATGAAAGGTATCTACGATCTCATCTGCAAAGCGAACAAAGCCATAAATATTATAAATATGATTCCGTATGGATGAATCAAGCATTTTTGTAGCTATAGAAAACGAAGTGCTATATGCATTCGTCACTAAGCGACTACATTCTTGACTAACGGAATCAAATAAGTTTAACATAATGAAGGACTGAATTTATAAACATAGATTAATTTATAAATTTAAAAAAAAGAGAACTAAATCAAATAAATTATTAAACAAATATGTTCTGATTGAAATAATTTGTCACAAAAGATTCAACAGATCTGTATAATTCAATCTTGTTAGGAAGATTATCGGTATCAATTTCAAGTTGTTGAGGCCCAAAAATAATTAATTTTGAATTGGTTTGAGCCAGCAATTTTTCATGAAAATCATTCAAATAAGGCATAATATCATCCTTGTTGGGCTCTACAGTAAGGTAAGTCACAAAATTAAATTTGCTATTATAAGTAAAAAGGGTTTCTAAACTACTTGTTTGTAGCGATTGGCCCAAAAAGATGGTTCGATATCCTTTAGATAAAATTAAATAATTCAAGTATAAAATTCCCAATTCATGAATTTCATTTTCAGGTAAAAACAAAGCAAAGATCGGTTGATCCTCTTGATAAGTGTTGCTGCGTTGTAATTGCTCTGTTTGAACATGAATTTTTTGTTTGACCAAATTGGTTATAAAATGTTCGTGTGTAGGGGAAATGGCACCTGTTTGCCATAAAATCCCAAGCTCTTTCATCAAGGGCATAAAGATATCAATGAAAACATATTCAAAATTATGGTGGTTGAGTATTTCATCATAATTATTATCAAACAATTCACAATCAAAGTTGATCATTGCCAATTTGAAAGCATTGATAGAAACTTGTTCAGAGTTAGATTTCAAAGCAATATTACGCACCAAATCAGGAATTTCGTCGTTACTTAAACTAGCAATTTTAGAAATTTTAAAGCCGTGATTGTATAGGAGTGTAACATTTAAAAGCGTTTTAAGACTTTCAAGACTGTAACGTCTTATGTTGGTGTCTGTCCTTTCAGGTTCTAATAGATTGTAACGTTTTTCCCAAATACGAAGGGTATGGGCTTTGATACCCGATATGTTTTCAAGATTCTTAATACTGAAGGTGCTTTTTATCCTTTTCATCGTCTATGTTTTCATTTAAAAGCTTAAACAAATATAACTAAAAAAAATAACCCTGATAAAAAGTGCGCACGAGAAGACTCGAACTTCCACGGGAATACTCCCACCAGCCCCTCAAGCTGGCGCGTCTACCAATTCCGCCACGTGCGCTTAGAAAAGTGACTTGGCTGGGGCTCGAACCCAGGACCCTCTCCTTAAAAGGGAGATGCTCTACCAACTGAGCTACCAAGTCATAATGTGATTCGGCTGGGGCTCGAACCCAGGACCCTCTCCTTAAAAGGGAGATGCTCTACCAACTGAGCTACCGAATCTTTTGAGGCTGCAAATATAATATCAAATCTTAATTTATCCCCTTGATTTCTTATAAATTTGTAGGAGTTTTAAAAAACAATGGAAATAAATAAAATTATACTCCTAGGCTATATGGGGAGTGGGAAAAGTGCTGTGGGTTCGCTCTTAAAAGATCAATTGGAATCTGATTATTTGGATTTGGATTATTATATGGAGGATAAAATGAGGTCAAATATTCCTGACATTTTCAAATCTAAAGGGGAAATTTATTTTAGAAAGATGGAGCGTCATTATTTAGAAGAAGTTTTGGAGATCAAGAATCCCTTAATTCTCTCTATTGGAGGAGGAACTCCTTGTTATTATGACTCCATGGTCTATATGAATTCATTGCCTGGTGTGATGACTATTTATCTTAATACAAGTGTTAAAGAGCTCAGTAGAAGACTTTTCGAAGCCACATCTGACAGACCCTTATTGAAGTATTTAGACACTATGGAGGCTTTTCAAGAGTTTGTAGGAAAACATTTATTCGAACGGAGTGTTTTTTATAACCAAGCCCAATACTCTGTAAGGACAGATGGCAAAACAATTGCGGAAGTTGTTACTGAAATCAAAAAGATTTTAACTTAAATAAATTCCACTTTCATCTCCTTCAAGGACTACTCTTACATGATCATTTAAAGATGTAGACAATGATATACCTTTAAAATCTGCTTTGATTGGAAATTTTTTATGGTTGCGATTTACCATTACGGCGGTATTAATTTGTTTAACGGGTATTTGAAGAAAATAATTTACTGCGTAAATTAAAGTACTCCCAGTATTTAAAACGTCGTCCACGATAACTATGGAATGCTCTCTGAATTCTTCAAGTGGTTGGGAACTTTTTACAGTATCTCTGGGGTTGCTTTTGTCCATTTCGAGCGTAACAAAGATTAAGTTTAAAGCGCTAATTGTTTGTAATATATCTCCCAATAAAACAGCAAGTTTGGTTCCCCTTTTTCCAATTCCTGCAATAACTAAACTAGATTCATCAACATTGTTCTCGTATACCTGATAGGCGATACGCTTGATACTTGATTTGATATCCAAAGATGATTTTATTTTATTTCCTGATGTCATTACACTCATATTTGTTGTGAAGTTACAAATCTTCTTTTTCTTCATTGATTTTTTCAGCTCCAAGTTCATCGAGATCACGACGGTCTTTCTTGGTTGGCCTTCCGCTTCCCTCTTCTCTTTGAAAAGTACTTGATAAATTTTGAAGCTCTTGGTGTTCAAAAACAGAGGGGTCTGTTTTTTCAATAACATAAAGCGCGACAAGTTTGGCACCCATTCTACTTTTTGGGATGTCCAATATTTCGAAAGTTCTCCATAACTGATCCTTTCTAATTTCAATTCGATCCAGCGGCAAAACTTCTCTAGAAGGTTTCACTTTTTGTCCATTTACTTTTACCTGTCCTTTTTTACAGATTGTGCTAGCTAAATTTCTAGATTTAAAAAGACGGATGCACCACAGGTATTGATCAATACGCATATTAAAACTTCGTTAACTGATAGAGCAAAAATAAAGTAAAATCGTATCTTGCGGACATATTAAAAAAAGTATTCTTGAAAAAAATTCTAAGTTTTACAATCCTATCCTTTTTATTGCTTTTCTCTTGTAAAAAAGACGAGGAGGAAGTTGAACCCCTGCGAGATGTCAGTGAACAGTCAATAGCGGATGACCAATTGCTGGAAGATTTTTTGTCAACCCATTTTTACAATTACGAGGATTTTGAAGATCAAACCCTTAATCCTAAAATCATTTTTGATACCATAAGTGGTGATAATTCCTCTAAAACTTCCTTGCTGTCTCAAGTTACAAAGAAGACCTTACGAGTTAAAACTTCAGCTGGAGATTTGATAGATCATAACCTTTATTATTTAGTTGCCAGAGAAGGTATTGGCAAGAGCCCTTCTTCAGTAGACTCTACCTATCAGGCCTATGAGGGTTTATTGCTAGATGGAACCGTTTTTGACGGTAATGCAAACCCGGTCTGGTTTGATTTAACTTCTCTTGTAAGAGGCTTTAGAGAAGGCATACCTAGTTTAAAGGCAGGAACTTTCGAAGTGAATGAGGACAATACGGTTACTTTTCAAGACTTTGGACAAGGAGCAATATTTTTCCCATCAGGATTAGGTTATTTCAGCAATGCTACGGGGGTGATTCCAGCGTATTCTCCGCTGATTTTCAAAATCAATTTGTATACCATTAACCCAACAGATCATGATGGAGACGGGATTCCGAGCTCAGAAGAATTTGATAATGACGGTGATGGCGTTCCCGATGATACAGATGGGGACGGAATTGCAGATTATTTGGACAGCAACTAATTCAACTTATAAGCCAGCCCTAAACTCCATTGATTTACTCGGGTATCAATGTTACCAGAAATAGGGATTCCTTTGTTTTCAAGAAGTGAAGTTTCATTTGCTTTTAAGCCTCGGTCATAACGTATTCCTATACTTAATGGACCTAAATGCAAACGGGTTCCAAAATGAACGCCAATAGATGTAGCGGATTCTAGCTCACTCAAACTAATGTTTTCAATCTTTGGTTTTGATTCATAACGCAGGCTGGGCCCAGCAAAAACACTTATGAGAGGAAGGACATTAAGTCCAATTGAAATAGGTGCTTCAATGCGAGTTTGAGAGAGACTCAAGTTTTCGACATCCGTATTTAATGATGAAAATTGAAGTTCTGGACGAAGGTAAATAAGGGGAAGATCAATTTCTATGAAACCGCCTAAATAATATCCAGATAGGCTTTCTTTGGCACTTTCAATACTTGAAAAATCAGAGGGAGCATTGGTGATAGATCCCGAAGCATTTAATATAGCTCCAACTTTTACTCCATATTCAAGTTGAGCATGAAGAGTCGTGCTCAATAGAAAGAAGCAAAAAATAAAATAGTTTTTAAAAGACATAGAAAAGTTTATTTACGCTTGATTACATGTTTTACTTTACCGATTATTGCATTTTTGTCTAGCCCGTATTTAGTCATTAACTGTGCAGGGGTTCCAGATTCTCCAAATGTATCTTGAGTTGCAACCATTTCCATGGGGCAAGGGTGTTTAAGTCCCAAAAGTCCGGAAATACTTTCACCCATTCCTCCAAGATAGTTATGCTCTTCAGCACTTACAAGACATCCTGTTTTTTTGACAGAATTTAAAATAATTTCTTCATCCAGTGGTTTGATCGTATGTATATTGATTACTTCAGCACTAATCCCTTGTTTTTCAAGTTCCTCAGCAGCTTGAAGTGCTTCCCAAACTAAATGTCCCGTTGCCACTATCGTAACATCATTACCTGGATTCAATAATATTCCTTTTCCAATTTCAAACCCTAAGGCTGGTGTGGTGAAATTTGCAACCTTTGGACGCCCAAAGCGAAGATACACAGGGCCATCAAAATCAGCAATGGCAAGGGTAGCTGCTTTAGTTTGGTTGTAATCACAAGTGTTGATTACAGTCATTCCAGGAAGCATTTTCATCATTCCAATATCTTCAAGAATTTGGTGTGTAGCACCATCCTCTCCGAGAGTAACACCTGCATGAGAAGCACAGATTTTAACATTTTTCCCAGAATAGGCGATGGATTGACGTATTTGATCATAGACTCTTCCTGTAGAAAAATTGGCAAATGTCCCCGTAAAGGGAATTTTACCCCCAATGGTTAATCCTGCAGCTATCCCCATCATATTTGCTTCTGCAATTCCAATTTGAAAGAAGCGCTCGGGATTCTCATCTATAAAATCTTGCATTTTTAAAGAGCCAATTAGGTCAGCACATAGTGCAACTACCTTGGGATTGGTTCTTCCTAATTCGGTTAAGCCATCTCCAAATCCTGAACGAGTATCGTTACTTCCTTGGTTTGTATAGTGTATCATTGTATAAATTTTTTAATAGTCCCCAAGGGTTTCTTTGTTTTGTGCTAATGCATTTTCTAATTGTTCGTCGTTGGGGGCTTTTCCATGCCATGCATGGGTATGCATCATAAAGTCAACTCCGTTCCCCATTTCTGTTTCCATGAGAATGACAATAGGTTTTTGCTTTCCTAATCTTGATTTTGCGATACTCAAGGTTGCTATAATTTGCTCAATATTATTTCCTTCTTTTAAAGATAGCACCTCCCAGCCAAAGGCTTTGAATTTTTGGGCTAGATCTCCCATATGTAAAACATCATCTGTAGTTCCGTCAATTTGTTTTCCATTGAGATCTACAGTTGCAATAATATTATCGACCCCTTTAGCAGCAGCATACATTAAGGCTTCCCAATTTTGACCTTCTTGCAATTCACCATCTCCCATTAAAACAAAAACCGTTTGCGGGTCTTTATTTAACTTTTTGGCTTGTGCAGCTCCAATCGCAACGGAAAGTCCCTGACCCAATGAGCCCGATGCTACACGAATCCCAGGTAACCCTTCATGGGTCGTTGGATGCCCTTGCAATCGTGAATCAATTAAACGAAAACTGTTGAGTTCCTCTACAGGAAAATATCCTTTGCGTGCTAAGACACTATAAAAAACTGGAGAGATATGTCCATTTGAAAGAAAGAATAAGTCTTCATTATTTCCATTCATTTCAAAGGGTATTTTGGTTTCCAGGCTATGGAAATAAAGGGAAACAAAAAACTCAACACATCCTAGAGATCCCCCCGGGTGACCTGAGTTTACCTTATGAACCATGCGAAGGATGTCTCGTCGTACTTGGAGACTAATATTTTCAAGTGTCTTAATATCTGACATAATTAAATTTTGACTCAAAAGTAACCTTTTATAAGCATTTTAAAAAAAGGAATTGAGAAACTTATTACCAAGCATCAGGAAGTAATTAACAATAGCTTTTGACCTTTGTTTTCTCTCGTCTTTTAGGCAAAATTATTGAACCTAATTACTTCTCGTTTATTATACAAAGAAATATTTAGCAACTGGGCTACTGAAGCGAAATAGAAGGTTGCACTGGGATTCATGTTCAATTCCTTTGATATTTATTTTAAAAATTGTTGCTTTGATGTGAATAATTTTATGTTTTCAACACAGTGATTAAACGTTTATATGTGAAAATTAAAACCAAATACTCTAACACAAAGATTTTCATCTTTCTGATCATTATTTTGGCCCAGTTCTGTAGGGCTCAGAATAAGGCTCGATCGATTCAAATTCATTCTCATAACGATTACTTTCAGAAGGTACCTTTTTGGAATGCTTTTAGTAACGGTCTCAATTCAATAGAAGTAGATGTTTTTTTAGAAAATGACACCCTGTTTGTAGCGCATCACAAAAAAGAAATTTCAAAGGATAGAACCATTGAAAATCTATACCTAAAGCCAATGCAACAGATGCTCACCTTAGAACTGGGAGACCAGGATACAATTCAGCTTCTTGTGGATGTGAAAACAGCGGCCGAACCGACTTTAAACATTTTAATGGCAACCCTTGAGCGATATCCTAATCTAATAAATAGCGATCGTATTTCAATTGTGATTTCTGGAAATCAGCCTAGTTTAAGCAAACAGTTAAACTATCCCAATTATATAAATTTTGATTATCAGAGTTTAGCACCAATTCAAAACCCTAAAATCTGGGACAAAATTGCCTTAATCAGTCTTGACTTTAAAAGGTTTTCTGAATGGAATGGAAAAGGACGATTGACCGATGCGGATTATAAAAAAGTCACTTCTACCATAAAAAAAGCTCATAGCTACAACAAACCCTTTCGATTTTGGGGAACTCCAGATTCTAAAAAGGCTTGGAATGTGTTTAGTGACCTTGGTGTTGATTTTATTAATACGGACATGCCCAGTAAATCTAGAGCTTATTTAGAAACATTAAGTAGTCGTGTTTATAGAAATAAACAAATAACTTCAGTGTATACGCCAACATTTAAATCAGACCAAACGCTCACTCCCATTAAAAATATTATTTTATTAATTGGTGATGGAAATGGTTTAAATCAAATTTCTTCTGCTGTTCTTGCTAATGGTGGAAAATTAACACTGACACAGCTCAAAAGTATTGGCCTCATTAAGACACAATCTGCGGATGATTTTACGACCGATTCTGCAGCAGCTGGAACAGCTATTTCCACAGGAGTGAAAACAAAAAATAGAGCGATAGGGGTAGACAGCTCAAATAATGATCTCATTAATATCACTGAGTTTCTCGACAAGTATGGTTTTTTATCTGGGTGTATTACCACTGATAAAATTACAGGAGCAACTCCAGCCTCGTTCTATGCTCACCAAGCGGACAGATCCCAATCGGATCGTATTACTGATGATTTATTAAAAAGTAAATTTTCATTATTTATTGGAGGAGGTTCCAAAGATTTTAGAGATAAAGAAATTGACAAGCACTTTTCAATTCTTGAGGATATAAATCAAATAGGTAAAAGTAGAAAAGACAAAGTGGGATGTTTCATATCAAAAGGTTCTGTTTCAAGTATATTAGATGGACGAGGAGACGTATTGTCAGAGGCAACGAAAAATGGTTTACAATTTTTGGAGAGAAAAGGGTCTCCTTTTTTCCTTGTGGTTGAAGCTGCTCAAATTGACAGCTTCGGGCATTCAAATGATGTTGCTGGAATCATATCTGAAGGGATTGATTTTGATAAAGCAATAACCGAGGCGATTCGGTTTGCAGATCAAACAGAAAACACCTTAGTGGTTATTACTGCGGATCATGAAACGTCAGGTTTTAGTATTCTTCAAGGAGATATCAAAACCAAAACAATAGAAGGGGATTTTACAACTCATGATCATACAGGAGCAATGGTTCCTGTTTTTGCTTACGGCCCAAGATCTCAAGAATTTCAGGGAGTTTATGAGAACAATGAATTGTTTGGTAAGATATTAAAAGTACTTTCGTTGCCTTCAAATTGAAGTATAATGCAAATTAGTAGCTATAATTCTTATTGACTTTATAAGGTTCTGATTTAGGACTCATTATACCGATATGCCATTTAATGTCAAAAACTTGAATGAATCAATCTTTTAAAAACCATTTTTTTATGAGTCAAAGGTCTTTCTAGAACACTATCTTTGCCTACAATGAAATTTACACTTTTAGCAAACGATCCTAGTACAGAAGCTCGCGCAGCAACACTAACTACAGATCATGGCACCATAGAAACGCCCATATTCATGCCTGTTGGAACAGCCGCTACTGTAAAGGGAGTCCACCAGCGGGAACTGAAAAATGATATTAAACCGGATATCATTTTGGGTAATACTTATCATTTGTATTTGCGTCCCGGAACTAAAATATTGGAGGAAGCTGGCGGCTTACACAAATTCATGGGATGGGACCATCCGATTCTAACAGATTCTGGAGGATATCAGGTGTATTCTTTGTCTGCTAATAGAAAAATAAAAGAAGAAGGGGTGAAGTTCAAATCCCATATCGATGGATCATATCATGTTTTTACTCCCGAAAGTGCCATTGAAATTCAGCGTTCTATAGGTGCAGATATTATTATGGCTTTTGATGAATGCACGCCCTACCCTTGTGATTATCGTTATGCGAAAAACTCTATGGAACGGACTCACCGTTGGTTAACTCGATGTATTGAATCGGATCGATCTCTTCCCATGCAATATGATTACCAGCAGACTCTATTCCCAATAGTACAAGGAAGTACTTATCCTGATTTAAGAAAAATTTCTGCTGAATTCATTGCAGCACAAGACCTCCCTGCAAATGCGATTGGCGGTTTGTCAGTAGGAGAGCCTGCGGAGGAAATGTATGCAATGACCAGTGAAGTTTGTGCAGTCTTATCTAAAGAAAAACCACGTTATCTCATGGGTGTGGGAACTCCGATTAATCTTCTTGAAAATATTGCTTTAGGGGTAGATATGTTTGATTGTGTGTTGCCCACACGTAATGCTAGAAATGGGATGTTGTTCACTGCCGAAGGAACCATCAATATTAAAAATAAAAAATGGGAAAATGATTTTTCCCCTATAGACCCTGCTGCCTATTGTTATGTCGATACAGATTACAGCAAAGCCTACCTGAGACATCTTTTTACAGTCAATGAAATGCTTGGAAAACAAATAGCCACCTTGCATAATTTGAGTTTTTATCTTTGGTTGGTTCGTGAAGCGAGAAAACATATCTTAGCAGGAACTTTTGGGGCTTGGAAAACCAAAATGGTGCGTCAAATGGAACCTAGATTATAAGATGAAACTCATTGATTTTTATATAATTAAGCGCTACATAGGCACTTTTGCAGTTATGATTTTACTGTTCATTCCAATTGGAATCATGGTAGATGTAGCCGAAAAAATCGATAAGTTTAAAGAGAAAGAAGTTCCCTTCTCAGCCATTACAGCCTATTATATTGACTTTACATGGTATTTTGCCAATTTACTCTTCCCTATCTTTTTATTTCTCTCTGTTATATGGTTTACCTCTAAACTAGCCAATAATACAGAAGTGATTGCCATTTTAAGTTCTGGAATATCTTTTTTCAGATATTTAAAACCTTTTCTTTTAGCAGCAACTTTTATAGCTATTTTCGCCTTTTTTGCAGGAATGTTTATTGTTCCAAAATCCAACTTGGGATTTAATGACTTTCGATACAAGTACATTCTTAAAAAAGAAGCAAGAAATACAGCTAAAGTTTTTCAGCAGATCAATGATGATGAATTCATTTATGTTAACAATTATGATCCTATACGAAAACGGGCTACCAATTTTACCTTAGAACATTTTGACGGAAATGAACTCAAGTTCAAAATTAAGTCCAACCGAATAAGGTGGATTGAAAAAGACAGTGTTTTTCGATTGTCAAATTACACCAAACGCACCTTTTTAAAAGATTCCGAACGCTATGAGAGTGCTGCAAGAAAAGATACCCTTTTCGATTTTGAAATTGAAGATTTGGCACCAGTAAATTACCTTGCTGAAACACTTACTTTTTCAGAGCTTAATCAGTTTATTGAAGACGAAAAGGAGCGGGGCTCTATGCTGATTAATAATCACCTATTGGTTCGACATAAACGTTGGAGTATACCTATCTCTGCTTTCATCCTGACGATTATTGCCGTAGCTGTTTCTTCCTTTAAGCGAAGAGGAGGCATGGGAGTTAACCTAGCCTTTGGGATTAGTTTGGGTTTTCTTTTCATCTTTTTTGACAAGATCTTTGGTGTGATGGTTAATAAATCAACTTTTCCGCCTGTTGTTGCAGCTTGGCTTCCTTTAGTTTTGTTTGGTGTTTTGGCTTTCTTTTTACTTCGACATGCAAAGCGATAGATCAAAAAGCCTTATCCTATTCCACTTTGTTGTGGTTATTTTTGGATTTTCATCGGTCTTAGGTGCCTTGATTTCTTTGGATGCTATACCTTTAGTTGTCTATAGAATGGGCTTAGCTTCTTTAGGCTTGGCTTTTTACTTTGCACTTTACAAACCGAGTTATTTTCTTCTCTCAAGTGAAATGTGGGGAAAAGTTTGTTTGGGGGGAGTTATCATAGCAATTCATTGGGTAACTTTTTTTTATGCAATAAAGATTGCAGGTGTGTCTTTGACTCTTAGTATGATGGCCACGGGAGCATTGATAACATCCATGTTGGAACCGTTGTTAATTAAAAGGAAAATCTTACTCTATGAAATTGTATTTGGCGGGATAACAGCCATCGGAGTGGGAATGATATTCAATGCAGAATTTGAACATTTTTATGCTATTTTAATTGCCTTACTTTCTGCATTTCTCTCTTCGCTTTTCACCATCTTAAATAATCAAATGGTTAAAAAAGCATTGCCGATCACACTTTCTTTTTACGAGCTTTTAGTGGGAACACTGTTAGTAGGTGTTTACGTTTTGTTATCTGGCAATTATTCATGGAATGATTTTGCTTTCCAGGGCTACGATTGGATGTGGATTTTAATTTTGGCTTGGCTTTGTACCTCCTATGCGTTTAACGTTTCTATAAAAGTAATGAAACATTTATCTGCCTTTACCATCATGATGATCATCAATTTAGAGCCCATATACGGAATTCTGTTATCCCTTGCGATATGGAATGAGCGAGAGTATATGAGCACAGATTTTTACATTGGTTTTTTGATTGTTTTGGGGAGTATTTTGGTTAATGGAATTTATAAACATAAGAAAGAAGGTTTAAAAAATGGAACCTAATACTAAAGAATTTTTAAATTTGTCTCAGATAATTTTATATGGAATATTTAGAATTTGAATCACCGATACAAGAATTACACGATCAACTTGAGAAATGCAAATTGATTGGAACAGAAAGTGAAATTGATGTCACTGAGACTTGTGGTCAAATTGAAAAAAAACTAGAGAAAGCAAAAAAAGAGATTTATGGAAATCTTACTGCTTGGCAACGCGTTCAGCTCTCTCGACACCCTTCAAGGCCCTTTACTTTAGATTATATCAAAGCGCTTTGTGGTGATACTTTTTTGGAACTCCATGGAGATAGAAATGTCATGGATGACAAAGCAATGATTGGGGGATTAGGTAAAATTGAGGATCAATCATTCATGTTCATCGGTACTCAAAAAGGGTATAACACTAAAACGCGCCAGTATCGAAATTTTGGAATGGCAAACCATGAAGGATACCGCAAGGCTTTGCGATTGATGAAATCAGCAGATAAATTTGGGGTACCCATCATTACTTTTGTCGATACCCCGGGCGCATTCCCAGGATTAGAAGCTGAGGAACGAGGACAAGGAGAAGCGATTGCTCGAAACATATTTGAAATGATGTCCATCTCCGTTCCTATCATTGTCGTAATTATTGGTGAAGGAGCCTCAGGAGGTGCATTGGGAATTGGAGTAGGAGACAAGGTCTTTATGCTTGAAAACACATGGTATTCTGTCATTTCTCCTGAATCATGTTCTTCTATTTTGTGGCGAAGCTGGGAGCATAAAGAAGAGGCTGCAGAAGCTTTAAAACTCACTTCCAAAGACATGCTAAAGAACAAATTGATTGATAAAATTATTAAGGAACCCCTAGGAGGTGCACATTTTGATCGTGATGAAACCTTCAAAACCGTGCGAAAAGAACTACTTAGCGCATTCAAGAAACTCCAAAAAGAAGCACCAGAGGAGCGTGTGAATTCTCGTCGTGAGAAGTTTCTTGCCATGGGAAACTTTAATAGCTAAATTATTTTAGCTTATTAACATTTTTTTCGACTTATAAACAAACGATTCTTCAAAGATAGGGGACATTCTGTTGTCATATTCTTGAAGCTATATTAGAAATACCAGTACTTTAGACCCATGGAAAAAAAGCAGTCTCTTGATTATATAAAAACACCCAATCCAGCGGTAATTAATTTGCAGCAGGGTAAGATTCCACCTCAGGCCCTGGAGCTTGAAGAAGCGGTGTTGGGAGCAATGTTGATTGACAAAAAAGGAGTCGATGAGGTTATTGATATTTTACAAGCCGATGCTTTTTACAAAACAGCTCACCAACTTATTTTTGAAGCGATTTATCAGTTGTTTCAAGACTCTCAGCCCATTGATTTGTTGACGGTTTCTTCCGAGCTGAGGAAAAAAGGAAAATTAGAGTCAGTAGGAGGAGAGTTTTATTTGGTTCAACTTTCCCAACGTGTTGCCTCTTCAGCCCATATTGAATTTCATGCCCGAATTATCCTACAAAAATTCATTCAGCGTAGCCTAATCAAAATATCCAACGAAATCATTGAAAGTGCTTACAAAGAATCGACCGATGTATTTGATTTATTGGATGAAGCCGAGTCAAAATTATATGATGTCACTCAGGGGAACATTAAAAAATCCTCAGAAACAGCACAAAACCTCGTGATGGAGGCAAAAAAGAAAATTGAAGAAATTTCTAAACGTGATGGGCTCAGCGGAGTAAGTACTGGATTTGAAAAATTAGACAAACTGACTTCTGGATGGCAACCCAGTGATTTAATTATTATTGCGGCACGCCCTGGGATGGGTAAGACCGCTTTGACATTATCTATGGCTCGAAATATTGCAGTAGGAAAACAAATTCCTGTGGCTTTTTTTTCTTTAGAGATGTCTTCCGTTCAATTAATTACTCGATTAATTTCTTCAGAAACAGGTTTGTCCTCCGAGAAATTACGTACTGGTAAATTGGCGGATCATGAGTGGCAACAATTAAATGTAAAAGTTACAGACCTTGAAAAAGCACCCTTATTTATAGACGATACGCCCTCACTTTCCATTTTTGATTTAAGAGCTAAAGCACGAAGACTCTCTTCTCAACATGGAATCAAACTAATTGTGGTCGATTACCTTCAATTGATGACCGCTGGAGCAAGTTCAAAAACCGGAAATAGAGAACAAGAAATTTCCACGATTTCTAGAAATTTAAAAGCTTTGGCCAAGGAATTAAATATTCCTGTAATTGCACTCTCCCAACTATCTCGTGCTGTAGAAACACGTGGAGGTACCAAAAGACCCATGCTTTCTGATCTCAGGGAATCTGGAGCCATAGAGCAAGATGCCGATATTGTTTCTTTTATTTACCGTCCAGAATATTATAATATTGTTGAATGGGATGACGATGAAAGAACCCCTTCTCAAGGACAAGCAGAATTTATCGTGGCTAAGCATCGAAATGGGGGACTAGATAATATCCGACTCAAGTTTGTCGGTCATCTCGGTAAATTTGAAGATTTAGATAGTTTTGATTCTCCTTTTGAATTTCAATCTAAGATGAATCCCAACGATGCTGCAATCGATCCTTCAAACCTTCCCAGTCCTGATGCTGCCTTTGGAGACTTTAATGATACGGATGATGATTCACCTTTTTAAAAGCGTTTTCATCTAAAATTCTAACTGCATTAAAATATCCGTTTGTGGATCATTGCCCAATTGAAAAATGTGTTGATCAAAAGGAACTAGACCTTTTTTCTTATAAAAAATAAGTGCTTTATGATTGAGTTCCCATACGCCTAGCCACATTTTTTTGTATCCTTTTTCACTTCCTATCTGGAGGGCAAGTTTGAATAGTTCACTTCCAAAACCATTCCCTTGAAATTCTTTTTTAATATAAATGCGTTCAATTTCAAAAGCCCTATTGTTTAAAACCGTTTCAGACTGAGCGTCATTAAAATTCAATTTTAAATACCCAACGGTCTGGTTTTGGTGAGTTGCCCAAAAAAAATCAGAATTTGGATGCAGCAGCTCCTTACGAATACAATCTATATTCATGGTATTTTCAAAATACCACTGCATGTTTTCTGAGGTATTTTGATCGGCAAAGGTTTCCTCAAATGTTTGGATTGAAATGTCATGCAATTCATTTAATTGAGAAAGCACTATTCTTTCTAAGCTAATTGACATATCAACTTTGTATTAAACTTCTATGCCATAGGCGCCTAAAGCTGCTGCGAGTTGAGGGGGGTTTATAAACTGAATTCCATTAATTCCCAACGTTTCAGCACCTTTAATATTTCTTAAATTATCATCTATAAAAACAGTTGATTCTGGTGTTATATCAAAGCGATTTATGGTTGTTTGATAGATATCGGCAAACGGTTTTCTCGTTTTTTCTGTTCCAGAAACCACAATGCCTTCAAACCAATGTAGAAAATCAAACTTTTTTAAAGCTACTGGAAATGTTTCTGCACTCCAGTTGGTTAATGCCATAACTCGATAGTTTGGATTATCGATCAGTTTTTTTAAAATAGTGACTGTTCCTGAAATTGATTCCCCTAACATTTCTTCCCACCTATCATAATACATTCGAATTAAGTCTTCATGTTCTGGAAATAATTGAACCCGATCTTCCGTAGCTTGGGCAAGGGGATAACCCGCATCTTGATTTTCATTCCAGTCCATGGTACAGATTTCATCAAAAAACCATTTCATTTTTTTTTGGTCTCCTTCAAAGACATCTAAATAAACATAGGCAGGATTCCAATCAATAAGAACAACTCCTAAGTCAAAGATGATGTTTTTAATAAGTTTTGTTGTTTTCATTCGTTTTCTTCTTTTTGTCCGACACTCATTAAATACGATTTTAAGAAGGGATCTATTTGCCCATTCATGACTGCATCAACATCAGACACTTCATGTTGTGTTCTGACGTCTTTTACTAATTTATAGGGATGCATCACGTAATTTCTAATTTGTGAGCCCCATTCAATTTTCTTTTTTGAAGCTTCAATTTCATCGCGTGCCGAGAGTTTCTTTTGTAATTCAATTTCATATAATTGAGAACGTAAGAGTTGCATGGCCTTGTTTTTATTTTCTAATTGGGAGCGGGTTTCGGAGTTTTCTATAATAATCCCAGTCGGGTGGTGCCGCAGTCGAACAGCCGTTTCAACTTTATTTACATTTTGTCCTCCAGCGCCACTCGCTCGCATGGTTTCCCATGTATAATCAGAAGGACTTATTATAACTTCTATGCTATCATCCACAAGGGGGTAAACATAAACAGAAGCAAATGAGGTGTGACGTTTGGCATTACTGTCAAAAGGAGAGATGCGCACCAAACGGTGGACTCCATTTTCACCTTTTAGCCAACCAAAAGCAAAGTCTCCTTCCAGTTCTAATGTCACCGTTTTAATTCCAGCGACATCTCCAGCTTGATGGTTCAATTCTTTAATTTTAAAGCCCTGCTTTTCCCCCCACATCAGGTACATGCGCATCAGCATTTCTGCCCAATCACAACTTTCTGTTCCTCCTGCTCCGGCAGTGATTTGAAGTACAGCACTCAAGTCATCACCTTCCTCGGAAAGCATATTTTTGAATTCTAGGGCTTCCAAAAGTTCAAGAGTGGTTGTATATTGTGCATTTACTTCTGCCGCTTCAGCATCGCCAGTTTTTTCAAATTCCATTAAAACTTCAAGATCGTCACATCCTCGCTTGATCGTCACATAGTCACTGACCCACTTTTTGAGGGTTCTCAGTTGCTTCATATGCGTTTCAGCTGCTTTGGCGTTGTTCCAAAAATCCGGAGCTAACGTTTGCTCTTCTTGGTTTTTAATTTCTATTTCTTTGGCATCAATGTCAAAGATAGCGCCTCAAAGCGCTGATACGCACCGTTAAGGACTTGAGTTGTTCGTTCGAGATCATGGTATTAAATTGAGGATAAAAATAAGTAATTCATAATCGAATTGTACTATTTTTTTAAGCTCCTTTAAAATGAGGACATTTAATCTTGTAGTTATTTGTGAGAGGAGTGATTTACACTCCCTTAGTTTCCTTACTTTTATGCGAAATAAAAAACATCTATGAACCTACTTTCGGTAGAAGGCATTTCAAAATCTTATGGCGAACGAATCATTTTCGAACCCCTATCCTTTGGTATCAGTATTGGGCAGAAAATAGCTTTAATTGCTAAAAATGGTAGCGGTAAAACAACTTTATTAAAGATTATCGCACGACAAGATACTCCTGACCTAGGGGAAGTGAATTATAGAAAAGGAACTCATATTTCCTATTTGGCTCAAGAGCCTGAGTTAAATCCTGGTTTGACGGTTGAAGAAACTATTTTAGGTTCTGGAAATAAAACCCTTCAAGTAATTGAGCAATATGAAAAAGCTTTACTGAATCCAGAAGATGTTGACGCCTACCAAAAGGCATTTGAAGCGATGGATCAACAGGAAGCATGGGATTTTGAAACCCAATACAAGCAGATGTTGAGTAAGCTAAAACTGGGGGATTTAACACTTAAAGTAGCTGCCCTTTCTGGAGGACAAAAAAAGCGTTTGGCTTTGTGTTCTGCCTTATTGGAAAAGCCAGATCTTCTAATTTTAGATGAGCCTACCAATCATTTGGACATGGAAATGATTGAATGGTTAGAGGCCTATTTTATAAAGGAAAAACTTACCCTACTTATGGTGACACAC
>JAQWJV010000032.1 GCA_029248185.1 Flavobacteriaceae bacterium | reverse complement strand
TTGCCTCTTTATTTTAATAGCCTTGGGAACCTATTCCTTAAGAGGTCTTTATTTTGCTCTTTTAGAAGAAATAAAAACACCCATTCAACTAACTGGAACATTGGTAGGTATCATTTCTATCATTGGCTTCACTCCTGATATCTTCATGTCACTTTTTACAGGACACATATTAGGAAAAAACCCAACTGTCATTGAATACCAACAATTGTTTTCATTCTTCACCTTATTCCCTCTTTTGGGATTGATTGCCGCAATATGCTTTAGAAAAAGTTCGCTTCACTGGTAATAAGAACAAGCCCTAGACTAAAATGAGATTGTATTAGTTTCGAGTTAACTTGCGATATTGAATGCGTTTTGGCATCAAATCTTGACCTAAACGTTTCTTTTTGTTTTCCTCATAATCAGAATAGGATCCTTCAAAGAAGTATACTTGAGAATCTCCCTCAAATGCCAATATATGAGTGCAAATTCTATCTAAGAACCAACGGTCGTGTGAAATGACTACGGCACAGCCTGCAAAGTTCTCAAGTCCTTCTTCTAAAGCGCGAAGAGTGTTAACATCCAAATCATTTGTAGGTTCGTCTAATAGGAGAACATTCCCCTCTTCTTTTAAGGTCATTGCCAAATGCAATCGATTTCGTTCTCCTCCAGAAAGTGCAGAAACTTTTTTATTTTGCTCGCTACCACTAAAATTAAAACGACTTAAAAAAGCTCTAGAGTTAACCTGACGTCCTCCCAACATGATCAATTCTTGTTCGTCACTGAAATTTTGCCATATGCTTTTTTCAGGATTAATATTGGAATGAGACTGATCTACATAAGCTAATTTTACAGTCTCCCCTACTTTAAAACTTCCGCTATCTGCGGACTGTTCTCCCATGATCATCCTAAAAACTGTTGACTTTCCCGCTCCATTGGGTCCAATGACTCCAACGATACCTGCTTGAGGTAAAGTAAAATTCAAATCATCATAAAGTAATTTATCACCAAAAGATTTTGCAACATGTGAAGCCTCAATTACGTTTGTTCCTAGACGTGGACCGTTGGGAATAAAAATCTCTAATTTTTCATCGACTTGTTTCTGATCTTGACTCATCAACTTGTCATAATTAGATAAACGTGCTTTTTGCTTGGATTGTCGTCCCTTTGGTGCCATTCGAACCCATTCTAATTCCCGTTCTAGTGTTTTTTGCCTCTTAGACGCCTGCTTTTGCTCTTGAGCTAGACGCTTGGCTTTTTGATCCAACCAGGAAGAATAATTCCCCTTCCAAGGAATCCCTTCACCCCGATCCAATTCTAATATCCAACCAGCTACATTATCCAAAAAATAACGGTCGTGAGTTACAGCAATGACAGTACCTTGGTATTGTGCTAAATGATGCTCTAACCAATGTACGGATTCTGCATCCAAATGGTTGGTAGGTTCATCCAACAATAAAACATCAGGCTTTTGTAATAATAACCTACACAAAGCTACACGACGGCGTTCTCCACCTGAAAGAACACTAATTTTTTGGTCACCCGGGGGAGTACGAAGCGCATCCATCGCTATCTCCAGTTGTGTATCTAATTCCCACGCATTGACGGCATCAATTTCATCCTGCAAAATTGCTTGTCGATCCATAAGCTTCTGCATTTTATCTGCATTCTCATAGACTTCAGGTAAACCAAATTGATCGTTGATACTATTGTATTCTTCCAATATTGCAACGGTAGCAGCGGCGCCTTCTTTGACTATCTCTAAAACCGTTTTATCGTCATCCATTTGAGGTTCTTGTTCCAAATAACCCACGGAATAATCATGAGAAAAAACAACATCACCCTGAAAACTCTTATCGATCCCGGCTATGATTTTGAGCAAGGTTGATTTTCCGGAACCATTGAGACCTAAAATCCCAATTTTAGCCCCATAAAAAAAACTGAGGTAAATGTTTTTTAAAACAGGCTGATTTGCATTGGTGTAGGTTTTACTTACCCCTGTCATTGAAAATATGACTTTCTTATCGTCTGACATAACTATATACGGCCTCTTAATGCGTTAAAAGCCCATGCTAAGGCATAAAATCCAACTCCAGCAATTGAAAAACCAATAGCATATTCTGGATATTTCAACACTCCTATCAGGATCAATGCACTACCAAGAATGGCCATTATCAGTGCAACATACCCCATTATTTTATTCTTATTTAAGCTCATTTGATTTTTTCTCGAATAGCAAATATCGAATAAAAATTTAAAATGTTACCTATAGATTTTTAGTACTTTCGTAACTCATAGAGAAAGAATATGAATCTGGAAGACGAAATTAACAAAGATGCACTGAAAATGGCATGGGCCGAACTTCAAGAACGAATTCGTAGAATAAAATTAGGGGGTGGAAAAACACGCTTGAAAAAATTAAACGAGCAAGGGAAGCTTCCGGCACGAGAACGAATCAATCTATTAGTTGACAAGCCCAATGAGGTTTTTGAGGTAGGCGTTTTGGCTGCTGAAAAAATGTACGAAGAGCATGGCGGATGTCCTTCTGCGGGTGTAGTAGTTGTAATTGCACATGTAGCAAAAAAAAGATGCGTTATTGTCGCTAATGATGCTACTGTGAAAGCAGGGGCTTGGTTTCCAATGACCGCAAAAAAGAACATACGCGCACAGGAAATCGCCATGGAGAATAAGATTCCCATCATCTACTTAGTAGATAGTGCAGGGATCTTTCTTCCCCTTCAAGATCAAATTTTCGCTGATAAAGATGATTTTGGACGTATTTTTAGAAACAATGCCAAAATGAGTAGTATGGGTATTATTCAAATTGCTGCAATTATGGGAAGTTGTGTTGCAGGAGGTGCATATTTACCCATCATGTCGGATGAGGCAATTATTGTTGAAAAAACGGGAAGTATTTTTCTTGCGGGAAGTTACTTAGTCAAAGCCGCTATAGGCGAAAATATAGATAACGAATCTCTGGGAGGTGCTGATACCCACAGCGGAATTAGTGGTGTAACAGACTATAAAGTTAAAGACGATCAAGCAGCACTCAAAAAAATCAAAAGCTTGATGGAAAAAACCGGAAGCCAACCCAATGCCGGCTTTCAGCGATCGGAGGCGAAAAAGCCCAAATTGGATACTCTCTCACTTTACAACGTACTACCTAAATCTAGAACTCAGCCTTATGATACCTTCGATATTTTAGATCGTATTATCGACCAGGATTCTATGGATGAATATAAAAAAGAATATGGTCAAACCCTGATTACCACCTATGCCAAAATTGAAGGTTGGTCTGTAGGAATCATTGCTAACCAACGTAAAGTGGTAAAAAGTAAAACAGGTGAAATGCAATTTGGTGGAGTTATTTACGGAGATGCTGCAGCAAAAGCCACACGATTTATAGCCAATTGTAACCAGAGAAATATTCCCCTTGTTTTCCTTCAAGATGTTACGGGTTTCATGGTAGGAAGTAAAGCTGAACATGGAGGAATTATAAAAGATGGAGCAAAAATGGTGAATGCGGTTGCAAATTCTGTAGTCCCTAAATTTACTGTCGTAATTGGAAACTCATTTGGGGCTGGTAATTATGCCATGTGTGGAAAAGCCTATGACCCACGTTTGATGTTAGCCTGGCCAACAGCCAAACTTGCTGTAATGGGGGGATCACAAGCAGCCAATGTATTATTGCAAATTGAAAAAGCTTCAGCCAAAAAATCAGGTACACCTATTGACGAAGTGAAAGAAAAAAAATTACGAGAGAAAATTCTAAATCGCTATGAAGAAAAAACAGATATCCTTCACGCTGCGTCTCAATTATGGATTGATGCTGTAATTCAACCCCAAGAAACACGTTCTTGGATCAGTATGGGTATAGACATCGCCAATCACTCTCCTAATGAAGAAAAATTTAATATGGGAATTTTACAAGTCTAAAATACGTGAGGGCTTTTGAGCTAAAGTTTTTTCACGCTTTATTTTTCCACTATGAGTAAGAACAAATTCAGGATAGAAAACAATTGCCTTGGGGATTTCATATGGGGTTAGCGTATGCGCCTCTTTTATTTTATTCATTAAATTATCACGGTCAAATTCATTGTTCTCAACTAAAACTAAAACTACTTTTTGTCCCAAAACAGTATCGGGTAAGCTAGTAATGAAGTAGTGCAGTGATAAAATCTCAGACAGTTTGCGTTCAATTTGTTCTGGATGTAATTTCACTCCCCCTGAGTTGATGACATAATCTACTCTTCCTATTAAACGAAATCGGTTTTCATCAAGCATTTCAACCTCATCATTGGTGATCAAATTTGTCACATCCAACTGAGGAGAATTAACCACTAGACATTTTCTGTTATCCTGGGAAATAGAAACATGAGAAAGACAGGTAAATTCTGAGGGAGGATCTTGCATCGAACGAACAGCAATATGAGACAGTGTTTCCGTCATCCCGTAAGTTTCGAAAGCAATGACCTTACGCTTAATTAACTCATTTTGTAAAGCAACAGAAACATAAGCTCCCCCTACAATTAAGGTTTTAACTTGATTTAAATTCGATAAAGAATGAAAGGCTTGCATTGGTGTCATGGCAACAAAATCATAGACTTTCTCGTTTTTATGAAAAGGATTCTTTGAGGGAGAAACTAAGTCTAAAGAAAAACCCAAAATCATGGCTCGAATTAGCATCATTTTTCCTGCAATAAAATTAGCTGGAAGGCAATGCAAAGCTTTATCTCCCACAGTTACATCGAAAAAATCTCCCGTAGCAATGGCGCTATTGACTAAGGCTTGCTTTTTGTACAACATTCTCTTGGGCAAAGCCGTTGTACCTGAAGTTTCTATAGATATTGAATCAGATTGATCCAACCAGTCCATCAAAAAATCTCCCATAAAACGCTCAAAAAAATCCCCTTCTTTTATAAAACTATAAGCGACTTCTTTTAATCCTTCATGATTATAATAAAAACCATTGAGTAAAAAACGATTGTGAATTTTTGTATAATGAGGTGTTTGCATGTTTAAATTTTTGAAGTTAATTTGGATTTCCATTGGGTCCATCCATATTTTTTACTTACTAGAAACAGAAAAACGGGATAGAGTACAACAAAGGATAAAACCAACTCTAAGCCCAAAGAAGGTTCAGAAATATCAATTAAAATAGACTCTGTTTGAAAGGCTGTCCAAGAAGAAGTAACCAGTAAAACGGTAAACAAATTATTGGCGGCATGGAATCCGAGAGCCAATTCGATCCCATCATCCATTAATGTTAATATTCCTAAAAAAAGACCTGTACCGATATAATAAACTAAGATGCCATACCCTAGTTTTTCTACCTCTGGATTGAATAAATGAAGGCAACCAAAAATGATCGAAGTCATCACCAAGGGTGCCCAACGGTTTTTGAAAATCCCAGCAAAACCTTGCATCAAATAACCCCTGAAAATATATTCCTCTAAGCTCGTTTGAATAGGAATTAAGGCAATTGCAATGATAAAAAGTATTGCGAAGGATTGAATATTAAAATTCCATTCGTAGGAATCGGGTGAAATAAAGTAATCGCTGATGATCAAAAGCATACTCGCAGAACCCCACAGTAAAAAAGCATAAAACACTCGAGACCAGTCCATTTTTGGTCGGCTTGTGGTGACACTCAACAAAGTACGCTCATTAAGCTTATTAATAACCAACCAAAACCCCAAAAATCCTGCAGCAAAAGGAATTAACAATAAAAATAATTGAAGATTTTTATCTAAATGCCGTAGCATCTCCATAGGATCTGCACTTGAAGTGATGGGACCGGCTTCTATAACGGCATAGGTTAGCGGTAATTGACCGATAACACTAAAAATAATGACAACAAAAGAACCGAGGAGGTACTTCCAAAAAGGATTCTTATTGAAATCAACTTGCTCTAAAAACATAGACTAAAAAATTTCTTTCCAAGGTATAGAATTATCATTCCACAGACAACCCTTATTGATGACCAAAGGTGAATCTATATTATTTATAAATAAGGAGCCTGTTCCCAAACCTTGAGGAAGAATAGAATTTTGGGTGTAAGTCCATTGAGCAATGGCATTCAGACCAATATTACTCTCCAATGCACTAGTGATCCACCAATCAATATTATGCTGTTGTGCCAAATCGATCCATCGCTGTGTGTTAGAAAAACCTCCTAATAAACTAGGCTTAAAAATGATGTATTGGGGTTGAATTTGAGAGAGCAATTTCGATTGTGTTTCAGGATCAAAAACGCCAATCAACTCCTCATCCAAGGCAATAGGAATTGGGCTTTTTTGACACAAAGATGACATCAACTCCCATTGATTTATGGCAATAGGTTGCTCGATAGAATGAATTTGGAAAGCACTTAATTGCTTAAGTTTAGATAAAGCATCCTCTGGAGCAAAAGCCCCATTGGCATCTACTCTAATCGTAATTGTATTTTCATCATATCGGCTTCTGAGTTGGGATATTAAGCGTAATTCTTCATCAAAATCAATAGCGCCAATTTTTATTTTAATACAGTCAAAATCACGCGCTAACAGGCTATCAATTTGTTCTTTCATAAAATCAAAAGAGCCCATCCACACCAAACCATTGATGGGAATAGCCTTTTTTCCTTGTGAGAAAAGTGAGGGAAATAATTCATAGGGGTTTGAAGCTTTTAAGGATAAAAGTGCTGTCTCATAACCCATTTTAATCGCTGGCCATTGCGTTAAATCCATCAAAGGCTGCCCTGTATTTATTTGATTACAAAATTCTTTTAGAATATCCTCAAAATTCGGACGATCATCATGACTTAATCCCCTTAAGAGGCTGCATTCGCCTATCCCTCTTTTCTCTTGATCTGTCAAAATTAAAAACCAACTATCCTTGGTTGTCAATATTCCTCTTGAAGTGCCACTAGGGCGCTTAAAGGTTAAGGTATGCTTGACAAATTGAGCCTGCATCATCCGATAAAAAGTGTGATAAAAATAAGAATTGATAACAGAAAAGTAGAGAGTGCTACTTTCTTTAATTCAGGATCTAATTGTTTTGGGTCTGAATTTTTTATTACTATTCTTAAATGAAGAGACAGAGGAATTAGGGCGATAAATGGAATCCAAAACAAAGCATACGATTCTAAAAGAAAAACCCTTCCAATCAATAGTATGGCTATACCCATTAAAATAAGATGGTATCGTTTAGCACCTTTTGAACCTAAGATTACTACTAAAGTTTTCTTTCCCACCGCAGCGTCATTCTCACGATCTCTCATGTTGTTTAAATTTAAAACACCCACAGAAAAAAGTCCAATAGCCAGCGCCAAAAGAAAAACAGGCAGAGAAAGTGTTTTTAATTGAATAAAATAAGACCCTAAGACACTGACTCCACCAAAAAAAAGTAAGACAAAGAGATCACCCATGCCACGGTAGCCGTAAGCTTTATCTCCTACCGTGTAGGATATAGCTGCCCAAACACTGAAAATACTTAATGCAAAAAACACAACTATATAAATCCAAGATTGACTGCCAAATGCTAAGAAAATTAGGGTACACGCTAAAACAAGAGCAATTGCCGACATCACAATAATTCCATTTTTAAGAACTTTTTTACTTAAAAGACCTTGCTGAAGTACTCGTTTAGGTCCAATCCTATTTTCATTGTCAGTTCCTTTCACCCCATCTCCATAGTCATTTGCAAAATTGGAAATAATTTGAAAAGAAATTGCTGTCAGCAGCATCAATACAAATAAAGTCCATGAGAAGTTAGGCTGATTTAAGCACAGTGCATTTCCCACTAAAATTCCAGAGATGGATAAGGGAAGTGTTCTTAAACGAGCTGCGCTTAGCCAAACTTTAATTTGTTGCATCATTTAAATTAGGGAAATTTGGGATATTTTTTGAAATTAGGAGCTCGCTTCTCTAAAAAGGCTTTTTTTCCTTCTTGAGCTTCTTCCATCAAATAATACATCAATGTAGCGTCTCCTGCTAGTTGCATTAGTCCGTGTTGTCCGTCTAATTCTGCGTTAAGTGATCGCTTGATCATACGCAATGCCAGGGGGCTTCTTTGCTGCATAATACCACACCATTCCATCACAGTATCTTCCAATTGGTCTAAGGGAACAACTTTGTTTACCATCCCCATTTCAAGTGCTTCCTGCGCAGAATACTGCTGACATAAAAACCAAATTTCACGTGCTTTCTTTTGTCCTACATGGCGTGCCAAATATGAAGATCCAAAGCCTCCGTCAAAACTTCCAACCTTGGGACCCGTTTGACCAAAAATTGCATTATCACTCGCTATGGTCAAGTCGCAAACTACATGTAAAACATGACCGCCACCAATGGCATACCCATTTACCATAGCAATTACCGGTTTAGGTAATTCTCTTATGCGTTTATGAAGATCCAATACATTCAAACGAGGCACACCATCTTCACCGACATAGCCGCCTACTCCTTTGACGTTTTGATCCCCCCCACTACAAAAAGCTTTATCACCAACACCTGTAAAAACAACGATATCAATATCATTATCCTCTCTACACACCTCGATAGCTTCAAGCATTTGAATATTTGTTTCGGGACGAAAAGCATTATACACTTCGGGTCTATTTATTGTGATTTTAGCCACTCCTTCACAAAATTCAAAAAGAATATCGCTGTAAGTTGCCAAGGATTTCCATGTTCTCATGTTTACTTTTTTTAGGTAAATATACTATTTGATGCCATTGCTTTAAAATAATCTAATAAAACCTTGTCGTTAACTTTTCTGGGAGTGTGTATTTCTAATATTCTTGGACTGTCTGTCGCTTTAAAAAAGCGAGATAATTTTCGATTTAATTGCCATTGTGAAGACACCTTTTGGTATTTAAACCCAAATGTTTTTGCTACATATTTAGCCTCCCGATTGTGTATTGTTTCAAAATAACGATCGTAAGAAGGGCTGTCCTTTTCGCCGGGTAAAATTCTAAAAATTCCTCCACCTTGATTATTAATTAAAATTATTTTAAAATTCCTAGGGATGTAATCATTCCACAAACCATTTATATCATAAAAAAAGCTGAGATCCCCAGTGATTAAAATAATTGGCTCATTACTTATCTGTGCAGCACCAACAGCTGTGCCTGTACTACCGTCAATACCACTGGCACCTCTGTTACAGAAAAATTTTGTTGTTTCAGGCCAATCCATGAGTTGCGCATACCGAATGGATGAACTATTTGCTATTTGCAATTGAATCCCATTGGGTAAGAGCTGTGCTATTCGGTAAAATACATCTAAATCTGAAAAAGGAAGCTTTTTTAAATATGATTTTCCATACGCTTTGAAATTTTCAAATAAAGAAAAAACCAAGTCATGATAGCCATTTTCTTGGTATTCAGTACCCCTAGCATATAATTCCCGAACAAAAGAGTTTGGGCTTTGAATAAAATGCTGATCCAGTCGATAATATGTATTGTATGCCTTTTTCTCATCTACATGCCAATGATGGGTTGGAGCATAAATTCTCAAAAAAGATTTTATTTTTTTTGAAATGACCATTCCTCCAAAAGTCAGTAAAATTTCAGGACCAATACTTTCTTTATCTCTCATCTCTGACAATTCTAAAGAAGCCATAAGAGTATCGATAGAATGAATGGCTTTTGAATGCCAGACATTAGAAGTAGTTTCAGTAAATACTATTACTGATGGGTCTTCACATAGCATTGAGACATATTCGCTTTCGATTGAATCAGGAGATAAAACACCTATGATCACCCATTTTTTTTTGGATTCATTCCAACGCTTTCTAATTCCTTCCAGATCTGATGAAATCGGTGCAACCTCAGCGTCTTTATGGGCTATTGCTTCAAAAGGGATTACTTCCTCAGTCATTCCGTACAAAGGTTCTTCCAATGGAATGTTTAAATGAACAGGCCCCTTTCTCTTTATGGAAAGATCTAAAACTCTAGAAATTTCATTTGTATTATGAGTTTGAATAGTAGCCTGCGTTTTACTAATCATTGCTTGATCTGCATCGAAAGGAATCAGTTTTTGCATAGGATTTTGCAACAAAGTTTGAGTTGCATGACTTACATCTGGCTTCAAAATCGCTGCCGCCTCAAGATGCGGTTCAAAAACTCCCGTTTGTCTAATGGTTTGTCCATCACCGATATCAATCCGGTGCGGCATACGATCTGCAGATAAAATAATTAAGGGAATATCACTGTAATACGCCTCTGCAATTGCGGGATAAAAATTTAATAGAGCTGAACCCGATGTACATACCAATGCGACCGGTTGATTTGATTGTTGTGCCATGCCCAGAGCAAAAAAAGCAGCCGCCCTTTCATCCACAACACTGAAGGTTTTAAAGAAGGAATTTGAAACAAATCCATTTGTCAGTGGAGCATTTCTAGAGCCTGCACAAATAACAACCCGCTCAATTTTGAAGTGTGCGCAAAGACGAACAACGGTTTGGGCAAGGGGAATCGAAGGGTATTTATTCATTCAGCAAAATCTACTTCATTTATAACAAAAGTACAAAACCAAAGGCACTTCAGAAAACACAAAAACGAGTTTATACTATTTGTGCTAAAGTTTCTGCTTTTCTTTGAGTTTCTTTCCACTCTTGCTCTGAATCACTTGACGAAGTGATCCCTGCACCTACATACAATCGAAGTCTACCTGACTTCCACTCTGCACATCTTAGATTGACAAAAAGGCTTGTCTTATCTAAGGTTATAGGTCCCAAAAAACCTGTATAAAACGAACGACTATACTCCTCTTTGTTGAGAATGAAATTTTTAGCTTCCTTTTTTGGAACTCCCCCTACAGCGGGGGTTGGGTGCAAGACCTGAGTCAGGTTTTTTAAACTTGTTTTTAATTTTGGCATTGAGAAATAAGTACAAAGATGAACAAGGTTTCCCGCCCTCTTGTCTTTCGGGTCGCTGTATTCAATTTCACCTTCCTCATAGACCCTTTTCAAATCTAAAAGAAGCTGCTGTGTGACTAAGCCTTGTTCTTCCTTCTCTTTGTTAGACCACAAGGGCGGTTTATCTGGATTGTATACTTGGGTTCCCGCCAATGCCATGGTATGTGTTCTTGTTGGTGTGGGTTCTACAAACTGTTCTGGAGTTGCGCCAAGCCAACTACCAACAAGGGGATGATGCCACAAATATGTTAGGGCATGGGTGTACTTACTCTCTAAAGCCAAGAAAAGTTTGTGTGGTTTTTTCTCTGAATGTAAATCAAGAAAACGCGAAAGAACAACCTTTTGTAGTTTGCCCTGTGCAATTTCTTCTTTTGCTGCTTCTACCAAGTTTACAAACTCTTGTTTACTTTTTGGGCTATCTGGAAAAACAATTGGTTGGTTATCAATAAATTGTGTGCTTGGTTTTGTAAAGCTTTCTATTTTTGAATTGGGTATAAAAGGATAGTCTTCGGAATTTTCAAAAGAGGTCATTACAAACCCAGATTCAGAAAAATCTGTGGTGGTATAAAGCTGTTTATCATCTTGAAAAAAAATGGTTACTTTTTTAGATTCTGGCAACCGAAATACAACAAAGGGCAACTGGCTTTCCCATAAAACATCAAGTCGCTTTTCAAGGGTTATAGCATTCATCCTTATTGAGGTCGTGAATAAGTCGTTAACTTACAAAAGGATATTAATTGTTCCTCCGCATCGGTGACTTTTATTTCCCACAATTGTATTGTTTTTCCTTTATGAATCACTTTAGCATTGGCATATACATAGCCTGAGGAGACACTTTTAACATGATTGGCTGTGATTTCTATTCCACGTACCCTAATATTGGGGTCCTTATTGAGTATAAAAACTGCTGCACTTCCCACACTCTCTGCTAAAGCCGCTGTTGCACCTCCATGTAAAACTCCGTCCGGTTGATGTACTTTTTTGGTAACGGGCATCCTTGCAATTAAAAAATCCTCTCCGACATCTACAAAATCAATTTCTAGAGTTTCCATGAGTGTATTTTTGCAAATCGCATTGCTCATTTCCAAAATCTTATTTTTATCCATCATTCCCCTTTTTGCTAAAATAAGAAAACCTTCTGTGCTTTGTCACAGAAGGTCTCATTTTACATTTAATATTTAATCTTATTTAACTTCCTCAAAGTCTACATCTTGAACGTCATCACCGCCTGTGCCTGCGGCTGCATCAGGGCCTGGTGCTTCACCTTGTGGTTGAGCTGCATCCCCTCCGGCTTCAGCTTGGGCTTTGTACATCTCTTCAGAAGCATTTTTCCAGGCTTCATTAATGGTCTCTAAAGCTTTGTCGATTGCCTCTAAATCTTTTGCAGCATGTGCTGTTTTCAATTCTTCAAAGGCGGCTTCGATTGGTGCTTTTTTATCTTCAGAGAGTTTATCTCCAAATTCCTTCAATTGCTTTTCCGTTTGGAAAATCATTTGATCTGCACTATTTAATTTATCGACTTCTTCTTTTGCTTTTTTATCAGCATCTGCATTAGCTTCTGCTTCCTTACGCATTTTTTCTATTTCTTCTTCAGTCAATCCAGAAGAAGCCTCAATTCGAATATCTTGTGATTTTCCAGTTGCTTTATCTTGTGCGCTTACTTTGATGATTCCATTGGCATCAATATCAAAAGTGACCTCAATTTGTGGAGTTCCACGTTGTGCGGGTGGAAGTCCGTCCAAATGAAAACGTCCAATCGTCTTGTTATCTCCAGCCATAGATCGTTCTCCTTGTAATACATGAATTTCAACGGAAGGCTGATTGTCTGCTGCTGTTGAAAAGACTTGAGACTTTTTGGTTGGGATGGTTGTGTTAGACTCGATCAATTTTGTCATTACACCACCCATGGTTTCAATACCTAGTGAAAGGGGTGTCACATCTAACAAAAGAACATCCTTCACATCTCCAGTCAACACACCTCCTTGTATGGCGGCTCCTACTGCAACAACCTCATCCGGATTAACTCCTTTAGATGGTTTTTTACCGAAGAATTTCTGAACCTCTTCCTGGATAATAGGAATACGTGTTGATCCTCCTACTAATATAATTTCATCAATTTCTGAAGTAGAAAGTCCCGCATCATCTAAAGCTTTTTTAACAGGAGTCATAGAACGCTTAACTAATTCGTCTGCTAATTGTTCAAAGCTTGCACGGGTCAATGAAGTCACTAAGTGTTTGGGTCCTGAATCAGTTGCAGTAACGTACGGCAAATTGATCTCTGTTTGTGTGGAAGAAGACAATTCAATCTTAGCTTTTTCTGCAGCTTCTTTCAAACGTTGTAACGCCATAGGATCTTTACGTAAATCTATTGACTCATCTTTCAAAAACTTTTCTGCTAAAAAATCAATGATTACTTGATCAAAATCATCTCCTCCTAGATGAGTGTCTCCATTTGTGGAAAGAACTTCAAAGACTCCGTCTCCTAATTCTAGGATGGAAATATCAAAAGTACCTCCACCAAGGTCATAGACAGCTATTTTCTTATCAGAACCTCCTTTGTCCATACCATAAGCTAATGCGGCAGCCGTTGGCTCGTTTATGATACGTTGCACTTTTAGACCAGCGATTTCACCAGCTTCTTTTGTTGCTTGACGCTGGGCATCGTTAAAATAAGCGGGGACTGTTATTACCGCTTCAGAAACATCTTGTCCTAAATAATCTTCAGCCGTTTTCTTCATTTTTTGAAGCGTCATCGCTGAAAGTTCTTGGGGGGTGTATAATCTGCCATCAATGTCAACTCGAGGAGTATCATTGTCTCCTTTCACCACTTTATAGGCTACATTTTTTATTTCTTTGCTCGATTCGGAAAATTTATTTCCCATAAAACGCTTAACTGAAGCGATTGTTTTGGTAGGGTTGGTGACTGCTTGTCTTTTAGCTGGATCACCTACTTTGATTTCGCCTCCTTCAACAAAAGCGATAACCGATGGAGTCGTTCGTTTTCCCTCTGCATTGGGGATTACAACAGGTTAATTTACTTCCATTAAGGAAACACAAGAGTTAGTGGTTCCTAAATTAATTCCAATAATTTTACTCATGATAGTTTGTTAATATTTATTCAACACTATGTCAAGCATTATGCCACAACACAATAACTGACAGCTTGACAGTTTTAACCTACAGCTTAAGAAAGTAGACT
Source organism: Flavobacteriaceae bacterium (assembly GCA_029248185.1). Classification (GTDB taxonomy): domain Bacteria; phylum Bacteroidota; class Bacteroidia; order Flavobacteriales; family Flavobacteriaceae; genus MS024-2A. The sequence goes on along the minus strand of JAQWJV010000032.1, from coordinate 30,284 downwards.
ATTTCATAAAGTTCAAAGTGGGTAAAAAAAGAAATACTATTTTTGAAAAAAATGAATCCATGTCGTCAGCAAAAAAAAACTACACGCGTATAACCACAAAGAGTCTTACGGAAATGAAAGCCAATGGTGAAAAGATTGCCATGCTTACTGCCTATGATTATACCCTTGCGGGTATTGTAGATCAAGCGGGAATCGACATCATTTTAGTTGGGGACTCTGCCTCCAATGTTATGGCGGGTCATGAAACAACACTACCCATTACTTTAGATCAAATGATTTATCATGCCAGTAGTGTGGTTCGAGCAGTAGAACGTGCCCTTGTTGTAGTTGACTTACCGTTTGGGACATATCAAGCCGATTCTAAAGAGGCACTCCGTTCCGCCCTTCGTATCATGAAAGAATCAGGAGCTCATGCCGTAAAACTTGAAGGAGGTAAAGAAGTTAAAGAATCTATTGAACGCATATTGAAAGCAGGAATTCCTGTGATGGGGCATTTAGGTTTAACTCCGCAATCTATTTACAAGTTTGGCACCTACACTGTCCGTGCCCGAGAAGAAGAAGAGGCTCAACAACTTATCACAGACGCTCAAATGTTAGAACAAATTGGCTGTTTTGGAGTCGTCTTAGAAAAAATTCCTGCCGCCCTTGCCCACAAAGTGGCACAAAAAATAGCAATACCAGTCATTGGAATTGGTGCTGGAAATCAAGTGGATGGACAGGTTTTAGTTCTTCACGATATGCTTGGAATGAGCAAAGAATTTAGTCCTCGTTTTTTACGTCGATATTTAGACCTGAATACGAGTATCAGTGAAGCGGTTCAATCTTACACTACTGATGTGAAAAAGGGTGATTTTCCTAACGAAAAAGAACAATACTAAGCTTAATGGAGGTCAATAAACGTATTCTTTTTGAGGATAATCACTTGCTGATCATCAATAAAGAAGCGAAAGAACTTGTACAAGGTGATAAAACAGGTGATAGAACGCTAGCGGATCATCTGAAGACATATATCAAAAAGAAATACAACAAGCCCGGAGAAGTCTATCTAGGAATTGTTCATCGAATTGACCGACCAACCAGTGGGGTTGTCGTTTTTACGAAAACTTCGAAAGCCTTAGCCCGTCTCAATGCACAATTTGAAAAAAGAATTCCCAAAAAAACCTATTGGGCAGTGGTAGATAAAGCCTTTCCCAATCAAGAAGGCACATTGACGCATTGGATGACCCGAAACCAAAAACAAAATAAATCAAAAGCACACAAAAACGAAGTCCCCAACAGCAAAATTGCGAAACTGAGCTACAAAAGAGTTCAGGAATTTGAGCATTATTGTTTGTTAGAAATTTCCTTAGAAACAGGACGTCATCACCAAATAAGAGCACAACTGAGCGCATTAGGATTTCCAATTCAAGGGGATTTAAAATACAATGCAAACCGAAGCAATAAAGACGGTAGCATCAGCCTTCATGCAAGGAAATTAGAGATTGAACACCCAATAACGAAAGTAACAATGAGCTTTGTAGCTAACCCTCAGAGTACGGGGATATGGAAGGCCGTTCTTTCCGATTGAGTTGTGATGCTTTTTGCTGTATAATCATAGCAATTGGCACATTGTTGATTTTACTTTCCAACCAAGAAAGAATATCTAAATACAAGAAAGACCTCCGCTCATAAGGATCATTTTCATATTGTTTTAGCTCAGTATAGAGTTCCTGAAATGCAGTTTTTATTTCATGGGGATAAATGTCGCCCAAATTTTTAACAAAACGGATCATGGCTTTTTGGACTGCATGCAAATCGTTCATTTTAATCAAGAACTTGTAGGTCTCCCGCAAATGTGTTTCTAAATGGTAATCAAAACCGGCTTCATAGTGAGCGAAAATGTTGAGTACTCTAGAAAAACAAAGTAAATCTTCTCGCATCTTCAATCGTTTATTACTGATGATTTTATCCAGATAAACGATACAGTTTTCATAATCAGCAGCACCAAAATAAACACAAGCAATTTTGTAATAAAACATCATGATATGATGGGGATCGATCTGGTTCGTAAACTCTTTAATCCCTTTTTTAATTTCGGGTATTACTGTGACCCCTTCTTCAAAACTTCCCTCTAAAAAGTGCAGGTTTAGTTTGTTACTGAAATAGAAAAGAAAATCAAGCACTTTAAGGTTATCGTTAACGGGGAAATCCTCATGCGAAGTTCTTTGAATCATTTGTTGCAACGTTACCTTAAATTTGGAAGGATACTTGATCAGTGCCAAACTTTCCATCAAATAATTATTCCCTTTTAAATAAAAAACCGGATGAATTGCAATCATGCTTGGATTTTCCTCAAACATCTCCACCCATTTTGCTGCATAGCGATAAGTGGATAAAAAGTCATGCGTCAAAAAACTATACCAGACATGTGCCTTGTAGTACCAAAGTTTTTCTCGGAAACCCAAAGTATCATAATCCAGTTTAGGTAAGTTTTCATAAAAAAATTGGGTAATTTCTCGAAATTCCTGGTCGCTTTTGGCGTAGCCCGCTTTGATCAAACGTTCATACAATTGAAGGGATAAATTTGATAATTGAGTAGCTAAATCATTTTGAGTTCGCAATAAATTCGACTCTGAAATAAGGGTTTCAGTTCGATTGCTTAAACTACGCGTAATGTATTGGGATTCAATAACTTTTTCTAATTCAACGATATCATAAGCACTGTACTTTTCTTCATTCTTCAACGCCATTAACTTTGCCTTTTCCAATACTTTTAGGCTTTGTTTGTACAATCCTTTTTGGTAGAGTATGGTCGCAAAATCCAATTGTTCTCGAATCGATATTCGGATGTTTTTATGTACAGGATTCATCCGTAAACTGATTAAAATCTGCTTGTACAAATGTGCTTTTAAATTGGATAATTGTTGTTTGGTAACAATCCCTTTGGCCAAAATCACCTTTTCATCGTAGCGATTCATCCGATCTAATTGTTGGAAAAGATTGAGGAATTTAGAGTCTTGATTGGAGCCCATTCGTCCCACATATAATCTAAATTGTCTTTTTTCAGACTTTGTAAGTGATTTTACAAGTACAAATAAATTATCTTTCTGCTCATTTGTCATTGTAAATTTTTTTATGCAAACTGTTAATTGTTAGTACTTTAAGTTGTTGTTTCACTTGTAGGATGTTGTAATACAAAAATAGGGATTTTATCTTACTTATCCCTTAAAATGTAATTTAGTACATTAATTAGATATTTATTCGTTTTCCCTATGGAATATGTTGAAATTTTTGACACTACTTTACGAGACGGGGAGCAAGTCCCAGGCTGTAAACTAGACTCCAAAACAAAGTTAATCATTGCTGAGCAATTAGACTTCCTGGGAGTAGATGTTTTGGAGGCAGGATTTCCTATTTCAAGTCCAGGGGATTTTAAAGCGGTGGAAGACATTTCCAAATTAATGAAAAACGCTCGTGTGTGTGGTTTAACCCGGGCAGTAAAAAAAGATATTGACGTTGCAGCTGAAGCCCTTAAGTATGCTAAACGATCTCGTATTCACACGGGAATTGGAACTTCAGAAAGTCACATGCGATATAAATTTAATGCAACCCCAGATCAAATTATTGAGCGTGCTGTGGCTGCTGTTCGTCATGCCAAAAGCTATGTAGAGGATGTAGAGTTTTATGCAGAAGATGCAGGACGAACGGATAATGAATTTTTAGCTAAAGTCTGCGAAGCCGTTGTTAAAGCTGGAGCAACCGTTTTAAATATTCCAGATACTACTGGTTATTGCTTGCCTGAGGAATATGGCGCCAAAATGAAGTATTTGAAAGAAAATGTAAAAGGCATTCACAAAGCACGTCTTTCATGTCATTGCCATAACGACCTTGGATTGGCTTCTGCCAACTCTATTGCAGGTGTGCAATATGGTGCCCGTCAGATTGAATGTACCATCAACGGAATAGGCGAACGAGCGGGAAACACTTCTTTAGAAGAAGTTGTCATGATTCTAAGACAACACCCTACTCTGAATCTAGATACACGGATCAAATCACAAATGCTATTTGGCCTAAGCCAATTGGTCTCAGATAGTATGGCCATGCCAGTTCAGCCTAACAAGGCCATTGTTGGAGCCAATGCTTTTGCCCATTCCTCTGGGATTCACCAAGATGGTGTAATCAAAAAACGTGAAACATATGAAATTATAGACCCCAAAGAGGTTGGAGTCACAGAATCGTCTATCATACTTACTGCAAGAAGTGGAAGAGCGGCATTAGCCTACCGCGCCAAAAATATTGGCTATGAATTAGACAAATTGGCACTTGATAAAGTATACACTCAGTTTTTAATTGAGGCCGATAAAAAGAAAGAAATAAATGATGATGATTTACCAAAAATCATCAAATCCAGTAATATTTAATTTGAATTTCACTTAAATGAAACAAACCCTATTTGATAAAGTTTGGGATTCCCATGTTGTTCGCAGTATCGACAAGGGACCTGATGTCCTTTTCATTGATCGTCACATGATCCATGAGGTAACAAGTCCTGTTGCCTTCCTTGGATTAAAAAACAGAGCATTACCTGTATTGTACCCTGAGCGCACGTTTGCTACCGCCGATCACAATACTCCTACCTTAAATCAACACCTTCCCGTTGCTGATCCCTTATCACGAAATCAATTAAAAGCTCTAGAAGAAAATGCCAATGCACATGGTATTTCCTATTGGGGGTTGGGTCATAAGAAAAACGGTATTGTACACGTGGTAGGACCAGAATACGGAATTACCCAACCTGGAGCTACAATCGTTTGTGGAGATTCTCACACTTCAACCCACGGTGCTTTTGGAGCCATCGCTTTCGGAATTGGAACCTCAGAGGTAGAAATGGTTTTGGCAACGCAATGTATCATGCAACCCAAACCTAAAAAAATGCGTATTTCCATTAACGGTTCTCTCAATCATGGAGTGACACCCAAAGACGTAGCGCTATTCATTATTTCAAAACTAACAACTTCAGGAGCTACTGGTTATTTTGTAGAATATGCAGGAGAAGTTTTTGAACAACTGAGTATGGAAGGTCGAATGACCGTTTGTAATTTAAGCATCGAAATGGGTGCCCGTGGAGGAATGATTACTCCAGATGAAAAAACTTTCGAATACATCAAAGGCAGAGAATTTACTCCTGATGGTGCAGCTTGGGATAAAGCCATGGCATACTGGGAAACCTTGCACACCGACGAAGGTGCTACTTTTGACAAAGAACTTGTCTTTGAAGGTTCAGAAATTGATCCGATGATTACTTTTGGTACCAACCCAGGAATGGGAATGAGTATTACCAAAGCCATCCCAACTGCGTCTAGCGTTGAAGGGGGGGCAGCAACCTACAAAAAGTCTCTTGACTATATGGGCTATGCAGAAGGAGAAAGTATGCTTGGAAAACCCATTGACTTTGTTTTTATCGGTAGTTGTACTAACGGTAGAATTGAAGATTTTAGAGCTTTTGCAAGTATTGTTAAAGGAAAGAAGCGTGCTGAAAATGTAACGGCATGGCTAGTTCCTGGATCTCATAAAGTATTAGCCTCCATCAAAGAAGAAGGCTTGCTTGATATCTTTGAAGCAGCTAAATTTGAACTTCGTGAACCTGGATGTTCAGCTTGTTTAGCCATGAACGATGATAAAATTCCTGCAGGTAAATATGCCGTCAGTACTTCCAATAGAAATTTTGAAGGACGTCAAGGTCCGGGTTCTCGAACCCTGCTTGCTAGTCCCCTAGTGGCTGCTGCTGCTGCAATTACAGGAAAAATAACAGATCCACGAACTTTAATACAATAAACATGGCATACGATTCATTTAGTATTTTAACCAGTACAGCGGTTCCACTTCCCATCGAGAATGTAGATACCGATCAAATTATTCCTGCCCGTTTTTTAAAAGCTACTGAACGCGTAGGATTTGGAGACAATTTATTTCGCGATTGGCGTTACAATCAGGATGACACTCCCAAAGCAGATTTTGTTTTAAACGACGCTACTTATCAAGGAAAAATCCTTGTGGGGGGACACAATTTTGGTTCGGGATCCTCTCGTGAACACGCAGCTTGGGCAGTTTATGACTATGGTTTTCGCTGTGTCGTTTCTAGCTTTTTTGCTGATATATTTCGAAACAATTGTTTGAATATTGGTGTGCTTCCTGTTCAAGTTTCTGCTGAATTTTTAGCCGAAATTTTTGAATCCATTCAAAACGATCCCGCTACAGAATTAACTGTTGATTTGCACAAACAAAACATCTCCCTTGCCTCTTCAGGAACATCAGAATCTTTTGAAATCAATGCGTACAAGAAAGAGAATATGCTCAATGGTTATGATGATATTGACTACTTGAGTAATATGAAATCGGAGATTGTGGAATTTGCTCAAAACACTCCTTTGTAGAACGAAAACCTTGGGATGAAAAAAAGAATGCTTGAAATCATGGATACGACATTGCGCGATGGTGAACAAACCTCGGGTGTCTCCTTTTCAGCTTCTGAAAAACTAACTTTAGCCAAACTACTACTACAGGAACTTAAAGTAGATCGAATCGAAATTGCCTCAGCCCGAGTATCGGACGGGGAATTTAAAGCGGTAAAAGAAATCACTTCTTGGGCTCATCAAAATAACTTTATCGAAAAAGTAGAGGTACTTACTTTTGTAGATGGAGGCACTTCCATACAATGGATGGAAGATGCAGGAGCGCTCGTTCAAAATTTATTAACCAAAGGATCTTTAAATCATTTAAAATATCAGCTCAAACAAAAACCTGCTGAACATTTTAACAACATTCAGCAAACCATAAAGCAAGCTGGAGACAAAGGTTTTAAAACCAATGTTTATTTGGAGGATTGGAGCAATGGAATGCGTCATTCGGAATCCTATGTTTATGATTATTTAGATTTTCTCTCGGAGCAACCGATCGAAAGGGTATTACTGCCTGACACCCTGGGAGTACTAACTCCCGAACTCACCCAGAGTTATTTAAATTCAATTATTGACCGTTATCCCAATCTTCATTTTGATTTTCATGGTCATAATGATTATGACCTAAGTGTAGCCAACACCATGGAAGCGGTGAAAGCTGGAGTTAGTGGTTTACACCTAACAGTCAACGGAATGGGAGAACGTGCTGGAAATGCTCCTTTAGCAAGTGTAGTTGCTGTAATTAATGATTTCTTACCTGAAATTCAAATTAACATCAATGAGAACTCGCTTTTTAAAGTGAGTCAGTTGGTTGCTACTTTGACGGGGTTTCGCATCCCTGCCAACAAACCCATTGTAGGTGAAAATGTATTTACACAAACGGCAGGTATTCATGCCGATGGAGATTCAAAAAAGAATCTCTATTTCAATGCACTTCTTCCAGAACGATTTGGAAGAAAAAGAAAATATGCCTTGGGCAAGACCTCAGGAAAAGCCAATATTCAAAAAAACTTACACGAATTGGGGTTAACCCTCAACGACGATGAACTTAAAAAAGTAACCCAACGCATTATTGAACTGGGAGATAAGAAAGAACGCATGACGGCCGAAGATTTACCCTTTATTATTTCTGATGTTTTAGGAAATAATGTAGCCAGTCGGGTAAAAATCAAATCCTATGTTTTGACCCATTCTAAAGGCTTACGTCCTACTACCAGTGTCTCTGTCGAAATTAACGGAAAGAACTATGAGCAAAATGCTTCGGGAGACGGACAATATGATGCCTTTTGGAATGCGTTACAAAAAATATACCACCCACAACATATTGATTTACCTAAACTAGTTGATTACGCTGTGCGTATTCCACCCGGAAGTAACTCAGATGCACTCTGTGAAACAACGATCACTTGGAAAAGTGACGCCAAAGAATTTACCACCCGTGGTTTGGATTCCGACCAAACGGTTGCTGCCATAAAAGCCACAGAAAAAATGTTGAATATCATTCAAAACTAAATTTCTATGCATTTAAAAATTGCCCTTTTAGCCGGAGACGGTATAGGACCCGAAGTAATTGATCAAGCCGTAAAAGTTTCTGATGCAATTGCCAAAAAATTTAACCATAGCATTGAATGGACTCCTGCCCTAACCGGAGCCGCTGCAATTGATGCTGTAGGTGACCCCTACCCTGAGGAAACCCACCAAGTGTGTTTGGAAGCAGATGCCATCTTGTTTGGTGCCATAGGTCACCCTCGATTTGACAATGACCCATCAGCCAAAGTCCGTCCTGAACAAGGCTTATTAAAAATGCGTCAAAAATTAGGTTTGTTTGCGAACGTAAGACCCACTTTCACTTTCCCCTCTCTCCTGGATAAATCTCCGCTCAAGAGAGAACGAATTGAAGGAACAGATTTGGTCTTTTTACGTGAATTAACGGGAGGAATCTATTTTGGAGAACGCGGACGAAAAGACGGAGGCAATACTGCTTTTGATACCTGTACTTATACCCGAGAAGAAATTCAACGTTTAGCAATCAAAGGGTTTGAATTGGCAATGACCCGTTCTAAAAAACTATGTTGTGTAGACAAAGCCAATGTTTTGGAAAGTTCTCGCCTGTGGAGAGAAACCGTTCAAGCCATGGAAAAAGACTATCCTGAAGTGGAAGTATCTTACGAATTTGTAGATGCCGTAGCCATGCGATTGGTACAATGGCCCAATAGCTATGATGTGTTAATCACCGAAAACCTCTTTGGAGACATACTTACGGATGAAGCTTCTGTAATCTCAGGTTCTATGGGCTTAATGCCCTCGGCTTCAGTAGGCACCGAAAATGCTTTATACGAACCCATACACGGATCTTTTCCACAAGCAACGGGTTTAGGTATCGCCAACCCCCTGGCTACCGTACTTTCTGCTGCCATGCTTTTTGAAATGAGCTTTGGCCTGACCGATGAAGGCGCTGAAATACTCCGTGTGGTTGATCTATCTCTGGCAGAGGGAATCGTAACTGAAGATTTGAAAGAAGGCGATGCCAAAGGAAATTCTACTACAGAAGTTGGAGATTATTTAGTGAAACAAATCATAGGCTAAATCCCCCTCCCCTTTCCTAAAAGACAAACCCGCCAAAGAGCGGGTTTTTTTATTCTCTGTTTTTTTTGTTACGTTTATAATTCAATGTCCTTGATCTGATCTATACCCATGAAAAACCTACGGCTTATATCCTATGTTCATGCCTACCCTTCCGCTTTTAACACAGCTGAGCTTAAAAAGAAAGTGAGGCCTCCCGCTTTACGCCATCTTGATACGATTCATTTTCTGGATAATGCTACTGATATCTACCCTAAGGAGAAGTTATTAGGAAATAACTCTATAAAAATCACACAGATATATACGCCTATTAGTAAAAAATCTCTTGCAAAAATAAAAAGCCCATTAGACACAATCATTGAGAGTCAATATGTTGAATTACAAGAGTTTAAAATGAATAAAAACAAATAATATATAAAAGAAATAAATACGTTTGCTAACAAGGCATAAAAACAATAAGGGTTAAGTGCCAAATCCAAAGTTGGTGGTTATTAATAAAGTCCGCCAAATCAAAGATTTGGCTAAGTGCCAAACTGAAATTGAGTACTTTTTAATCCCTTACCATTCTTATACTAACCGTTAGCTATTACAATAAGAACTCCCCTATGAAGCAAAACGGATCCAGGATAATTCCAACAATACGATACAAAAACGTTTCAACAGCAATTGAATGGCTCTGTCATGCTTTTGGATTTAAAAGGCATTTGATTGTGACAGGTACAAATGGGACCATAACTCATGCACAGTTAAATTTTGGTAATGCTTTGATAATGTTGGGCGCTGAAAACAACAATAATTATAATAAATTCATAAAAACTCCAAAAGATCTTAATGGAATTAATACCCAAGCGCCCTATATCATTGTTGATGAAATAGAAAAACACTATCAAAGGGCGATTTCGGGCGGAGCAAATATAATCTTAGATTTAAAAAATGAAGATTATGGGGGCCAAGGCTACAGTTGTCTTGACCCAGAAGGGTATATTTGGAATTTTGGTTCCTATGATCCATGGACTTAATGAAAATTAAAAACCCGTCTTCAATAATCCTTATTATGATTAATTGCTAATTATTCCTAGGTCCAACTCAGGATGGTGCCTCTGAATCTCTTTATTTCGACTGTTCGGCAAAGCTTACTCGGGCCAAGGGCTAGAATAGCAGAGTATCTATTCAATTTATTTGCTAAATTAGGGGGATTAAACCACATGCAAAATCCGATACAACTAAGCGATCTGCATCTTAAAATCATTCACAAAATCTAACAATGAAGCTTTCCTTTTTTCAAATAAATGCATTCACTGATTCAAGTTTTGGAGGAAATCCAGCCTGTGTGGTTCCATTAGAAAGTTGGTTGCCGGATGAAACCTTGTTAAATATCGCCAAGGAGAATGCGGTTCCTGAAACTGCCTTTTTTATTGACCGAGGGGATCATCTCCATTTACGATGGTTCACTCCAAACATTGAAATGGATCTGTGTGGGCATGCAACTCTTGCCACAGCGCATTGCTTAAAGACCCTATTAAATTACACCCAAGAAGAGCTTCATTTTGAATCCTTGAGCGGTCCATTGACTGTTGGAATGCAGCAGGGAATGTATCACCTGGACTTTCCCTCTCGAATGCCAGTAGCCACTGAACTTCCTGAAATTTTGAAAAACGCACTGAACCTCCTTCCCGCTGAGGTCTATAAAGCCAGAGATTATGTTTTGGTTTACAACACAGAAAAAGAAGTTAAATCAATTCAAATAGACCGACATATTTTTGATCAAATCAATTTAGATCCTGGGGGCATGATTGTTACTTCCCTAGGGGAAAATACAGATTTTGTTTCTCGTTTTTTCACCCCTCAAGCTGCTTTCTTAGAAGATCCTGTAACGGGTTCTGCACATTGTTCTTTAATCCCTTTTTGGGCAAAACGGCTACAAAAAAATGAATTACATGCCTTCCAAATCTCAGAGCGTCATGGAGAATTATTTTGCCAAAACAAAAAAGATCGAGTGATTATTAGTGGGAAAGCAAAAACCTATGCGGTTGGAACCCTATGGGTGGACTAACAATAACTGTCTTTTTTATATCCTTTAAAATCCTCGCTGTTAAACAATTGTCTGGGCTTGAATTTAGACATAGGGTCCTGAATCATCGATTTTCCATCAGCTTTTGCTGTAGCCACTCAAAAACGGTAATTACTTCTTGCCTTTTGTTTGAGTAAAAAATATCGATGAGTAAGCCACCTTTTTTAACTTGAATCAGGCGATAATGAGTGGCACTCCAATTTGCAAGAGCAAGTAGAACTAATAACATTCCAGAAACTTCATTCAAGACATTTTCTTGTTGAAATAAATAAAAATAAAGGGAAGCAATTAAAAATAAAAGACTAAAAATCAAAAAAAATGGGGCGAGCCACTTCCCTTTATTTTGAATCAAAACGGTTTCCATTTCTGAGTAAAATAATTTTCTAACCGCATGGTTTGATTCTAATTAAAAAGAAATGAAGTCCTCATAAAAGTGAATCACCCCTTTTTTTTTGGAAGAAGATATCAGGGTTTTAATGATTTCCATAGGTCATTGGTTTAGATGTGGGAATAGTTTAATTTTGAATAAATTACAAAAAATTGAAGAAAATCCTTCTCCTCTCTGACACCCATGGACATTTAGATTCAAAAATCACCAAGTATGTCGATCAAGCAGATGAAATCTGGCATGCAGGAGACATTGGAAAAATTGAGGTCCTCGATGGCTTACAAGCCCTAAAACCTACTCGAGCGGTATATGGCAATATAGACGGTAATAAAGTTCGCTTGCAAGCCCCAGAGGTGCTTTCTTTTTCTTGTGAAGGAGTGCGTGTGCTAATGACACACATTGCGGGATATCCCGGGAGGTATACTCCACAGGCTAGAACTTTGATCTCGCAATACAAACCCAAACTCTTTATTTGTGGCCATTCTCATATTTTAAAAGTCATGCAGGATAAAAAAAACGGACATTTACATATGAATCCGGGAGCTGCGGGTATCTCAGGCTTTCATAAGATTAGAACCCTGCTTCGCTTTGATCTTTCGGAAGGAAAAATTCAAAATCTGGAAGCCATTGAACTCGGTTTGCGTGGGGCTCTATCGAATGCGGTCGATAGAGCGGACTAATTTTTCATCTTTTAAAATGGCTCTTCGCGCAAGCAATAAAAGTATACTCTCCAGTAAAGAAATTCCAATGACTACATAGAGAATCATGTCGGAGCTCCCGTTATAGACTTTTTGACCATAACTAATCAGAGGGATCAGGCTGAAAAGAATGAGGATAAGACAGACTACGGCTTGTACTTTTCTTTTCCCATATAAAAAAACACATACGAACGACAGTAATGGAATGGTGTAAAAAATCAGATCTAGCCAGTAAATAGAAAACAGTATTGATTCATTTTCAGGCTGAAGAAACAAGTAAACCAAGACGCTTGAAAATAAAATTACAAGAAGTAAATAAAGAGATTGTATGCGTTGAATCATAAATACTTTTTTTACAAAATTAACTTTTTTTTAAAAGCTAGATTTTTAAAATAAAATTTGTATTATTGTGGCTCTGCATCTCTGCAGAAATTTGAAGGTAAAATCTAAATCTTCAATTCAATAATCACATAAACTTCATGTACGAAATAGCTACTCTTAAAACAAAGAAACTCCCCGAATTACAAGAAATTGCAAAAAAAATAGGTGTTAAACGAATTGCTGGTTTAAAGAAACTAGACTTGATTTATCAAATCGTTGACTTTATAGCCTCTAAACCCGATGAGGAGCCGGCAGCGACTTCTCCTAAACCACCTGCGAAAAAAGCAGAGGAGGGACAAGAGAAAAAGGCACCATTGAAAGTTTTTCCTGTTCAAAAATCCAAACCCAAACCACAGAACGAGAATAAGCAGGGAGCACAAAAACATCCCAACAACAACAACAAACATCAAAACAAAAATAATCCGCAACAAGGTGGACCCAAAAAGAATGGGAATAACCCGAATGGAAATGGGCATTCAAACAATAATCCCAATTCTAATCAAGGAAAAAACAATAACCGCAACGAACCCAATCACAACAAAGACAACCGAAGCCGCTATCGTGAGCCCGATTTTGAATTTGACGGAATCGTTCAAACAGAAGGGGTATTGGAAATCATGCCCGAAGGCTATGGTTTTTTAAGATCCTCTGACTACAACTATTTATCATCCCCTGATGATGTGTATGCCTCACAATCCCAAATTCGTTTGTTTGGTTTAAAAACAGGAGATACAGTATTAGGTTCCGTTCGACCCCCTAAGGAAGGTGAAAAATATTTTCCATTAATTAAAGTCGATAAAATCAATGGTCTTGATCCCAAGGTTGTTCGTGATCGAGTATCCTTTGAACACCTAACTCCCCTCTTCCCCCAAGAAAAATTTAATCTTGCGGATAAGTCAAGTACTATTTCAACACGAATCATGGACTTGTTCTCCCCTATTGGTAAAGGACAAAGGGGGATGATTGTTTCCCAACCCAAAACAGGGAAAACCATGTTATTAAAAGATATTGCAAATGCCATTGCAGCAAATCATCCGGAAGTTTATCAATTGATTTTATTAATCGATGAACGTCCCGAGGAAGTAACAGATATGCAGCGAAATGTAGATGGAGAAGTTGTTGCATCGACTTTTGATGAACCCGCAGATCGACACGTAAAAGTGGCTAATATTGTGTTGGAGAAAGCAAAACGCTTAGTAGAATGCGGGCATGATGTTGTCATTCTGTTGGATTCTATTACACGTCTTGCAAGAGCTTACAATACAGTTCAGCCAGCCTCAGGTAAAATATTAAGTGGTGGGGTTGATGCCAATGCATTGCACAAACCAAAACGATTCTTTGGAGCTGCGCGGAATATAGAAAACGGCGGTTCTCTTTCCATTATTGCTACGGCTCTAACAGAAACAGGATCTAAAATGGATGAAGTTATTTTTGAGGAATTTAAAGGAACAGGAAACATGGAACTTCAATTGGATAGAAGAATTGCTAACCGAAGAATTTTCCCTGCAATTGACTTAATTTCTTCCAGTACACGAAGAGATGACTTGCTTCTTGATGAATCGACTATTAAGCGCATGTGGATCATGCGAAAATATTTAGCAGACATGAACCCTGTTGAGGCCATGGAATTCATTAACGATCGTTTTAAGCGCACTCAGAGCAATGAAGAGTTCCTGATTTCAATGAACTCTTAGAACAGTTGAGATATAAAACTAAAAAAGGCTCCAAATTGGAGCCTTTTTTATTCAATAAATTAAATTCTTAAAGAGAAGCTACATGCTTTGCTAACTTAGATTTCAAGTTAGACCCCTTATTGGAATGAATGATATTTCTTTTGGACAATTTGTCAATTAAAGAAACAACACTCGGAAATAATTTTTCTGCTTCTTTTTTGTCTGTAAGATCTCTCAATCTTTTGATTGCATTACGCGTAGTCTTGTGTTGAAAACGGTTCAAAAGTCTTTTCTTGTTGTTTGAACGTATTCTTTTTAAAGCGGATTTATGATTTGCCATATCTTATTTTTAAATTGTAGCCCGTAGGGGAGTCGAACCCCTCTTTCCAGGATGAAAACCTGGCGTCCTAACCGATAGACGAACGGGCCATATTTTTCGTGCGCAAATGTACATGTAAAAATGTTATTAAACAACCAAATAGGACACTTAACTCTTTTTTTTTTTGAAGTGTGAAAGTTTAAATTATTTACTTTGGTTAAACTTTAACAATTTTCTTAATCTAAAACACTATTTTTATTGAAATTATGAACCCCAAATCACTAGCCTCAAATGAAAAGATCTATAATTACATTCTTTATTGTAACCCTTAGCGCAACAAATTTATGGTCTCAAAATTATGAGGTTTCAGCCACCGATTTGAATCTATCGAAAAATAATGTTGCGGTTGACGGTTATGATTTAACTACCTATTTTACACAAGAAAAACCGGCTGAGGGTTCAAAAAAATGGCAAAGTAATAACCATGGTGTGCGCTATTATTTTGTCAATGAAGCCAATAAATTAAAGTTTGATGCCAACCCCAAAAAATTTCTCCCAGAATTTGGTGGCTGGTGTGCATATGCTATTGGAACCCATTCAAAAAAAGTTAAAATTGATCCTGAATCATATACGATAGAAGAAGGAAAACTTTATCTATTTTATAAGGGTACTTTTAATGATACACGAGAAAAATGGCTTGACAATCATGAGGTATTAAAACCCAAAGCCCATTCCAATTGGAAAAAAATAATACAATAACCCCAATTCAACCTACTTTGTGAAAATATCATTTTTATTTATCTTAAGACTTATCGTTGCGATCATCTTTTTTCAATCCTAGTATTTCAAATTTACGGGACATCCTGAAGCAATGCATATTTTTAGTACGCTTAATGCCGAACCTTGGGGAAGAAGGATTTTGGGTATTCTAGAACTTGTAGTTGGGCTAGCTTTGTTGTTTCCTAAAACACAAATACTGGCTTCTTTTGCAGCCCTGGGACTCATGATGGGCGCTATTGGGACTCACTTATTTACTCCTGTAGGAATTATCGTCAAATGGGATGGGAACTCTGACAATGGACAATTGTTTGCAATGGCATTGATATCGCTTGTCTCAATTTTGATATACTTAATTCTTTACAGTAAAAAACAAAATTTAACTGTTTATCAATTAATCTCAAAAGAGATTTTGAAAAGAAGCGAATGAAAAAGCTACAATGGAAAAGAATATATAAACCTGAATTTTGGCCCTTTTGGATCTTTTACTTTCCTGCCTATTTCTATTATTTTTTATTGGCTATAAAATCAAAACGCTGGGTATACTTTTCTAACTTAAATTCAAGCATGAAACTTGGAGGCGCATTTCTAAGTTCTAAATATAAATATCTAAAACAGCTCCCAAAGAAATGGACTCCCATTACTTTGGCCATTTCCAAAACAACCTCGTTTTCAGAAATAAAGAAACTATTGCAATTAAAACAATTGGATTTCCCTTTAATTATCAAGCCTGATTTGGGCGAACGTGGAAAGGGGGTTGAAAAATTAGAGTCTATTGACATGCTTGCTCACTACCTCAAGCAATATAAAAATAATGACACTTTATTGATTCAAGAATTCATTGATTACCCCATTGAATTAGGTATTTTATTTTATTGGGACACAGAAGGAAAACCTAACATTAGCTCTATTGGTGAAAAATCTTTTTGTGAAATTGAAGGAAACGGAAAAGACACCCTCAAAAAATTAGTTCATGATAATCACAGGGTAAACCATCGTGAAAAAATTATTCAAACTCGATTTAAAACCTACTGAAATTCTATTCTTCCCAAAGGCGAGAAGCTATTAATTGAACCTATAGGAAATCATAACAAAGGAACTATCTTTCTTGATGCAAGGGGGAAATTTAGTCCAGAAATGCTGAATTGGATTGCGCAAACTGCTGAATCCATTCCTGATTTTGATTACGGCCGTTTTGATTTAAAAATAAAAAATTGGGATGCTTTTAGTGATCAAAATGGCATTAAAGTGATGGAGGTCAATGGAGTAAATTCAGAACCGATCCATATCTATGACCCCAACTATTCCTACTGGAAAGCGCAAAAAGATATTTTCTATCAAATGAAGATTATTTTTGAACTCAGTCAACAAAAATTAAAAGAAAAAAAACAACCCCAATCTTTAATCCAATTTATGAAAGGTGTCCTTGAACTTTCAAATAAAAAACACCCGCCCCTAATTCTTAAATCATGAATATAAACCCTCACAAAATAGTATTGAACGACATAAAGACATTATTACAAAAAATTGACGCAGATGCATTTGTAAAAAAAAATGAGATCCTTTCTGGAGCATCCATTGGAGAACACTTAAGACACATTATTGAATTTTATCTGTGCTGCTTACAGCAACATAAAAATACCACCATTAATTATGACTTGAGAGAACGAAACAAAGAGCTTGAAACAAATAAAACAAAAGGAATAGAAGCTGTGGATTTTGTTTTTGATTTTTTAAATAAACTTGAAAATAAAGATGATACAAATCTAATAATGAGAAGTGTACATGAAAATGAGGAGGAAGATGAAAACGCAATTAAAACCACTTTCTTTCGAGAACTGAATTATTGCATGGATCATGGCATTCACCATCAAAGTTTGATTAAAATAGCCTTGATTGATCAGGGAATAGCTCATTTAATTCATGATAACTTTGGAGTTGCATTTTCCACTCAAAACTACAGAAATCAATGTGTGTCGTAAGTTATATTCCGCTTAAAAAAGGTTTTATTCTCACTAGCAATAGAGACGAAAATCACCAACGACTAACGGTTCCTCCTAAAAAATACATTCACAATAATGATACTTTAGTGTATCCAAAAGATCTTGAAAAAGGAGGAACTTGGTTTGCTTTAAACAGTAGTGAAAAAAAAATAGCTTGCATTCTAAATGCAACAGGTAAAAATAAAATTAAAGAATATAACCAAAGTAGAGGTAAGCTCCTTCTTCAAACTCTCATCCCAGAGAAACTAAAATTAAATACAGTAGAATTAGAAAATACAGCTCCCTTTGTTTTGCTGACGCTCACTTTTGGTTCATTACCTATTTTTAAAGAATATTCCTGGGACGGGGAAATAATAAGTGTAAAAAAAAATGATCCAAAACAACCCAAAATCTGGTGCTCTAATTCACTCTATTCTCCAATAGAAAATAAAAAAATAAGAGCTCTATTTGAAAAAGAATTAAGCCAATTGAATTCCTCGAATTCGATTTTAAAATTTCACAAATCGTTATCACAACCCCTAAACAGTAGTGTTTTTCTTATTAAAAATGCAGGGATTAAAACTGTGAGTAGCACAAGTTTTAAATTTGAGAATACAAAAAAGAGCTCTTTTACAACGATTTTAATGAAGAAAAAACCACCTTTCTAAAAAATTTATAAATCAATAGGATTTTGCAAAGAGCACTCTTTGCTGAGAGGGTTTTCCTGAATAGACACAAACTCCATCTTCCTTTTCATTATCTAAAGGTATACAACGTATGGTTGCTTTAGTCGCTTTTTTTATGGCTTCTTCAGATTCGTTTGTGCCATCCCAATGTGCAGACACAAATCCTCCTTTGCCATTAATAACCTCTTGAAAAGTTGCAAAATCATCCACTACAGTAATATTTTCTGACCTAAAGGCTTTAGCTTTCTCAAACAAATCACTTTGAATCTGACTCAGTTGTGAGGATACATATTCAGTAATTTCATCTTGAGTTACTATGGATTTTGATAAGGTATCACGACGTGCAATTTCAACCGTTCCATTTTCTAAATCTTTTGGACCTATGGCAATACGCAAGGGAACTCCTTTCAATTCATACTCGTTAAATTTGAATCCAGGCTTAAATTTATCTCGATTATCAAATTTTACGCGAATATTTTTTTGCTCCAGTTGTGTCTTAATTTTATTGGCAGTAAGTGCGACTTCTTTTTGTTGCTCTTCCCCCCGATAAATTGGGATAATAACAACTTGTATCGGAGCCAAGTTAGGAGGTAAAACCAGACCATTATCGTCACTATGGGTCATAATTAAAGCCCCTATTAGACGTGTTGAAACTCCCCAGGAAGTGGCCCAAACATATTCTAGACCTCCATCTGCAGTGGCGTATTTTACATCAAAAGCTTTTGAAAAATTTTGTCCTAAAAAGTGAGAAGTCCCCGCTTGTAATGCTTTACCATCTTGCATAAGTGCCTCGATACAGAAAGTCTCTACCGCCCCTGCAAATCGCTCACTCTCTGTTTTAATTCCCTGTATCACGGGAATGGCCATATAATTTTCAACAAAATCTGCATATACCTGGTTCATTTGTTTTGCTTCTGCCATTGCTTCTGCTTGGGTTGCATGAGCGGTATGCCCTTCTTGCCATAAAAATTCTGCTGTACGCAAAAACAAACGCGTTCTCATTTCCCAACGAACCACATTAGCCCATTGGTTGATTAAAATTGGCAAATCTCTATAGGATTGAATCCAAGTTTTATAGGTATTCCAAATAACAGCCTCACTTGTTGGCCTTACAACGAGCTCTTCTTCCAATTTAGCATTAGGATCAACAATAAGTTTTCCTGGATTACTTTCATCATTCTTTAGACGATAATGGGTGACGACTGCACATTCTTTTGCAAATCCTTCAGCATTTTTCTCTTCTGCCTCAAATAAACTCTTGGGAACAAAAAGGGGAAAGTAAGCATTCTCATGTCCTGTATCCTTGAACATTGTGTCCAGCTCCGCCTGCATTTTTTCCCAAATTGCGTAGCCATAGGGCTTGATAATCATACAGCCTCGGACTGCTGAATTTTCTGCCAGATCGGCATTGACAACAATTTCGTTATACCACTTGGAATAATCGATACTTCTTGATGTTAATTTATTGGCCTTAAAAACGTGGCATAGAATTTGCCTATATTTGTTTGATATAATTTTTGTGATACAAAACTAAACTTTTTGATCCACATCTCTAAAGCGAATGATTATGAATGCAAACTTATCTTTTCAAAAAATTAAAAATTTAATATTAGTTTTTGCTGTAAGTATAATTCTTTTTAGCTGTGGTAGTTTTAAAAGCGCATCCTATTTTGATGCTGACGGTATTTACGCATCCCAATCCAATCGCGAACAACGCGTTCCGCAAGTGGAAAACAATAACGATTACTACAGTCAATACTTTAAAGATATTGCAGATAACAATGTGCCTGTCAATAATGATGACACTTACTTTACTGATACTGAAAGCTACAGCACTACAGAGCAATATCAAACAAATACTGGAGACAGTGGGTACACTCAAATTCCTTGGGGAGGGGAAACTGCTCAGACTGAAATTATAGTAGTTAACAACACTCCTAATTATCTCTGGGGGCTTTCTGGTTTTGCATTTAATTATTCCCCATTTTGGAATAACTATTATGGAAATCGCTTCGGTTATGGAAGATTTTATGACCCATTTTTCAATCCTTATGGATGGGGTTTTGCTGGCTATTGGGGAGGTTTCAATTCTTTCTATAGTCCCTTTAGTTATGGTGGGTTTTACCATCCTTATTACAACGGCTTTAGCAATCCATGGAATCGATACAACCGATGGAATAGAAATAGATTTGCAAACCGATATGGAAATCGATTTAACAATTACAACAATAGAAATTACAACAGCACAGTTGCTCGCATTAAATCAGGAAGAGGTGAAAAAAATTATGGCTCTTCTGTGAGAGATTCCAAATCAAAACGAAATCGCCAATCAAAATCAAATCAAGAGGACATTAAAAATACTTTGAACCGTGTTAACGTTGGTAGAAGGTATAATGCTCTTGGAAGAAACCTTGTACTTGGCAGTACTAGATTGGGCGTTAAAAATTCTGGAGGTTCCATTACTGCAAGGCCTGCTGTCAATGGCATAAATTCAGGAACTACAGGTGTCTCAAGAAGTGGCACTACCAATCCCAATAAATCTGTAAAAAGTAGTACTGGTCGTTTTTCTCAATCAAGATATTCACCCACGGTAAGAAATAGAAGTAACAGAACAAATCCAAGAACTAGATCCGCAGAATCAAGAAATAAATCTGTGACACGTCCTAAAACGAAAAGACAATACAACAACAATAACTACAATCAAACGAGTAGAAATTCAACTCAGAATAGATCTAATAGTTATAGCACTCCCTCTAGTTCAAGAAGTTATAGTAGTCCCTCAAGATCCTTTAGTTCTGGGAGCAGAAGTGGCTCCTCCAGAAGTTCTAGTGCCGGAAGAGGATCTTCTAGTGGACGAAGAAACTAATTCATAAAATTTTTCTTACTATGCGAATCACCATCTACACTCTTATAGCTATATTAATATCGCAACTGTCTGTATCACAGACTGTTAACGATGTGAATCGGTTTGTGTCTACCGAGCTAAACGGTTCGGCACGCTACACTTCAATGGCAGGAGCCTTTGGAGCATTAGGAGGGGATTTAACTGCAATTAGTTTTAATCCTGCAAGCTCTTCAGTTTTTTTACATTCTGAATTGGGCGCTTCTTTAAATTATAAAAATAAGCTCACTGAAAGTTCATATTTTAATTCACAAGGGAGTTCAGAAAATGAAGATGTTCGACTGGATCATTTAGGAGGGGTTTTTGTCTTTAACAATACGAACTCCGACAGTCCATGGTCAAGAGTGAGTGTGGGTTTTAATCTACATAAAATCATACAGTTCAATCAAAATGCAGTTGTTCAGGGCACTAACCCGGGGGGGATTGATCAATATTTTCTTTATTATGCGGATGGTCTAGCCTTTAAAAATCTACCTCTTTATGATGATGAAACTACAGATGATGTCTATCGAGTATTAGGAGATGAACAAGGTTTTGCGGCACAACAAGCTTTTTTAGGCTATCAAGGTTATATTATAGATCCTACAAATGACACAGACGAAAACACAACTTACCGTTCCAATGTATTATATAACACTGTTAACCACAAAATTGATATTATCAATTCAGGTTGGCATAGAAAGACAAGCTTGAACTTAAGTGGATTGTACAAGGATGTTTTTCATCTAGGAGTCAATATAAATTTTCATAAACTCTATTTAAATAATGCTCAAAATTTATTTGAAACCAATCATTCTGAAAATTCCACAACCTACAATATTAATTTTGAAAATGAACTTCTAAGCTTTGGTGAAGGAATATCAGCTCAATTTGGCGCTATTTATAAAATAAAAAACATTCGACTCGGGGCGACTTATGACAGTCCTCAATGGCTCACACTTGTTGATGAAACAAGGCAAAGTACCAGTGCATTTCACTATGAAGGAGGAATCGATATTAGGGAAGAAATAAGTCCAAATATTACTAACTTATATGATGAATACCAAATTAGAATCCCATCTAAAATAACCTTAAGTTTTGCTTATATATTTGGATCCAAGGGATTGATTTCCTTTGACTACAGTACTCAAAATTTAGCTAATACTCGATTAAATGATGATTTTGGAAGTACTTATCTTACCGAAGTTACAGAAAAAGTTGAATCAAGATTTTATGGGGTAACAACTTTCAAAATAGGTGGTGAATATCGTCTCAATGACCTTAGCTTTAGAGCGGGTATTTTAAATCAAAATACAGCACAAAAGAATAGCAACACAAACACCATGGCGTTGACTTTCGGGTTAGGAATTGATTTTGGATCCAGTAGCCTCGCAGTTTCTTTAATCAATTTTGAGCAAAACAAACAATTCGAGCTATTTTCAGAGGGACTTACTGACACGTATTCCTTAAACCAAAAACTCACTCAAGTAAGTATCAGCTACAACTTTAAACTTTGATCTATTTGATAGGCTTTATTTCCTTCAGAAATTGAGTATATTTGTAGGCATTTATTACCTATGAAAATCGAAAAATCAATCACTGACACTAGTTTGCAAGAAGGAGAAGACCATTTCTCTACTAATGCTAAAACTCCTTTAAAAGATAATGCTTTTGACAAAAGTGATCCTGAAAAAATACTACTGATTCAAGAACACGTCCATTCTATCCTCGATACATTAGGGATGGATCTAACAGACGACAGTTTAAAAGGGACTCCCCTTCGAGTTGCCAAGATGTTTGTGAATGAAATTTTTGGAGGACTTCATCCCGATAAAAAACCAAAAGCATCCACTTTTGACAATTCCTATAAATACGGAGAAATGTTGGTGGAAAAAAACATTACCCTATATTCTACTTGTGAACATCATTTACTTCCTATTGTAGGTAAGGCTCACGTAGCATATGTTTCTAATGGAACTGTAGTTGGGCTTTCCAAAATGAATCGTATTGTTGATTATTTTGCTAAGCGTCCACAAGTTCAAGAACGCTTAACGCTCCAGATTGTTCAAGAACTTCAAGAGGTTCTCGGCACCCAAGATGTAGCTTGTGTGATTGATGCTAAACACCTCTGTGTAAATTCAAGAGGAATAAGTGACACAGCGAGTAGTACTGTAACTAGTGATTTTGGTGGCGTTTTTAAAAATGAAGACAAAAAAAGAGAATTTTTAGATTATCTCAAATTAGATACAGATTTTTAATGGACACCACATTAGTTGTATATAATTCACTAAATGGAAAAAAAGAGATTTTTAAATCCATATTGCCTAACAACGTTGGGATGTATGTTTGTGGACCCACCGTATACAGCAATGTCCATCTAGGAAATTGTAGAACTTTTATCTCGTTTGATTTAATTTTCAGGTATTTAAAACACTTAGGCTATAAAGTTCGTTACGTACGAAACATTACCGATGCAGGACATTTAGAGAACGATGCTGATGAAGGAGAAGATAGAATTGCAAAGAAAGCACGTCTAGAATCGATTGAGCCCATGGAAGTGGTTCAACGCTATACTTTAGATTTTCGTGACACCATGGCTGAATTCAATGCACTTGCGCCAAGTATTGAACCCACAGCCACAGGACATATTGTGGAGCAAATTGAATTAATCAAAGAAATCATGGCGCAAGGTTATGCCTATGAGATAAACGGTTCAGTTTATTTTGATGTTATTAAGTTTAATGATGACATTCCTTATGGTAAGCTAAGTGGAAGAAAAATTGAAGATTTAATTCATAATACAAGAACATTAGATGGGCAAAGCGACAAGAAAAATCCTCAGGATTTTGCTTTGTGGAAAAAAGCAGAACCAGTTCATATTATGCGCTGGCCCTCCCCATGGAGTGAGGGTTTTCCTGGATGGCATCTAGAGTGTACAGCAATGAGCACCAAATATCTAGGAAAACAGTTTGATATCCATGGAGGAGGAATGGACTTGAAATTTCCTCACCATGAGTGCGAAATTGCTCAGGCTGAGTCGATAAACAAAAAAGCTCCTGTCAACTACTGGCTTCATGCTAATATGCTTACCCTTAATGGGAAGAAAATGGCAAAATCCACCGGGAATAATATTTTACCTGGAGAAATGTTTAGTGGTGAAAATAGCATTTTTAAAAAGGCCTTTTCCCCTATGGCTGTTCGCTTTTTTATGCTACAAGCGCACTATCGTAGTATTGTCGATTTGAGTGAAACTGCTTTGGAAGCCTCAGAAAAAGGATTTCATCGATTGCAAGAAGGAATTTCTAAATTAGAAGCGCTTCCTACTAGTCCTGAAAGTTCAGATTTTCATATTACTGTATGGCAAAATAAATGTTATGCTGCAATGAACGACGACTTTAATAGCCCGCTTCTTATTGCTCATCTTTTTGATGCTGTAAAATATATCAATGCCGTTTCGAATGGTCTTCAACAAATAAGTAAAACAGATTTAGCAGGCTTATCTAAACTCATGAATGTCTTCTTTTTTGATGTTTTAGGTTTACTTAACACAAACAAAAAGCAAGGAGAAAATGGAAACAAACAATTAGAAGGTGCATTACAACTCATTGTTGAATTACGAAACAATGCGCGAGCCGCAAAAGATTTTCAAACTTCAGATTTAATTCGAGATTCTTTATCGAACTTAAACATTCAAATCAACGATACTTCAGAGGGGAGCACATTTAAAATAAATTAATAATTTACGCTTTGAAAAAGATTTTAATTTATCCCTTTGTTTTATTAATAAAAGGGTATCAATCTTTTTTATCTCCCCTACTCCCTCCAAGTTGTAGATATCAACCTACCTGCTCGCAATATACCCTTGAAGCATTGAAAAAACATGGTTTATTTAAAGGAGGTTGGCTGGGGGTCAAACGTATTTCTAAATGTCACCCATGGGGAGGATCAGGATATGACCCAATTCCTTGAGGAATAATTTCCTATCGCCTTGAATTTAATTACATTTACCTAGATAAAATAAGCACTTATGTTTCTCTCAAAAATTGATTGGGCTCCTAGCGAAACACTCATTAAAATAGGAAGCTTTGGAATCCATTACTATAGCTTAATGTTCATTATGGCATTTGGGCTTGGATACTATCTCATGAAAAAAATATATGATCAAGAGAAAATTCCTTTAGAGTATCTAGAATCCCTTTTTGTCTATATGATTATTTCGATTCTTTTGGGTGCTCGATTGGGAGATGTATTTTTTTACAGTTGGGACTATTATCAGGATCATTTAATTGAAATATTACTTCCCATCAGAGACACCCCTACCGGCTATACTTTTACCGGCTTTAGAGGGTTAGCAAGTCACGGGGCAGTCATTGGTTCGCTCATTGGACTTTATTTATATAGAAGAAAATTCAAGTTCAAGCCCCTCTCTTGGATTATTGACAGAGTTACTATTCCCGTTGCAGTTGGAGCTAGTTTTGTTAGAATTGGAAATTTCTTTAATTCTGAAATTGTAGGTAAATATTCTGGATCCAATTTTGGTGTTGTTTTTTTAAATCGTGGTGAAAATGCTCCCAGACATCCTGCACAATTATATGAAGCCTTAGGATATCTCGTTTTGTTTTTCATTCTCAAGCAGGTCTATAAAACTCCTAAAAAAGAGAAACCAGGATATTTATTGGGCGTCTTTTTTACTAGTATGTTCATCATTCGGTTTTTAGTCGAATTTCTTAAAGAAAGTCAAGGGGGCTTCGAAGAGTACTTTCCCGTTCTTTCAACTGGACAATGGTTAAGTATTCCTTTAATCTTACTTGGACTTTTTCTAATGTTCCGAAAAACAAATACTATCTCAAGTGAAGTTTAGAGTTCTTGTATTACTCATCAGCTTCAATCCTTTTTTTTCTTCATGCACTCAGGCTCCCAAGAAAATAAAAGAAGCTCCAATTGGGTTCAAGAAAGAGGCGCAACTAAAAATTTTAGACACAAAAGGAGAAACCCTTGTTACCTATGATATTGAATTTGCAGACACTCCATATAAAAGACAAACAGGGCTAATGTACAGAACAGAAATGGCTTCCCATCAAGGAATGCTTTTTATCTTTGAGGAGAGTGCCCAGCGGTCATTTTACATGAAAAACACCCCTATAGCGCTTGATCTTATCTTTCTTAACGAAACCCTTGAGATTGTTCATATTCATGAAAATTCAATACCAAATGACCTCTCTAGTATCCCTTCATTGGTTCCTGCAAAGTATGTTTTAGAACTAGTTGCAGGTCAAAGCAAACAATATCAATTAGCAAAAGGAATGAACATTAAATACACCAAATTATGAATAAAAATGACTTGTTTAAATTAACCTACCCTATTGGAAAATTTGAGTGGACGAAAAACCCTACTAAAGCTGAAATAAAAAAAGGTATTACCAAACTTGAAGAGTTTCCTGAAAAGCTTAGAAAAGCTGTTGCTGATATCCCAGAAGAAGTATTACAAAATCGCTACCGTCCAGAGGGTTGGACTATTGCTCAAGTAGTTCATCATTTAGCAGACAGTCACATGCATTCCTATTTGCGTTTCAAACATGCTATATTAGAGGATACCCCATCTATTAAAGATTACCAAGAAGCCAATTGGGCAGAGCTACCCGATGCTACCCATACTGATTTATCATACAGTTTAGACCTGATTAGCGCATTACATAAACGGTGGACTCTTTTCTTAAACTCACTTTCTGAAATGGAATTATCTAAAAAATACCTCCACCCAGAACGAGAAAAACACTATCCCTTAAACACAACAATTTTAATTTATGCTTGGCATGGAGAGCATCATCTAGCCCATATCAAAAATGCCAAGAAAAAAGGATATTAAACAAAAAAGCCAAATCAAATGATTTGGCTTTTTTGTTTAAAGAATGAATACTGCTTATTCTTTTTCTATCGCTTTCTTTCTTTGCGTATCGAACATTACTGGAGTTGCGATAAATACAGAGGAGTAAGTTCCAACTAACACCCCAATAATAAGAGCAAACATAAACCCTCGGATAGATTCTCCCCCAAAAATAAAAATTGCTAATAATACTATTAAGGTAGTCAAAGAGGTGTTCAATGTTCTACTTAGCGTGCTGTTCAAAGCTGCATTTACAGTAGTATCAAACTCCCATTTAGTATGCTCTGCTAAAAATTCACGAATACGATCAAATACAACTACCGTATCATTTAAAGAATATCCAATTACGGTTAGTATTGCAGCAATAAAAGCTTGGTTGATTTCCATACTGAAAGGCATAAAGGTATAGGTAATTGAAAATATACCTAATACAATCAAAACATCATGGAAAACTGCAGCAACAGCACCTAAAGAAAATTGCCACTTTTGGAATCGTAAAAGAATGTACAAGAAAACTACAATCAACGACCCAATAACTGCTAAAAATGAATTATTCTTGATATCATCAGCGATGGTTGGACCCACTTTGATGGATGACATAATTCCTATTTCCTTTTGAGAACTTCCATTGATAAAGTTGTCATACGACATACCATCAGGTAAATAAGGCTGTAAGGCGGCGAAAAGTTTATTCTGAATCTCTTCATCAACTTCAATGCCCTCCACATCTACCTTGTATTTGGTAGTAATTTTCAATTGATTTTCCTCTCCGTAAGTTTTTGCTTCAGCACTACCAAATTCACTGGTCAAAATAGAACTAATTTCAGTTGGATTAACAGCCTGTTCAAATCGAACCGTGTAAGATCTACCTCCCAAAAAGTCAACACCTTGATTTAAGCCTTGAAAAGTTAAAGAAGCTAAACTTATCACAATCAATATAGAAGAAATGATATAAGCTACTTTTCTTCTTTGCAGAAAAGAAATACTGATATTGGATAACAAGCCCTTGGTGGCTTTTGTTGAAAAAGAAACATCTTTTCCTTTCTCATTTCGTGCGTCAACTAAAATTCGAGTAATAAAAATAGCTGTAAACAATGAAGTTCCAATACCTATCAATAAGGTTGTTGCAAAACCTTTAATCGGACCGGTACCAAAAATAAAGAGAATCAAAGCTGTAAGTCCCGTAGTAATATTGGCATCTAAAATGGATGAAAGTGCATTGTTAAATCCATCTGCAATGGCTTTACGTATTCCTTTTCCTTTACCGAGTTCTTCTCGAACTCGCTCAAAAATAAGTACGTTAGCATCTACAGAAATTCCAATCGTTAAAACAATCCCAGCAATACCAGGAAGCGTAAGTACTGCTCCAAGTCCAGCTAAAATTCCAAAGATGAGAAGGATGTTTAAAATTAAAGCAATATCTGCATACAATCCTGAACTACCGTAGTAGAAAATCATCCATCCCAAAACAAATAATAGTGCGATAATGAAAGAATATACTCCAGCTTCAATAGCTTCTTGACCAAGTGAGGGGCCAACAATTTCAGATTGAATGATTTCTGCTGAGGCGGGAAGTTTTCCTGCACGCAACACATTAGCCAAATCAATCGCTTCATTTAATGTAAAGTTTCCTGTAATTTCTGAGCGTCCCCCTGCAATAGCTCCACTAGACACCCCCGGTGCAGAATAAACAATATTATCTAAAACGATTGCAATATTACTGGCCTCTTTGTATGCCTTTCCGGTCATGGCTTCCCATATTCGTGCACCTCTAGAGTCCATTTGCATGGAAACGGCTGCATTCCCTACTTGATCATAGGTCTGTAAAGCATCCACAACTACACCTCCACTCAAAGGAGCTTGGTTGTCGCGATTCGATTTTAATGCGTAGAGTTCTACTACATCACTATTGGTAGGAGGTTTACCCCAAGCAAAACGGATATAGCGATATTGTGAAGGTAAAAGTTTTCTTACGTCAGGTTGGTTAAGGTAATCTAAAATCAACTCACTATCGCGTGAAGCAAACTGGGCCAAAACTGGACCCCCTTGAAAACCTTGACCAACAATTCGGTCTAAAATAGGGTTTGAAGTGGAAGTTGAGATTGAATCTTGGGCCGAAACATCAGCTAATAAATCATCAATTTCTGATACATCGTCTTTTTCCTCTTCCACAGCCAGGGTGGATTGATCTTCTTTAGTCTTCAGCAGAGCATTGGCTTCAATCAAGAAGCTAATTAACTCCTCATTTTTATACGTTTCCCAAAACTCTAATTGAGCCGTACTTTGCAATAGATTTTGAACACGTTCCACATCTTTTGCACCGGGTAATTCAACAAGAATTCTACCAGAAGTACCCAAACGTTGAATGTTGGGTTGTGTTACTCCAAATTTATCGATACGTTTTCGCAAGACTTCAAAGGCAGAAACAATGGATTCATCAATTTTTCTACGAATCACCACTTGAGTTTCTTGATCCGTCATTTCAAAATTAATTTCGTCGCTCAAGGTTCTGTTGGCAAAAATGTCAGGAGAAGCTAATTTTTCACCACTTTTTACCGCATCAAAAGCTTTAAAGAAAGATTCAATATAAGGTTCATCTGTTGACTTCTGAAGCACATCAGCTTCGTCTAATGCTTTATTGAATATAGGGTTTCGAGTATTCTCGGCCAATCCACTTAAAATATCACGAATCGAGATTTGAAGGATTACGTTGATACCTCCTTTCAAGTCAAGCCCCTTATTGAGCTCTTTATCTTTGGCATCGTTATAGGTTGTAAAACCATATAAACTATTGTTCCCTATGGAATCTAAATATGCAGCCGCTTTTTGGTCACGAACTTCTAAATAGTCAGCAACATCTTCAGAAATAGATTGTTCAGCAAAGGCGTCTGCTTGTTTTTCTACATTACTAGCGATGAATGTAAAGGAGAGTTGGTAAATACTTACGAGTGCAAATAAAAGACCGAAAACTCGAATTAAAGAATTGTTTTGCATTTCAATATAATTTAAGCTCAATTAAGGCGTGCAAATATAGGATTAAACCAAAGAATTGACAACTCTATGGAGAATTAATGAATATGAAGAGGAGTAAATTAGAGAATATCGCTTAAAGCAGCGTTCATTGCAGACACTTTTTGAGCGCTTTCACTCATCAATTGCTTCTCTTGAGCATTTAATTGAACATCAACGATTGACTCAACTCCATTTGCTCCAATGATACAAGGTACACCGATACAGATATCATTTAGACCGTATTCCCCCTCTAGATAAACAGAACAAGGAATCATACGTTTTTGATCATTCAAAATGCTATCCACCAAATAGGCCACAGAAGCTCCTGGAGCATACCAAGCCGAAGTTCCCAAGAGTTTTGTGAGCGTTGCTCCCCCAACCATAGTGTCAGCAGCCACTTTTTCAAGTGCCTGTTGATCCAGGTAATGTGAAACTGGAGCTCCATTGTAACTCGCCAAACGTGTCAAAGGAATCATTGTTGTATCTCCGTGTCCTCCAATTACCATTCCATG
>JAQWJV010000031.1 GCA_029248185.1 Flavobacteriaceae bacterium | reverse complement strand
GCTACAACCCCGCGGTTAAAATCCTCCGTTTTAATAGAACTAATGGCTCCAGTAACATCAGATTTTCTTTGAGAACCATATCCTGTAACGACAACCTCTTCTAGGCTTTCTGCGTCGGACATCAGTTGCACTGCAACACTTTTTTGGTTCCCAACTTCGATTTCTTGGTTTAAAAATCCAACGAATGAAACTACCAAAACAGCATTTTCGTCACTTACATTGATGGTGAAATTTCCATCAAAATCTGTCTGAACACCATTTGAAGTTCCCTTTTCGACTATGTTCGCGCCGGGGAGTGGCATTCCGTCGTCGTCGGTAATTGCTCCGCTAATTGTTTTTTGGATTGCGGATATAATTTTTAGATCCTTTGGATTTTTAGCATTAGCATAAGTTCCTACTGTTGGAACAAATGCAAAGAGAAAAGCCAAACAAATTCTAAAACTTAATTTACTGTATCTTTTTGACTGATAGATACAATATTCATTGCTTTTTTTCATTGTTTAAATTTGTTGTTTCAGTAATAAATTTATGTTAATATTGACTTGATTCAATAGATGGTGATGTTAAATTTTGTGCAAACGTTTGCATTAACTCTAGATTTTATAGATTAAATAAAGAGTCTTATTTAACTTAATATTAGATTAAATCCAAAAGAAGATGAATATTGTCTTCTCATATTTGCAGTGGGTTTTGACCTTTGGGTTTTTAATTATTAGAAGATCTCTTTTAATTTGATTTTTATGGAAAAGACTTATTAGGTATAGTCTATATCTTGTTTAAACTGTATATTCGGAACTCATAGTTATATACAATGAAGAAATATTATCGATTACTGCTAATCATTATCAGTTTTGTCCTGATTTTAAACGTATGCAGTGCTCAAAATAAAAGTGTTCTAAAACTCGAAAGTCTTAAATGCGAATATCAAATTAGTCCTAGAGGTGTTGAAAAAGATCAACCCTTTTTGAGCTGGCAAATTAAGGCTTCAGCAAAACGCAATGTCGGCCAAAGTTCATATAGAATTATTGTAGTGGAATCAAATAATATTCCTTCAGAAAATAAACCTTTTTTTTGGGATTCGGGAGTAGTTCCCTCGAGCCAGTCGGTCAATGTAAAATACAATGGGAAGCCTCTGGAGTCTGCAAAAAAATATTATTGGAAGGTTCAAATCCAAGATAAGAAAGGAAGTAAAAGTGAGTTTAGTGAATGGGCTTCGTTTGAAACGGGAATTTTAAAAGAAGAGGATTGGATTTCAAAATGGGTTCACACTCCTACCGCTGATTCGAGTAATTACCCATTCCTTAAATATAATTTTATGATTGAAAATATTCCAGATTTTGCACCTGCTTATATCGCCTCTGTTGGTTTTCACGAACTATACATTAACGGTAAAAAAATTAGTGATGCAGTTCTTACTCCTTCAGTCTCAGATTTAAGAAACCGGGTACTTTATTCCAGTTACGATATTGCACCCTATTTGAACAAAGGGGAAAATAATATTGTTATATGGCTGGCTTCTGGCTGGGCAAATTTTAAGGATGGAAACCCAAAAGCCAGTTTTAATATAGATAAAAGTCCTTTGTGTAAAGCGCAAATTAAAATAAATAACGACTGGTTTGCAACAGATAAAAGCTGGAAATTTACATCCAGTAATACCTCTCATTATGGCGGTTGGCACAACAGTAATTTCGGTGGTGATTTTATAGATGATTCGGGTCGAAATATTATGTGGACTCAGGACAGTAATAATGAAAAATTTTGGGCAAATGTGGATGAGGTAAAATTCGATTTGAAAGTATCATCCGATTTTGTAGAACCAAACAGAGCGGCTAAAAAAAGAAGCGCAATAGCGGTAAAAAAATTGGCTGAAGGAAAGTATCAGTTTACCATGGATAAAATTTACACGGGGTGGATAGAGGCTTCACTAAAGGGGAAGCCTGGGCAAGAAATTCGAGTTTCGGCTTCATCATGGCCTGATAAAGAGGAAGAGTTTAATCAAAGAAATACGGTAGTGCTTGATGAATCAGGAAAAACTATTTTCTGTAATCGCTTTACCTATCATCAGGTGGAATACATAACCATTAGCGGTATAGATTATCAACCGGAGCTGACGGATATTTTCGGATACCAAGTTACAAACGATAGAGCCAGAATAGGAGATTTTGAATGTTCAAATAATCTGCTCAATAAAATATACAATTACACTTGTTACACCTACGAAAGTTTATCCACAGGAGGAATGACAGTGGATTGTCCACATCGAGAAAGGCTTGGTTATGGGGGTGATGGACACGGCAGCTTGGAAATAGCCCTTGATGCTTTTGCTTCCCATTCCTTTTTTACCAAATGGGGACAAGATTGGGTAGACATTCAGGATAAGAATGGAAGAATTAACCATACTGCGCCAACACTTGGAGGGGGTGGTGGGCCAGCATGGAGTGGTTTTATTCTTACCATGCCATGGGAAGTATATTTAAACTATGGCGATACCCGAATTCTTGAAACTACTTTTTCTGCCGCTCAAAAGTGGTTGTCATATCTCGAAAAAAACGAAAATGATAAAGGGTTACTTGATATCGTATCTCCAGGAGATTGGGAGTATGGCGGAAATAAAGAATGGTTGTTTTTAGGTGATTGGGCAAATCCAAGGAAAGATGAGGGAAGCCATACTCCCGAGGCTGCACTTTTTAACAATTGTTATTACGTTTATGTTTTAAAAATTGCTGCCAATATTGCCGAAATACTAGAGATGGAAGAAGTGGCATCAAAGTATAAGACTAAGGCTACGGAAATAAGCGGGGCCGTCAACCATCATTTTTATAATCCTAATAACTACACCTATATAGACAGCAGACAAACGCATTTGGTCTTACCTCTTATAGCAGGTGTAGTTCCAGAAAATGATATTTCGAAAGTTGAGACAAAGCTCAAAGAAGAAATACTTGTATCACAAGATGGACACTTTGACACTGGAATTCATGGAACCTATTTTTTAGTTAAATATCTTACAAAAAAGAATAATCAGGATTTGTTGTATACACTTACCAGTCAAACTACTTACCCCAGCTATGGAGAAATTATAGAACGAGGAGAGATAACTTGGCCAGAATATTGGAGTGAATGTAATTCTCGGGTGCATGGCTGTTTAAATGGAATTGGTGGCTGGTTTCAACGTGGTATTTTGGGTATTCAACCCGATCCAAAGAAAGTTGGATATAAAGAGTTTATTGTAAGGCCTGCATTTCATGATTCGCTTCAATGGGCAAAAGGACACCATGTTTCTCCCTATGGAAACATTAATGTAAGCTGGAAAAAAACTGATAAAATCTATTCACTTGAGTTGACAGTTCCCGACAATACAACAGCCACAGTATTTATTCCAGTGAAAGTTGGATCAGACATATGGGAAAACAACAAACCCATTGCAAGTGCTAAAGAGATTCGATTGCTTGGATTTGAAAATAATATCGCTGAGCTAAAGATAGGATCGGGTACTTACCAGTTTAAAGTGGTTCGTGCCAAATAAGTAACTAAATTGAAATCGTTTTCCGGGAGTTAAGGGAAAGGCCTATGTTAGTGAGAATATAAAAAAACCAATTATGGTTTAAATGAATCATCTCAGAGGTATCATCCTGTTCTTTGATGAGGAAAAATGGTTCTAAACAAATCTTTAGGATTTTCAAAAACCCCTCTTTCCGTAATCACCCTAATATGGATATTTTTCTGAGAATGAGTTTGCATGAAATCATTTATAATCTCCAAAATATCGAAATCCAAAAACTTCGTTTTTTTAACGTCCAATTCCAATTGAGCAGTCTCTGGAAGCCTTTCCAATTCTCTTAAAATTGGCTCTTTATTGATAAAAGTAACTTCTTCTGCAAAACTGATACGATATTTGTTTTCACCCTCCGAACTGTGGTCAACAATCAGAGCGTGGGAATTTTTATAGCTATCGATCAAAATGAAACCAACACCAAACACTAAACCGATAAAAATACCCATCAACAAATCGGTGGTAACAATTCCAATAATAGTGGTGATAAAAGGTAAAAATTGTTTCCACCCCAACAGGTACATTGTTTTAAACAATTCAGGTTTTGCCAATTTATAACCCACCACCAAGAGTATCGAGGCCAATACCGAGAGTGGAATCATATTGAGCAGCCCAGGAATAGACATTACTGAAATCAACAAAAGAAATCCATGTAAAATTGCAGAGAGTTTGGTTTTACCCCCCGATTGAATGTTGGCAGAACTTCTGACAATCACCTGAGTGATAGGCAAACCACCTATTAATCCCGAAAGTACATTACCGATCCCTTGTGCTACGAGTTCCCTGTTTTTTGGGGTAACTCTTTTTTGTCGGTCCAATTTATCAGTCGCTTCAGCACACAAAAGAGTTTCAAGACTGGCTACCAAAGCAATGGTAAAGGCAACGATCCAAACCTCTTGTTGATAGATGGCAGAAAAATTGGGAAAAGTAAAATTAGATAGTAGGCCCGAAAGATCAGTGCTTTTAGGTACGTTTACAAGGTTTACTTGAGCGATACCTAATGTTTTTTCCCCTTTTGAAAAATAGGTATAGATAATTCCAAAAACGACAGCAACCAATGGACCTTGAATCAAGGTGAAAATTTTAGCTTTTTTTGACAAGACCTTTTCCCAAAACAACAAAATGGCCATACTGATAATTGCCACTATGGTTGCACCAAGACTTATCTGACTCAAAAAAGAAACGCTAAGTTCACTCGAAGCTCCTACAGTTGTTTTATTGTAACCTACAAAATAGGGTACTTGTTTGATGATAATGATCAAACCTATTCCAGTTAGCATTCCACGAATTACAGAACTCGGAAAATAATACCCAATGATGCCAGCCTTAAACAACCCTAGGAGAAGTTGAAACACTCCCCCCAGCACAACTGCCAAAAGGAAGGTCTCAAAACTTCCCAAAGAAGTAATGGCAGTCAACACGATCGCAGCTAATCCTGCTGCAGGACCACTAACACCCACATGTGATCCACTGATAAGTCCTACCACGACCCCACCAATAATACCTGAAATCAAGCCCGAAAACAGAGGGACACCGCTTGCTAATGCAATCCCTAAGCAGAGTGGAATTGCGACAAAAAATACAACCACACTTGCAGGGAAGTCGCTTTTTAAGTTTTTATAAAATTCAATGTTTTTCATAACAAATTTTTACCATCGATTACACGATGGAGAAATAAATTAACCTTAAGATTTTTTAATTTTTAGAAACTTTGGGGCAAGTGGTTACGAAAAGTCTGGAGGGGGAAAGGGAATTTCTATAAAATTAATGTATTTAGATAAGAATTGGTGTTCTATTTTTTCTGCTGTAAAATCGAAAGACTTTGCCGTCTGTGCCTCACCAGATTTGATTTTATCTTTTTCTTTTTCGTTGTCTTGTTCTTCATGGTCACCATCAAAATCAAGACTGACGTTTTGAAGTAATTTCAAATTCAATAATTCCCCAATGGATTCACTCGACTGCATCAATGTCGCCATTGTTAATAGAACAGCTAATAATTTGGAAATTCTTTTAAAAAACATGGGGGCAAAATTACTTAATTTTTCAAAAAATAAGGTGCCTAATAGTACTATTACTTTTTTCATTTCAAAAACTGAAAAATTCTTAGTAAAAGTTCAAAATATTGAAGTCTTGAGAAATTTTATAGCAATTATTTACTGATCATACATTGGATAAAAAATAACCTACTCAGCTATATGTCGAAATGTTTGAAAGCATCATTGTGTAAATAAGAACCACAAAACCCAGCGTTATGCAATCTTTTACCCAAAGAGTCAGCACTTTCACAAAATAACAACCATAAAACCACAACCCTTAAAGTATTACCATGATTGAAACAAATAAAAATAGCTATGATAAAGCTAATGATATCACACCAAACGAAATTAAACAAAAAAGAGAAAATGAATTATTAAAAAAGTAATTGTAGAAAGCAATATCACAAAGGGATACTTTAGATGAACATGGTGCCAATATGCAAGAGCGATCAAACAAAGCTGTACGTGAGCGTTATGAGTCTAATTGTGCCTTGAAAGTAGCGCTTGCTGAGAATGACAAACTTAAACGAAGAATAAATGCTATTGAATCTTTAATTGGGAAAGAAAGAACAGCAACTAAGGTCGAAATTCGTCCTGAACAAACAATTGCCTTTGGGCTTCTAACAATTTTAAGTATTGTAGTTTTTCAAGTGAAATTTTAAGTATTACCAAAATAGCGCATACAATAGCACTGTAATAAGTAGCACCCCAAAGGCGCCTAATACATTACATAATTAATCCACATTACACCAACCAACAAAAAAGCTCTTCTCTAAAACCCACCCCACCGTCATGTAATCTAATAGGTTAGAAAGTTTTTAGGATTTAAAATATTGTAGCCGTACAAATACCGTACAATAAAAAAATAAAAAAAACCCTAAAACATTGATTTAAAACGTAATAGGGATTAGTATTGCGGAGAGACAGGCTCCTTTTACTTTGTCCCCTATTGTCCTGTATTTATATACAAATAGCTGACAATCATCAATTTTCATTCTAATGTGTACATAGTTGTACCCCTTTTATGGGTAGAATTGTGACATAGTTCAGGCAACTATCCAGGCAACTGGAGTTGTATTTGTAAAATTTAAAATGAAGATTATGAATTTCAAATTAAAAACACCCAAATCAAAAGATAGCTCACTCATACTATCTTATGTCACTCTCACTAATAGTACTCGTTTTGTATATTCTACAGGAGAAAAAATACCATTAAGGCTATGGGACACAAATTCTCAATTACCCAAGAAAACCAAATCTCAAAATGATCAGGTCATAGTAAATAGAGTAAATCTAAAACTCGACAGGCTAAGATCTGCATACCTTGAGCTTGATCATAGTTACAAAACATTAAACAAAATTCTAAACAAAGAGACACTAAAGCAAGAATTTGATATTCTATTCAAAGGAGCAAAAAAGAAAGAAATGCCTAATGACCTCGATAGTTGTTTTGAAAATTTTTTTGAGTTCAAGATCAGGGAGGGTAACTGGACTAGATCAACATCTCAGCGATATAAAATGCTCTATAAACTTCTGAGCGAATTTGAAAAGTTTTATGGTTTCATTGATTTAGAGCTCATTGATGAAACATGGTTTGCTGAGTTTAAGAACTTTTGTGAGATAATAAAGTCACATCAAGTAAACACTTTAGGAAGAAACCTTGGATTACTCAAGACTTTTTTAAACTATTGTCTAAAAAAAGGTTTCATCACAAATAGTTTGTTTAAAGAAGTTCCTGTAAGAAGAGAGATAACAAAACAAATAGTACTATCTAAGGATGATATAGATCAATTAAGCGGTGTAGATCTATCAGACAACAGCCGTTTAGAGAGGGTTAGAGACGTTTTCTTGGTGGGATGCTATACAGGAATGAGATACAGTGATTTTAAGCGAATAAAGGCCTCTAATGTCTCAGATAATCTTATTACAATAAGGGAGGTAA
>JAQWJV010000021.1 GCA_029248185.1 Flavobacteriaceae bacterium | reverse complement strand
AGATGCGCCACGTCCTCCTGAGATTGCTATTATCACTTTTGAGGTGAGTGAAGACGCTGAAATAGGTACTCTAGTAGGACTTGTTGTTGTTAAAGATCCGATGGGTGGTCAGATAGAGAGTGTCGACTTTTCTGGAGATGGCTACTTAGAACTTGTTGGTGGAGAAATCAGAACAACTCAAGAATTAGATTATGAGACCCTCACAGCTCACCCATTTACCATCACTGCTACTGCATCAGCTCAACAGGGAGCAGCAGGACTTACTGGATCTAAAACAGAATCAATCCGCGTGTCTGACATACCGAATGCTACCTACACTGGACGTTTCTTTGTTTCTATTTTTAATGTACTGGATGAAAATCTGGGGGCTAAAGTGGATCACCGAAGATATTTTAACCCTTACAATAAAAATGTTGGGAAGTGGAAAGTTAAAAAGAGAATTAGCGGGGGAGCAGATGCGTCTAAGTTTACTGTTAAATCAAATGCCAAGGAAGGGGTCAAAAACAATGATCCTGTAGAGGATGAGAATGAAGACTTTTTAGCGTTTATTATACCTCCAGATTATGAAAATCCTGGAGATGCCAACAGAGATAATATTTATGAGGTAGAGGTCGAATACATCAATCTGGATGACGGAAAGCCAGAGGTACCCATTGTGG
Source organism: Flavobacteriaceae bacterium (assembly GCA_029248185.1). Lineage (GTDB taxonomy): Bacteria > Bacteroidota > Bacteroidia > Flavobacteriales > Flavobacteriaceae > MS024-2A. Next base: position 40,421 of record JAQWJV010000021.1, on the reverse strand, counting down.
TAACTCAAACAAACCTTCAAGTTCCAGAAGGTAAAACAACAGCTGTAGAATTACAATCTCAACCAGTACTTCCAACCGATGATAATGATGGAGATGGAATTGTAGATATTTTTGATAACAGTCCACTGGTCTCAAATCCTGATCAATCCGATGAGGATGGTGATGGTGTAGGAGATGTATCGGATGATTTTGATCATGATGGAGTTTGGAATCCTTTTGACAGCTGTCCAGAGACTCCATTGGGAGAAATAGTTGATGCGAACGGTTGTTTAATCTATTATATTCCAGCGAGTAATTTCAGTATTTCGAAAACTGAAAAATGTGCCGGAAATAATTCCATCAATATAGCAGTGGTTGACTCTTCTGTGACTTACAATGTTGCTGTAAGTGGAGCGACAACTTTTTCGGATAGTTTTTCATCCTCCTCATGGAGTTTAGATAATCTTTCAGCAGGAGTATACTCAATTTGCATTACGGTTGAGGGTGTCTCTTCAGATGAGTTTGAACGTTGTTTTGAAGTAACGATTACAGAGCCTGATACACTTTTAGTTAATTCTATGTTCAATAAGAATGATCAAACGATCACCTTCGGACTTAGTGGAGGGGTTTCATATAACATTACACACAATGGTATAACCACTCAAACCAGTAAGAGTAGCCATAAAGTCTCTCTTGCCAAAGGGATGAATCGTATATCAATTTCTACGGGAATTGAATGTCAAGGTTTATTCGAAAACACCTATTTAAATTCCTATGAAGTGAAGTATGCCCCTAATCCATTTAAAAACGTATTAACTTTCACTATTGGAGGAGAGGATCGGGTGTTAGGAATAGAAGTTTATACACCCAACGGACAACAGGTGGATCAAAAAGTAATTACACTTCCCTTTGGAATAAGATATTACACCCTTGAAACGGATCATTACTTACAAGGAGGATATATTATTAATATCAAAGGGGCTACGATTGATCAATCTTTCCAAGTGATAAAAGAATAATGATGAAAATGAAGAACTATCATACTGTTTTTGTGTTTCTACTGCTGGTATTTGCTTGTCAAAAAGAATCTACTCCTACGATAGTAGAACCGGGAGTGGCAAGTCTGATTGCTCCTTTGGATGCAGAAACATGCTTGGACGGTACCTCAATAAATGATTCTCAGAGTAGTGTGAGGTTTCAATGGACTGCTGCGACTGATGCATTGTCTTATGATTTAGTTGTTGAAAATTTACTTACTCAATCCTCTCAGACTTATACCAGTCAAACTAATGAAATTAGCATTGCATTGAGCAAGGCTGAGCCTTATTCATGGAAGGTGAAAAGTATTGGAGAAGCAGGCTCTACTCCCGTAGAAAGTGAAACTTGGAAATTCTATTTGGCAGGAGATGCCGTTGTCAATTATGCCCCTTTTCCTTCAGTGTTGATTTCACCCCGTTCGGGAGCCAACGTCACTCCTGACATTAATAATATTGTAATCCTACAATGGACTGCTTCGGATGTGGATGGAGACTTGAATAGTTTTGAGGTTTATTTGGATCAGACAGACGGTACCACTATCAATCAAACGCTAGATTTTCAAGAAAACCAAATACAACTTGAAGTCGTAGTAGAAAACAATAAGGTATATTATTGGAAAATAGTTGCCATAGATACAAATGGAAATCAAAGTAGTTCAGGTGTCTATGCCTTTAGAACGAATTAAAAGTATCAAAAGATAAGCGATAGTCTTTTCATTTTCTTATTTTTATCCTATGCCATTAGTCGTTATTTCTTTGGGGATACTTTTCCTTTTCTTATTGATCATTGTTTTAAGACTGAATGCTTTTATTGCTTTCATTTTAGTATCTATAGCCATTGGGATGGGTCAAGGTATGGAGCTGAATGCAATAGTAAGTTCGATAGAGAAAGGAATTGGTAATACATTAGGTTTTTTAGTGATGATTTTAGGTTTGGGAGCCATGCTAGGAAAGCTAGTCGCCGAAAGTGGGGCCGCTCAAAAAATAACCAATGGATTAATTGCGCTTTTTGGAATTAAAAATACGCGAACCGCAGTTATGTTAACTGGATTTATTGTTGGAATTACCATGTTTTATTCCGTTGGATTTGTGATTTTAGTTCCATTGGTCTTTACAATAGCAACGGCTACAGGACTTTCTTTAATTTCTATAGCGCTTCCTATGTTGGCAGCCTTATCAGTTACTCATGGATTTCTTCCACCACACCCAGCACCCTCTGCCTTATCGGTAATGTTTGAAGCGGATTTAGGAAAAACCTTGCTGTATGGTATCCTTGTAGCCATTCCAGCTATTCTTATTTCTGGGCCTATACTCACTCGTTTTATACCCAAAGTTGAAGCGAAACCACTCAAAGAGTTCATGGCTTCAAAAGTATTTGAAGAAGAGGAATTACCCAGTTTAACTAACAGTTTAATCACGGCTTTACTTCCTGTAATTTTAATTGGTTTTTCAACTCTTATAAGCAGTGTTATGGCTGAAGATCACTTTTTGTACTCACTAATTAAATTTATTGGTAACCCAGTAATTGCTCTTTTATTAACCGTTTTAATTGGAATTTATACTTTAGGAATCGCCCGTGGAAATTCCATGGAAGGGATTATGAAAATATTTGGAACTGCTGTTTCGGGGATAACGATGGTTTTGTTAATTATTTCAGGGGCAGGCTCTTTAAAGCAAATATTAATAGATAGTGGAGTAAGTAACTACATCGGGAGTCTTTTGGAAATATCCTCTATGTCTCCTTTAATTATTGCTTGGTTAATTGCCACTCTAATTCGTTTTTCTGTTGGTTCTGCAACCGTTGCAGGATTGACGACTGCTGGAATTGTATTGCCCTTGGTGCAAAGTTCTGGGGTAAGCCCAGAATTAATGGTGCTTGCCATTGGCTCAGGTAGCTTGATGCTTTCACATGTCAATGACAGTGGATTTTGGTTATTTAAAGAATATTTTAATTTGAATATTAAAGAAACACTGTCCACTTGGACGGTTATGGAAACGTCTATTGGAATCAGTGGTCTTTTAGGAGTTTTAATTTTAGAAAATTTCATTTCATGAGTATACAGTTGAAAAATCGAATTGAATCCATGGGGTTGGTTCTGCCTCCAGCGCCTAAACCGGCGGGAGTGTATCGACCCGTTTTGATTTTAGAAAATCAATTATATGTTTCAGGTCAAGGGCCTGTTTTAAATGATGGTGGCTTAATTCAAGGTAAAGTGGGATCTGTTTTGAATAAAGACGAAGCAAAAAATGCAGCCCGACAAGTAGGGCTGACCATGCTTTCTTCAATAATAGCTCATACTCCGCCCTCTACTAAAATCAAGCGTGTGATTAAAGTTTTGGGGATGGTCAATGCAACTCCAGAGTTTGAAGATCATCCTTTTGTTATTAATGGTTTTAGTGAATTAATGGCCGATATTTTTGGAACTGAAAAGGGTATTGGTGTCCGCAGCGCGGTAGGCATGTCCTTACCGCAAAATATTGCCGTTGAGATTGAAGCTTTATTTTTATTAGAACCATAATTCGGTATGAAAGCTTCCTCTTGGTATAAAGTAAATGAAGAGAATACACTACTCACTCCAGGTTTACTCGTTTATCCAGAACGAATTAAGAAGAATATTGCCTCAATGCTTTCAATAGCAGGAGGGGTGGAGCGTTTGTGGCCTCATATTAAAACGCATAAAATGCGTGAAGTTGTAAAACTTCAAATGAATCAGGGAATTAGCCGTTTTAAGTGTGCTACTTTGAGTGAAGTTGAGCTTTTAATTTCGTGTGATGTATCTCATATCTTGTTGGCACACCAACCCACAGAAATTAAGGCAAAGTACTTTTTATCCCTTCAAGCGAAACATCCCAAGATTCAATTTTCTACATTGGTAGATAATTTGGATTCACTCCAGCTTTTTTCAGATTTGGCTGCAAAAGAGAATCAAGAGTTTTCAATTTGGATCGATATCAACAATGGAATGAATCGAACAGGTATTTTACCTGAGCTAGCTTATAATTTGTATGAAAATTTTTCGGGAATGAATACTATTAAATTCCAGGGATTGCATGTGTATGACGGTCATATCCGACCTTTAAATTTAGAGGAGCGAATAAAGCAATGCAATATTGATTTTAAAGCAGTCGAGGATCTAATTCAAAAGATAGAATCCAGTGGAGGCAAAGTGTCTCAAATTATAGCTGGGGGATCCCCTAGTTTTTTTCCACATGCGCTGCGTTCTAGAGTCATTTTAAGCCCAGGAACCACTTTGTTGTGGGATTTGGGGTATAAATGTATATGGGAGGAATCTCCCTTCTTAAATGCAGCGGTTGTAATTACCCGATTGATTAGTATCCCAAATAAAAATATTTTTTGCTTTGACTTGGGGCATAAAGCCATTGCCTCAGAAATGCCTTTACCCCGGGTTGAGATCTTGGGTATGGAACGAGCAATTCATAGAGGGCAAAGTGAGGAACATTTAATTATTGAATATTCAGCAGAAAATAATTTTAAAGTAGGGGATTTATTTTATGCAATTCCCTATCATATATGTCCTACAGTTGCAAAATACAATAAAGCAGAAACAATAATTGATGGTAATAAGGGTGTTGCTTGGCCAATTGATGGACGTGATTATCATTTAGAAATTTAATTTATGAAATTTATTTTCGATGCACATTTGGATCTTTCTATGAATGCCATGGAATGGAATCGTGATCTTCGAAAAACGGTACAACAAATCCGAGAGCAAGAAACAGGAATGACTGATCTTCCCGATAGAGGAAAGGGAACGGTTTCATTTCCCGCACTGAGAGAGGGAAACCTAGGCTTGTTTGTCGCAACTCTCATTGCACGTTATGTGAAAGCAATCAACCCTTTGCCAGGCTGGAACTCCCCCGAGCAAGCATGGGCCCAAACCCAAGGTCAATTAGCATGGTATCGAGCTATGGAAAGAGGAGGGGAGCTTTTTCAGATTAAAACAGCAACGGCCCTTTCAAATCATTTGTCGGGGTGGGCATCAGATGCTTCTCAAATACCTTTGGGTTATATTTTAAGTCTAGAAGGAGCAGATTCAATCGTTTCTATGGAGCATCTAGAATTAGCTTATGAAGCGGGGTTAAGAGCAATAGGACCTGCGCATTATGGTCCTGGAACCTATGCCTTTGGTACGGATTCTGAAGGAGGGATAGGAACCAAAGGGAGGGATTTATTGAAAGAAATCACTTCATTTAAACTGATTCTTGATGCGACGCACTTATGCGATCAAAGTTTTTGGGAAACGCTAGCCTGCTATGAGGGACCGATTTGGGCCAGTCATAGTATGTGTAGAGCCTTAGTGCCCAATAAACGTCAATTTGATGACGATCAAATTAAGTCTCTACTAGAGCGCGACAGTGTGATCGGAATGGCTTTTGATGCTTGGATGCTATACCCCAACTGGCAAAGAGGAATCACTCAACCTAATGAAAGTAAAGTTTCTTTGGAAACCATCGCAAATCATATAGATCATATTTGCCAATTAGCTGGAAATTCTAAACATGTGATGATCGGATCAGATTTAGATGGAGGTTTTGGAAAAGAACAATGTCCCCATGATATTGATACAATCGCTGATTTACAAAAGCTGGATTTAATTTTATCCACAAGAGGATATTCTCAAGCGGACATAGAAAATATTCTCAGTAAAAATGGTATTTCCTTTTTAATGAAAAATTTACCCCAATAGCATTAATTTATTTTTTCAGTAAATCAAACTGATAACTATACTTGATGGTAATGTTTTGATTGTTTAAAAGATCCATATAATCATTATCCTGAATAATATTAAATACAACAAATAAACCCGTATTTGCGTTTTGTAACCAACCAAATCGCGCATTAAGCGAAGTAATATTTGAAACATTATTGTATTGAATGAGACTTTGAAGAAACATTCGTGGAGTAAAAGAATAGGCAAAACGCGCACCACTAATGACAGCATTTACATTCCCATTTGGAAGGTTTAATCGATTGTAATTGAGTGTTCCTGAGGTATTGAATTTATCTCCAATTCTAAAGTTAATGCGGTTGTTACTTGAAAAACGATTTCCTCCAAAATAGCCTCCAATAACGGTTCTTGTCTGGAAATAAACTTCTTTATTAGCATTGGTCATCATGACCAGTTGCAATTCGCTATGCTTGTATTCTCCGATTGGAATTTCAACTTTTGAAATGGAGAAAGGGCTTATGACTCCTTCGGTTGTAAAATTTACTCCTGTGTGAATTTCAAAACCACTTTCCCAAACCCAATGATTATCAAAGTGTAAAAAGCTGGTGATTAAATTGTTGTTAAAGTCCCAATAGCCTCGATAGGAAATATGTGGTCTAACTTCAAGAAGTTTCCCTGTATTTTTAGGGCGCCATTGTTTAAAGATTAAAAATTCAGGTTTTCTGAAGGATTCCCTGAGGAGAAAACCAACTTCGGGATTAAAACCTTCTCCAACTTCTGTATACCCTCCACGTAGATTCCATCCATTCCAATTGTATACCCCTAGAAACTTAAATGCATGATCATTAGTATTGATTCCGGGTGTAGTGCTTTTGGAGACAAAACCAGTCAATTGTGCTTTCTTACCTAAACCTAATTTTCCATCCATGGCAAATACTCGGTTGTAATCATCAGGTAAATCAATTCCAGATCGATTCACAAAGATCCCTCCAATTGAGGACCTACTTGTGGCAAAATCATGATTAACCCTTGCAACTGAATAGTTGTTTTTTACAATGTTTGAATTTTCCACATCGTCTGTAAACATACTCAAAAGACCGATGTTGGTTTGTCCCACTTTACCCGAGACTCTTGAGCCACCAATAATGGGAACTAGTGCTCCATCGGTGCCGATTCCAATTCGTCTGCTAAAAAAGAGGTCCACCTCCCCAGCACTACCCACACTAAATTGTCCTGCATTTTCAAGAAAAAAAGGGCGCTTTTCTGGGAAAAATAAATTGAAACGATCCAAATTCACTTGTTGTTCATCCACTTCAACCTGTGCAAAATCGGTATTGTAAGTAACATCCAAAGTTAATCCTGGAGTAAGGCTATATTTGATGTCACCTCCCATATCAGCTTTAGAAGAGTCTTTGTTTAGTTGGCTTTTATCATTTATCCCTTGCGTTAATACATACGGGATTACCTTTAAGTTTTTAGGTGATTTTAAATTCAATCCATTCATCTTTCCTGCCAAAGACAATCGTTTTATATCAAATCCTAATGGGAGATTAGCCCAATAGGCCGTTTCACTTCGTTTACTGATATTGCGTTGAAAGTTAATTCCCCAAGTTTTATTGGTACCACTGTTAAAACGAATGGATCGCAAGGGAATGGCGAACTCTGCACTCCAACCATAATCCCCGGTTTCGGTTTTTACCTCCCAAGAGGCATCCCAATTGATATTTGTTCCTCCTACAACACCTCCTTGTTGTCTGTTTGCACTGAAATTTCCTTCACCCTCTCTGTCAATTTGAGCATCATATTCCATTCCATCGGCATTTGTTCCAAACAAAAAGCCATTCTGTTGATCGTTATAAGTGTCTAATATAAAAAGGAAACTATCATCATCATTGAGGTTTGCATCCCTTCTCGAATCAGAAACAACAATATTTTCAGGAGATGTATCGTAGCAAATGACGGCTATATAGAGTGTTTTAGTTGTATAAGCTACCCTAATTTCAGTTTTTTCGGAAACAGGAGCTCCATAATTGGGTTTAATTTGTTCCAAATCAGAAATTACAGGAATGTTTTTCCAAAGTGATTCTTGAAGGATATTTCCATCGATATTAGGATCTTCTTTTAAAAAGGTAGCGCCAAAGTTTAAGCGTTGGTTTGGATTGGTATTTTGTGCAATCAGGATACCACTGAATAACAATTGTAGGGCAAGAAATACTTTTTTCAACACAGTCTTGACATCATTTAAAAAAGCAAAGTACAAATTATTTACTTTACAGTTTTAGCTCAAGCTCTTCTTCAATTCCTATATTTGGATGAGTTCAAATTAATAAAGGAATTCCTTAATTTAAATATTTATGAAAAAACATTACTACCTAATTGTTATATTTTTAATTGGTCTATCTCCAATCCGCGCTCAGCGTGTTTATAAAAATGCTGCACGTGAACTCGGCGTTGAACAAATTGCAGAATTCAAAGCTTTTTTATCTCTTCCCAACGATGCTTCCCAAACGGAACAAATTGAGGCCAATATTAATTGGGCAGAGCAGCAATTGTCTTCTCTCGGTTTTAATTTTAAAAGGTTAAACACCGCTCATCTCCCCTTACTTTTAGCAAATAAAATAGTCCATAAGAAACTTCCTACCCTTGCCTTCTATATGCATTTGGATGGACAAGCGGTTGATTTGTCTAAATGGGATCAAGAAAATCCCTACAAGGCGGAATTAAAACAGAAAACTGGAAAAGGATTTGAATCCTTACCATGGGATGCTTTACAAGGTGAAGCTATTGATGACCTAAGAATCTTTGCACGTTCTAGTGCAGATGACAAAGGACCTTTTGTGATGTTCTTAACGGCTCTGGATCATTTGAAAAATATAAATAAAAAGCCCGCTTTCAACATTAAATTAATTTTAGATTTTGAAGAAGAGCAAAGCTCGCCGGGCTTACCAGAGGCGGTACGAAAATTCAAAGAAGAGTTGGTCGCAGATTTGTTACTGATTCTTGATGGACCAATGCATAGCAGTGGTTTGCCTACATTGGTATTTGGGAATCGTGGAATCGCAACACTTACCCTAACAACATTTGGTCCCTTAACATCACAGCATAGTGGACATTATGGGAATTACTTACCGAATCCAGCATTAGCCTTATCCAAAGTTTTAGCCTCAATGAAAGATGAGGTTGGAAAAGTTGTAATCCCCAATTTTTATGATGGCATTACACTAGATGAAACAGTAAGAAAAGTATTGGAAGGGGTACCCACTGAAGATGCTGCCATAAAGAAGCGTACACAGACTCGACTCAATGATCAAGTGGGAAACAATTATCAGGAATCACTTCAATATCCGTCTTTAAACATTCGGGGAATGCAAAGTGGTTGGGTAGGAGAAGCGGCGCGTACCATTATTCCTGCTTCGGCAACGGCAGAAATGGATATTCGTTTGGTCTTGGAAAGCAAGCCTGAATCTTTAATTGCTGGAGTAAAAAAGCACATTCAAAATTTAGGCTTTACCGTTTTAGATCACGTTCCTTCAGAGAAAGAAAGAATGCAGTACGATAAAATATTACAGATGAATGCTAAAGTTTCCTATCCCGCTTTTAGAACAAATACTCAGGCTAAAGAAGGGCAGTGGTTGACTAAAATATTAAAGGATTATTACCAGTCTGAACCTGTAATTATTAGAACCAGTGGGGGGTCTGTTCCTATTTCTCCTTTCGTTTCAGAATTGGGTGTTCCTGCTATTGGTGTTCCTACAGTGAACCTAGACAATAACCAGCACAGTCCCAATGAGAACTTAAGAGTTGGAAACTATTTAATGGGGATAGAGACTTTTTTAGCTATTTTGACAACGGCTTTTTAAGCTTTTTTAAATTGAGATATACTAGGCTTAAAAATTGGGATTAATGAATTTTCTTTAGGAAAGAAAGAATAAAAAAAAGGTAAAATAAAATTCAAAATCAGAGTGTGACTTCAAAACAAGAAATAGTATATTTGCATTCTTAATTAGGACGCGTAGCTCAGCTGGATAGAGCATCTGCCTTCTAAGCAGACGGTCACAGGTTCGAATCCTGTCGCGTTCACGTTCTAAAAAAAGCCTTCTATTGAATAGAAGGCTGTTTTTTTTTAAAACATATTCAATTATTCTTTTCTTTGAGCCTGAAGCTCAGCAAGAATAGACTCAAGAAGTTCAACTTGTTTTTCCATTAACTGAATGGTGGTACGATCAGTTACTTTTTGTTCAATTGTACGGGTTTTATTAAAGTATTTCATAGTATAAAATTTGATATCCTCAAGTTAATAAAATTGGTTCTAATTTCCGAAGCTTTTGGTTAAAAGTTATAGTCAAATGTATATATTCGAAGAGAATTTAAAGGTTCAAAAATTAGGATTAATAATTTAATTATAAACTCAAACGGAATGAAGATAGGCGTCCCAAAAGAAATAAAACCCCAAGAAGCTCGTGTAGGGTTGACCCCAGCAGGGGCACAAGCTTTAATTCGCGCGGGTCATCAAGTAAACATTCAAAAGGGAGCGGGTTTATTGAGTGGGTTTTCAGATCAAGAATTTAAAAACGTAGGATGTACTTTTTCAATGACCATTAAGGAGGTTTATGAAGCCGCAGAAATGATTATTAAAGTCAAGGAACCCATCGCTGCAGAATATGAATTGATTCAACCCAATCAATTATTGTTTACTTATTTTCACTTTGCTTCTAGTGAAACCTTAACCCAGGCGATGATCGAAACCAATGCAGTTTGTTTGGCTTATGAAACGGTTGAAGAAAATAAAAGACTTCCCTTGCTTATCCCCATGTCTGAAGTAGCGGGTAGAATGGCAACCCAAGAGGGTGCAAAATATTTAGAAAAGCCTCAAGGAGGTTTAGGTATACTGTTGGGAGGTGTAACGGGAGTTAAACCTGCAAATGTTCTAATCATTGGAGGAGGGATTTCTGGAACTGAAGCTGCACGAATAGCAGCGGGTATGGGAGCGAATGTCACTATTTTGGATACCAATTTGAATCGTTTGCGGGAATTGGAAAGTATTATGCCTGCAAATGTTACTCCGATCTATTCAACTTCCCTGACCATTGAACAAGAAGTGAAACGTTCTCATTTGATTATAGGAACTGTTCTGATTCCAGGATCGAGAGCTCCTAAGTTGATTCGAAAAGAAATGTTAGAAAAAATGCTTCCTGGAACGGTATTGGTAGATGTGGCAATTGATCAAGGTGGCTGTTTTGAAACCAGTGAACCTACGACACATGACGATCCTATTTTGATAAAAGAAGGAATAATTCACTATGCAGTTACCAATATGCCAGGAGCGGTACCTTTTACTTCAACCACGGCATTGACCAATGCAACCTTAAATTTTGCATTGCAATTGGCAAATAAGGGATGGAAAAAAGCTTGCTTAGAAAACAAGGCTCTTGCCAAAGGGTTGAATATTGTAAATGGAAAAGTAGTTTATAAAGAAGTTGCGGAAGCTTTTAATTTGGAGTATATTGATCCAATAACCTTGTTAAACTAATTTGTGGAATTCACTCCTTCAAAACTTAATTTCTTTACTTTTTTCAAGCTACCTATGGTTTGGTGGGCAGGAATCAGAGTAGTAAATTTTAAGAACGATTATTGTGAAGCAAAGGTGAGACATCGTTGGATTAATCAAAATCCATTTAAATCAATTTTCTGGGCAGTTCAAGGGATGGCTGCAGAACTTACTACGGGTGTCTTACTGATGAATGAGATTCAGAGTTCCAAACAAAAGATTTCAATGTTGGTGCTCAATAATAAAGCCAACTTTTCAAAAAAGGCACGTGGACAAGTTACTTTTTCCTGTTCTCCTAAAAATAAAATTGCAGAAACGATTCAACAACTAATCCAATCAAAGGAACCACAAACTTTGTGGTTAACTTCAAAAGGAGTGGACGAAAATCAAGATGTTGTATCAACCTTTGAATTTGAGTGGACCCTACTAATTAAAAAATAAATATTATGAAACCTAGCTTTATACATGATTTGAGTGTTCCTGCTGTTGCAGCACCTATGTTCCTAATTTCAGGGCCCAAACTGGTTATTGAATGCTGTAAAAATGGAGTAGTGGGGACTTTTCCTGCTTTAAATCATCGTTCTACCGATGGATTCGAAGTCTGGGTGATAGAAATTAAAGAGGCCCTTGCTACTTTTGAAAAAGAAACGGGAAAAAAAGCAGCCCCTTTTGGAGTCAATTTAATTGTTCATCCCACCAATCCGAGAGTTCAACCTGATTTAGAAATTTGCATTAAGCATAAAGTTCCCTTAATTATTACCTCTTTAGGAGCTGTACCTGATTTGGTTAATGCGGTACATAGTTATGGTGGTTTGGTTTATCATGATGTGATTAAAAAGCGTCATGCTGAAAAAGCTGCTGAAGCAGGGGTAGATGGTTTAATTCTTGTTTCAGCAGGAGCCGGAGGGCATGCGGGAACTTTAAACCCTATGGCTTTAATTAACGAAATCAAACAGTTTTATAAAAAAACAATCTTATTGTCTGGCTGCATTAGCAATGGAAATGATATTGCTTCTGCAATACAAATGGGAGCAGACTTGGCCTATATGGGTACACGTTTCATCAATGTAGATGAAAGTATGGCTGATCAAGAGTATAAGGAAATGATTATGAACAGTAAAGCAGAAGATATAGTGTATACGGCTGCGGTTTCTGGAGTCAATGCAAACTTTTTGCGCCCCAGTCTAGAGGCAATGGGAATTACAGAAGAGTTGTGGAGTCAAACCAAGAAAGTTGATTTTGGAAGCGAGCTAGATGCAGCTAAAGCAGAAGCAAAAGCCTGGAAAACAATCTGGTCCGCAGGGCAGGGGGTTACCTCAATAAAAGATGTACAATCAACTCAGGTATTGATAGAAGCTCTAGTGAAAGAATTCAAAGAAGCACTGACACGTCAGAACGAAGAATATAAGAATTACTGTTAATTCATAGAAATCAAACGATAAATAAAGATGGCTGTTCGTTGTATTAAAGCATTCATCGTTTTTAAATTAACCGTTTCTTTGGGGGTGTGAGCTCCATTACCCATGGTTCCTAGTCCGTCTAATCCATCTACATAATCCGCAACAAACGAAATGTCTGCGGCTCCTCTTTTTCCTGGGTCATAAGCAGTGACACCCTCTTGTCCTAACGAGAGACTTACCTCATTTAAAATAGACAATAAGGCTTTATTGCCCTCAGTAGGTCCCATAGCGGGATAGCTATCCGTAAAAGTTATAGTAGCTTTAGTCTGGGGTAGATTTCGAGAAACAATTTCACGCATTTTTGCGCGTGCGTTCTCCTTTTGTTCCTCTGAAATAAATCGCAATCCACCGTGCACTGCTGCAGTTTGTGCAATAACATTAGTTTTACCAAAGGCATCTCCACTACTTTTTTGAGCATCATAGTTTATAAAAGTTCCTCCCAAAATTGTTCCTGGATTGAATGTCAAGTATTCTTCTCCTCTTACTTCTTCGTAAAAAGAATTTAAAATTCTACTCATCTCAAAAATAGCTCCTGCTCCAATATTTTCTCTAAAAATTCCTGAAGAATGAGCTCGCTTCCCTTGTACTTCCAATTTCCATCCTGAAGCACCCCGTCTTGCAATAGTTGCATTATCAAAACCTGTTGAGTTTTCAAAACCCAAGGCGATATCGGCCTTTTTGGCTGCCTCTATCAAATGGTGTCTAGAAATAGACAAGGGTTTTCCCGTGCTTTCTTCGTCTCCCGTAAAAGCAACGGTTATATTGGCCTGTTTTAGTAGGTTTAAATCAGCGAGTGCTTTCAAGGCATATAATACAACCACATCACCGCCTTTCATGTCGTTGGCTCCAGGACCATAAGCTGTACTGTCATTTATTCTTTCAAATCGTTGAAAAGGACTATTCTCTTCAAATACGGTGTCTAAATGACCGATGAGTAAAAGTTTCTTTCCTTTCGTTCCGTCAAGTGAAGCGAAGAAATGGCCCGCACGATTCATTTCCTCCGGCATTTCAATCCAATCTGTATTAAATCCTATTGATTTGAAAGCCCTATCAAATAGGGTGCCGACTTCCCGTACTCCTTTTTTGTTGAGTGTTCCACTGTTAACATTGACAACTTTCTCAAGAAAATCAATACTTTCACTGTCCATTGCTTGCACTTGTTTGACAATTTTCTTCTCAATGCGGTTGAGCTTTTGAGCTTGACAGACTCCGTGAATAGCGATAACAACCAGCGCGCTAAGAATGTGTTTTTTCATAGGAATTAATTAAAAATTTTTGGTGAGTGATTTTACAATTTTGTTTTCAGCTAAAAACTCTTGCGAAATTACCTTTAAGGTAGTGTACAATGGGATTGCAATAATCATCCCAACAGGTCCTAAGAGGGTTCCAGATGCGAGAATTACGATAAAGATTTCCAAGGGATGGGATTTAACGCTATTTGAAAAAATGAAAGGCTGGCTGAAGAAATTATCAATCAATTGTCCAATAACAAATCCGATCATAACATAAGAAGTAGTGGGGAGTATTACAGTACTAAAGTCCGCCCCGATAAAACTAGACATCGTCAAAATCATCATGAGCACTCCACCTATAATTGGGCCTAAATACGGAATAAGGTTTAATAGTGCACACAAAAAGGCAATAATAAAAGCGTTTTCAACTTTGAAAATAGCCAACACGATACTGTAAATAATCAATAATATGCTGATTTGAAGTAAAAGACCTAAAAAATAACGAGATAAAAGACGTTTTGTTTTTTCAATAGACTTTTCAACACGATCTGAGATTTTATCATTGACTAAGGTTAGGATTATACTGTCTTGTAAATGACTGTCTTTTAAGAAAAAGAAAAGAATAAAAAGAACGGAAAAAAGACCAATGGTAAACCCTCCTAATAATTCAAGAATTTGATTCAATAATTCGGGAAGCAATCCGAAGTTTACATTTTGGAAAAGATTGTCTACGGCAAGTTGTTGTTGCCAAAAGCTATTATCCAATTGAAAATAAAGGCTAATTTCTTGAATGAGTGTTTCCGTGGTTATCTTCAAGCTTTCCACATCCAAAAGAGATAAATTCTCACCCTGTTGTATCAATAGAGGAACAAAGAGCGAAAAGACGCTCATGAGGAGACCTAGCAAGACAAATAATGTAATTGTGGTTGCCAGACTGTTTCTAAACCGAAGACGTTTAATGAAAAATTGATTGATGGGGCGTCCGATTAAACTGATTACACCTGCAATTACCATATAGATAATTAGCGTTTGCAATTTTAATAACAGCCATAGAACAAGGGTAATTCCCAAGAGCTGGAGGATAGCCCAAACGATACCTTTTGAAATTTCTTTAGCATTCATGGATTAAAGATAGGAAAGTTAAAGGATTGTCTTTTGTTGTTGTTTAATAAAAAGAGTATGACATCCTAATAAGCCGGCTGTTTCAGTTCTAAAGCGTTGTAGGCCTAGACTTACAGGAGTATAATCATGTTCAAGGGCATAATTGATTTCTGAAGGGCTAAAATCTCCTTCAGGACCAATTAGTAAACAAAGATGATTCCCTTTCAGTGGAACCTCAATAAGTTGCTTTTTGGGTTGGTTTTCACAATGTGCTATAAAGGTTTGGTTAGCTTTATTAGTTTTAACGAACTCTTTAAAGCCCTTCATTTCATTCATTTTTGGAAGAAAAAAGTGTTGTGCTTGTTTTAAACCGGCAATAATTATTTTTTCGAATCGCTCTTTTTTAATGACTTTTCTCTCTGAGTGATCACATTTCAAGGGAGTAATGGAGGCTATACCTAATTCGGTAAGCTTTTCAAGCAGCCATTCCATCCGATTGTTGTTTTTTGTAGGCGCAATGGCCAGGTGAATTTGTTTTTGAGATGCTTTATGTTGCAATGCGTTTTCAAATTGTGCGATCGTTTTATTTGGAGTAACCACCGAAAGTTTTCCAATCCATTCCAATCCACGACCGTTGGTAACTGTTATCATTTCACCAGAAGATTTTCTTAACACTTTAGCGATATGCTTACTTTCTTCTCTATTAAAAATAAACTCTTGTGCGTTAGCTTCAATTGTTGTGTCGTAGAAAAGGGTCATAGGCCATATTTTAAACGCGCATCAGAAGGATCACTTAAACTACCATAAGATTTTTCTTGCAACTTATAATATGCAGCTATTCCTATCATGGCCGCATTGTCTGTTGTATATTCAAAAGGAGGGAGAGAAACTGTCCACCCTTCTTTTGAAGCCATATTTTGGAGTTGTGTTCTGATTTCAGAATTGGCAGCCACACCCCCCCCAACAATAATATGAGATAGTTTTCTTTCTTGGGTCACTTTGCTAATCTTTTTTAAAATAATTTGAACTAAGGTATATTGAATACTAGCGCAGAGATTGTTTAGGTTTGATTGAATGAAATCAGAATTTTTCTGTTCTTGATTGGCTAAAAAATTGATCACTGCAGTCTTGACTCCACTATAGCTGACATTATAACCTGGTAAATTGGGTATGGGAAATGAAAAACGATGTGGATTCCCTTCTTTTGCAAGTTTGTCAATTTGAGGTCCAGAAGGATAGGGGAGTCCCATACGCTTTCCACATTTATCAAAGGCTTCACCAATGGCATCATCAAGTGTAGTCCCTAAAATTTCCATATCGAACTGATTCTTTAGCAGCACTAATTGTGTATGCCCACCAGAAACGGTTACACCGAGACAAGGGAAATATGGAGTTTGGATACGATCATCCTCAATGAAGTGAACAAGAAGATGTCCTTGCATGTGATTTATTGGGATCAAGGGAATGTCTAATGCCAGTGCTAAAGACTTTGCAAAAGCGCTTCCTACCAGAAGAGAACCCAGAAGTCCAGGTCCTTGAGTGTAGGCGATTGCTGTTATGTCTTTTTTTTCGATATTTGCTTTCTGTAAAGCTTGTTGAACAACGGGAACTATCTTAGATTGATGTGCTCGTGATGCTAATTCAGGAACCACCCCTCCGTAAGCGATGTGGATTTCTTGATTTGCAACACAATTGGACAGAATTTTGCGCCCCTTGATTACAGCTGCTGCGGTATCATCACAAGAGGATTCAATCGCTAATATTAAAGGAGGTTTGTGCAACATTATATTTTTAACACAACAAAAGTAAAAGATTAAGATCAAAAAGAAGAGAAAAATAATTGGCATTGTCATTGGGGTAATTCTCCTGCTCTTTCTTGTGGGATTTGGACTTGTTTCAAGTGCTTATGTCCAAACACAGATTATACACTCGATTACCGAAGATTTTAAATTAAAAACACAACAGGAATTCACTATAGAAAAGGTGTCTTTGCGATGGAATGGTAAACTGCAGTTTTCAGATTTTTACATCGAAGATCATCATGGCGATACTCTGTTGTATATAAAAGAGTTTAAAACCTCCATTCTTGATTTTAATAAGCTAAATGAAAGTAATTTTAACTTTGATGACGTAGAGGCATCACAGGTTTATTTTAATCTAAAAAAATATTCAAATGAAGAAACTCATTCTTTAAAAATCTTGATGAATAAGCTCAAGAAGGATTCCACTACTAAAAAGAAGTTTCTAGTGGGGTCCAATTCAATTCGTGTAGTAAAGGGAGATTTTTTGTACCATGATTTAAATAAGGAGCCTGCAAGGATGACTCGTATTAATGATCTAACTCTTTTTGGAACCAACCTGACCTATGAGGGGAACCATTTGGATTTGAAACTTAAAAATTTAATGGGGGTTTTAATTTCTCCAGAAGAATTACCCATTTCACTCACAGGGGACCTTCATTATGAGCCTGGTTTTCTCAAGATTGATTCACTTGAAATGGAGAGTAGGTCAAATCGGTTCAAAGGAAAAGTCGCCTTAAAGGGAGTGAATAAGACTTTAAGGAATTTTTTTCCCTCTGGATCTATTGAGCTAGAGGTCAATGATGGGGCTCTTTTTCTCGGTGATTTTTTAAAAGACACACCCTATTTTATGAACAGGCCCGCGTTTGACATTTCTTTTTCATTAAATGGACCGATGAATGCCCTTGAGTTTAGTGATATTGACATAAGCAATTCAGAGTTTCTTTTTAATGGCGCATTGGGAGTTGAACACTTTTTTGATGAGAAACCGCTTACCTTTTTAGCAGATATTGAGGAAGTAGAACTCTTTGCATCTTTCATTACTGAAAACATTCCTAGCCTTAAAAATAAACAAAAGGAATATCTTAAATCATTGGAAAAATTTCAATTTTCCGGAACTGTTTCTAGCAGCAATAACCATTTGGATTTAGATTTAAGATCCTCAAATCGATGGGGAGATTTTTCCGTGGTTGGTGCTGTTGGGAATGGGTTTTTTGAAACTCAAAAAGAAGATAGGGGCCTTGATTTATCAATAAATTTGAAGAATATTTCTTTAGATGAGTTTACGAATCAAAATCAGGGGCTAAGATTATTTTCTGAATTAAAATTGAATGGGACTGTTCCAATTTCAGATCCAATGGATTTAAAATGGAAAGCAATAAATACCCATTTAAGTTCCACTAAAATTTTACTAGACGACATAAATTTTGAAGGACGTTTTAAGGATAATCAATTGCGAAATACCTTAAGTATCGAATCAAAACCCATTAAATTAAAAAGTGACATTTTATTTGATTTCACAGACGAATTGCCGAAATACACCCTTGTTGCTAATATAAAAGCGATGGATTTAAACTCCTTGGGACTTCAGGTTGACTCCAGTAAAAAGATTTTTTCTGGAGTAACAATATCCAATTTTAAAGGATTTAACTGGGATGATTTAGTTGGTGAATTAAAGATTTCTTCAGCCAGTATTACCAATGCTTCACAAACTGTTTTTTTGAATCCTATTTCTATTAAAAAGAAATTGTCTGGAATGGAAACCGAATTAGTAATATCGAATTCTGACTGTATCTCAGGAAGTGCAAAAGGAGTTTTTAAAATGTCGGAACTTCAAAAGTTATTTCAGAATGCCTTACATCAAGTCTATCCTTTTTTGCCACAAAAAACAACTTCGGAAGGGCAGTATTTAAGTTTTAAATTAAAAATTTATGAAAAGTTGTTGGACGCACTGTATCCCTCCATGTCAATTTCTGAAAATATTTTTTTAAAGGGAAGACTTGCTTCTGATTTTATGCGGTCTGAGGTTACACTCGATGCACCAATATTAAGATGGAATGACTTGGAGTTGCAAAATATTCATTTTCAATTAGACACTAAGAATCCGTTGTATAATTCATTTGTTAGCGTGGGGGATTTTAAGCATAAGTATTATACAGGCAAAGAGTTTAATATGATCAGTACTCAGCTCAAAGACACACTTTATTTTAGATCAGAATTTTTAGGAGAGAAAAATATAGAGACACCATTTGATGTTAACTTTTATCACACCCGAGAGAAGAATGGAGTCTCCCACATTGGATTTAAAAAATCTATTTTACCTATGGGAAGTGATACATGGACTATCAATCCTACAGACACCTCAAATCAGAAAATCACGTATTCCCCCACTAATAAAACAGTCAAAATTACTGAATTGAATGCCGTATCGGGTAGGCAAAGTATTTTTCTTTCGGGGAGCCATAAAAATGCAGATGAATTCAAGTTTGATATCAAAGTAAGGGATGTTCTCCTTGCGCATATTCTTCCTGAAAATCCAGTTTTTCAATTGGAGGGGGAAGCAACAGTGTCAGGATCCATTGAGCGTTCTGATTCGAATAATAAAATGAATTTAGTAGGTGAAGTAAAAGACATGATCATCAACCAACAAGATTTGGGTGATTTTAAAATAAGTTCAAATGGAGATACCAAAAAAAATATTTACTACGCGGATCTAAATTTGGTAAATAAGAATCAAAATTCACTTTCAGTAGTTGGAATTTGGGATGGTTTAGAAAATCCCAAATTAAACTATGACTTAACTTTAAACTCCTTAGACTTATCCTTTTTATCTCCACTGGGCAAAGAAGCTATCAATCAATTTAATGGAGTTGTTAAGGGTTTTGTAAATATTGTAGGCCCACTTGATGATTTAAAACACAATGGTTCATTGACTTTAAATCAAGGAGGATTTCGGGTTCCTTATTTAAATGTAGGTTATACTGTTGAGCAAACTGAGGTTCAACTTTACGATCAGGTTTTTGCCTTTAAGAATGCTCAAATGAAGGACATTGATCAAGCAACGACCGCGGTTTTGGATGGAACATTTTCGCATACCAATTTTAAAGATTGGAATACCAATTTGCGAATTGGGTCTAATCGAATGCTGCTTTTAAATACCGTTCAAAATCCAGAATCCTTATTTTTTGGTCAGGGCTACCTAGAAGGTGAAGTGCGTTTGGAGGGGCCTACCAAAGACATGAAAATAAGTGTAGAAGGGAAAACAGATACGGATACATCAATCAAAATACCTTGGGCTGAAGATTATGGTTTGTCTGATACTTCTTTTATCAGTTTCATTGATAAAAACAGCCAAAATCAATTTACAGCAAGTAATCCAATAACACAAATTGATGAAATTAGAGGATTGGAGTTAAATTTTGAGTTGGACGTGACCAATGAGGCAGAAATTGAAATTGTGATTGACCAAGAAACTGGAAGTTATCTGAGTGGGAAAGGAGCAGGGAATCTATTTATGGAGATCAATACGAATGGGAAATTTAATATGTGGGGAGATTTCATTACCTATGAAGGGATTTATAATTTCAAGAATCTTGGAGTTATTGATAAAAAATTCAATGTCAAACCCGGCGGAACAATAGTTTGGGAAGGAAACCCTCTTGAGGCTCAAATGGATTTAGAAACGGTTTATGATGTTCCGGGGGGAGCCAATCCCGCTTTACTTCTCGATAATCCAAATTTTAATAAAAAAATACCTACTGAAGTTCTGATTCGACTTCAGGGAAACCTATTGAAACCGGATGACCCTATTTTTGAAATCGATTTCCCCAACACAAGTGGGACGGTTGCTTCAGAGATTAATTATCGTTTATCGGATCCACAAAGAAGTCAACTTCAGGCGATTTCTCTTTTGTCTCAAGGAATTTTTATCAATGAGGTAAGTGTTTCTATGCAAGGAATTACAAATAATTTATATCAAAAGGCATCCGATGTTTTTAGTGATTTAATTGGTGAGGAAAATGATAAATTGAAAGTTGGTATTGATTATTTACAAGGGGATAAAAGTGCTTTGTTGGATATCGCCACAGAAGATCGTTTGGGATTCACTCTTTCAACTAAAATAAGCGATCGAATTTTACTGAATGGAAAGATTGGGGTACCTGTAGGTGGGGTAGAGCAAACCTTAATTGTAGGAAATGTTCAAATCGATTTTGTCCTCAATGAGGAGGGGTCATTACGAGCGAAAATTTTTAATAAAGAAAATGAATTTCGATATATAGGAGATGAGTTGGGTTATACGCAAGGGGTTGGACTCTCTTATAATGTTGATTTTGATACGTTTAAAGAATTGATTAATAAAATTTCCACTAATAATTCAGCCTTTAAAGAAGACGAAACTTCAGCAACTGAACAAAATCAAAACAAAGAAGTGGTTCAGTTCATAAATAAAAACCCATAATATAATTGTATTGTTTTATAAAATTTTAAAACCTATGACACTGATTTTAATATATTGATTAAATTTGCAGCGAAACTAAATAAATGAATTCAACAATAAAACGCATAGGAGTTTTAACCTCAGGGGGTGATGCTCCGGGGATGAACGCAGCCGTTCGAGCTGTTGTTAGGTCTGCAGCTTTTTTTTCAATAGAATGTGTTGCTGTATACCAAGGCTATCAAGGTTTGATTTCAAACAATACCAAACAATTAAATGCCCGAGGCGTAAACAACATCATAAACAAAGGCGGAACTGTTTTAAAGTCTGCGAGATGTTTAGAATTTAGAACCCCTGAAGGACGAAAAAAAGCTTTTGAAACCATCCAGAAAAACAATATTGATGGTCTTATCGTGATAGGAGGAGATGGTTCGTTTACAGGAGCCATGATTTTCCAATCTGAATTTAATATTCCTGTCATTGGTATTCCAGGTACTATCGATAATGATATTTATGGAACCACCCATACCATTGGATATGATACCGCCTTAAACACCGTTATTGATGCTATTGATAAAATACGGGATACGGCTATTTCTCATAATCGACTCTTTTTTGTAGAAGTAATGGGAAGAGATGCGGGACATATTGCTTTAAATACAGGTATCGGTGCGGGTGCAGAGGAAATTTTAATTCCCGAAGAAAATATGGGATTAGATCGCTTATTGGATTCGCTCAAACGAAGTGAGAAATCAGGAAAATCCTCTAGTATTGTAGTTGTTGCAGAGGGTGACAAGACCGGCAAAAATGTTTTTGAAATTGCTGAATATATAGAAAAGAATTTGCCTTATTACGAAGTGAGAGTTTCTGTATTAGGGCACATGCAACGCGGAGGAAGCCCTAGCTGTTTTGATCGTGTTTTGGCTTCAAGAATGGGGGTTCATGCAGTGGAATCAATCATGAATGGCAAGTCAAATGTAATGGTGGGTGTAGATGACTCAAAAATGATTTTAACTCCACTTTCACAAGCAATTAAAGGAAAATCAAAAATTAATAAGGATTTAATCAGAGTATCAGATATACTCACAGTGTAATAATTTAAACTTAAATAAATAAAAATGGCAATTAGAATTGGAATCAATGGTTTTGGAAGAATTGGGAGATTAGTTTTTCGTTCTGCAATGAAACAAGAAGATGTGACTGTAGTAGGGATTAATGATTTATTAGATATCGATCATTTAGCTTACTTATTGAAATATGACTCAGTTCATGGTACTTATGATGGAACCATTGAAGTTGACGGAAGTAATCTTGTGGTTGACGGGCATGCGGTTCGAATTTCTGCTGAACGGGATCCTGCTGCAATTGGTTGGGGAACTTTAGATACAGATGTAGTTGCCGAATGTACGGGTATTTTTACCACATTGGATTCAGCCCAAGCCCACATTAACGGAGGGGCTAAAAAAGTAGTTATATCTGCGCCCTCAGCAGATGCACCTATGTTTGTAATGGGTGTAAATCATGCAGATGCAAGCAGTTCAGACAAAATTGTTTCAAATGCTTCTTGTACCACAAACTGTTTGGCTCCTATTGCAAAAGTGCTCAATGATCACTTTGAAATTGAAGAAGGTTTAATGACTACAGTTCATGCAACGACTGCAACTCAATTTACTGTGGATGGACCTTCACGAAAAGATTTTAGAGGAGGAAGAAGTTCTTTAATTAATATTATGCCCGCCTCAACAGGTGCTGCCAAAGCCGTAACTAAAGTAATTCCTGCGCTGGTTGGAAAACTCACAGGAATGGCATTCAGAGTTCCTACAGCTAACGTTTCTGTTGTTGATTTAACAGTGAAATTAAAAAAGGAAACCTCTTACGAGGAAATTAAAACAGTAATGCAGTATGCTGCTGATAACCAAATGAAAAACATTTTAGGTTATTGTGATGAACCTGTGGTTTCTCAGGATTTCGTTGGTGATGCTCGTACTTCAATATTTGATGCAGGAGCAGGAATGGAATTAAACTCACGTTTTTTTAAAATAATCTCTTGGTATGATAACGAATGTGGTTATTCAAATAAACTTATCGATTTAGCAAAGCATATTAATAATCTTTAAGAAATACTAATGATTTTAGTAGTTGATAGCGGTTCTACAAAAACTGACTGGATTGCCGTGGATGCTTCTGGTGAAACTTTATTTGCAACACAAACCTTAGGTTTGAATCCCCAGGTACTTTCAAGTGCAATTTTAAAGGAACGAATCATTAATAATTTTGATTTGTATCAAAATAGAAAAGCAGTAACTCATTTATATTTTTATGGTGCAGGTTGTGGTGTTGATTCACCACAACAACGCATCAAGAAGGTGTTTGATGAAATTTTTGTTAATAGTGAAATTACGATCAAAGAAGATACCTATGCTGCAGTATATGCTACCGTCCTTCCGGGGGAAGAAGCGATTGTTTGTATCTTGGGAACAGGGTCAAATTGCACCTATTATGATGGGGTAGATATTGAACAGCGTGTTACTTCTTTAGGCTATATATTAATGGACGAAGCCAGTGGTAATTTTTTTGGGAAGCAATTGATTCGAAGTTATTACTTTAACACAATGCCAAAAAAATTGGCACTTGAGTTTGAAAATGAATATGATTTATCTCCAGACACTGTAAAAGAAAATATTTACAGAAGGGAAAATCCAAACACGTATCTAGCTACTTTTTCAAGATTTTTAATAAAACATAAAGATATTCCTCTTTTTCAAGATATTATTGCGAAAGGTTTAAAACGTTTCATTGACCATCAGATACTTCAATTTGACAACGCAAGAGAGCTTCCCATACATTTCATCGGGTCGATTTCTCATTTTCTCAAAGACGAGATTAAAGTAGCATTAAAGCTTGAAGGCTTAACGATGGGAAGAATAGTACAACGTCCCATAGACGAACTAGTGAAATATCACAAGGTACTTTTGGACACTGGGGCTTGATTTTATTTTACGGCTATCATTGAAATTTCAATGCGCACATTTTTCGGTAATGTTTTTACGGCAACCGTTTCTCGAGCTGGAGCAGTATCATTATTAAAAAATCGGCCATAAACATCATTTATTTTTCCAAAATTATCCATGTCATCGATAAATATTGAGGTCTTAACAACATGCTCAAATTTCATGTCTGCGGCTTCTAAAATTGCATTGAGGTGATTCATAACCAATTCGGTTTCCTCCTTGATTGTTCCACTAAAAAGCTCCATAGTTTCTGGAATCAAGGGAATTTGTCCTGAGATGTAGAGCGTGTTTCCTGATTTTACAGCTTGATTATAAGGACCCAGAGGGGCAGGAGCATTGAGGGTTGTTATGATTTTTTTTTTCATTAGAAAGTGCTTTTGTTAAAGGTAATAAAATAATTACCTAAGATTGGGTTCGCTTTGCTTTTCGTATTTAATATCACTCAAAAGACCTGATTTGATTCCAATAAAAAAGTTCCATGAAGCACGGTCGCTAAAGGGAACCCAGCTAAAGTTTAATTTCCAACTTTTCAGATCTCGATCAAAGCGTAATTGGGTATAAGTAAAACCCTCTCCCTTAAAATCATAACCAGAAGAAACTCCCACTTTCCACATTGGAGTTAAATCAACATTCCCAGAAAACATTAAAGAATTATTTGTGAAATCTCGCTGATTTCTTGAGTTGTTGTAGGTTAAAGAATAAGCTAATTTTAAATTCCATGGAATTTTACTACGATAACTTGGATATTGTGGAGCGGGTTTACCGTTATCTTCATTCATCCTTCGGTCTGTAAAATCTTCTGCTCGCCCAAATAAATCGTCATCTCTCCCTCCGCTTGAGGCAGACTCTATTTGGTTTCGATCTTCTTCTTTTTCGGGATTTTCAAATTGAGAACTGGAAAAAGAATAGTTTAAATTTACATTGGCACTGGTCAATCTCAGAAGCCCGCCTCCTGAAGCAATATTGTAGGTGTTTACTCGAGTATTGTTTTCATTCAAGGCATAGGGGTCAAAAGTTCCTCCCATGTTAATACTCATCTTTTTATTAAATAAAGATAATCCTGTACTCATTCTTAAGGGACTCCATCTAAGAGAGTCAGCAGCAAAATTATGAGAAGTTGAAATATTAAAATTATTTAAAAGCACAATCTTTTTGGGTCCCGTGGCTGTTGAATCTTTGTCTTTTACTTTAGCTTCAAAGTTATTTCCTAAACTAATCCCCATATTATTCGATAGAGACCTTCCAGGCACTCCAAACAAACTGTTTTGATAGCGTGTGTATTCGGCCGAGTTTCCTTCAGCATCGACGATATAGGTATCATAATATTGTTCAAAGCTAGGTCGATTGGAATAACTAATTGAAGGTCTTATTGTGTGTCTAATTGATTCTATTTTTTTGCCTTCACCGAAATTTACAGTTCCATAAATCGTAGTTCCTAGAGAGGCGCTGAGACTGTACTGTCTAAATGCTCCTATTTTATTTATTGTGTCTTTTACCGCCGATTGCGTCTCGGGAGAATAGTCATTGATTTTTACTGTATTTTGAGTCCAGACTTCCTCATAATTAGCGCTAGTAGAAAAGCTTAAATATTTGAATAATTTAAAGTTGGTGCTCAAAGGGATTGAATGTTTCATACCCGTCTTGGCATTCTTAAACATCTCAGGACCAAAAAGAGCGTCCTCGGTTGTTACGATTCTGTTTTCCGCTCGACTTGAATATTGAAAGTTAATATTTTGAAAGAATCCTTTTTTTGCTCCTACTTTAGGCGCAAAAGGATAGATCCGTTCCATGGAAGCCTGAAAAGTGGGTAAGGTCAAATTCACAGACTTTGAAGCGGAGTTTTGTGACATAGCGGTAGTTATAGAAACATTGACTCTTGGATAGGCCGGAAAGGACTTAGAATAGGAGATGGACGAACTTAAATTATTATTTAAGAAGTTTGGTGAATTCAATTGATTCACAGATTGTCGATAATAATCACTACTTCCAAAGTTAACGGAGGCAGAGAAAGTTGAATTGGGACTTGACTTCCTATCTTTTGAATGAGACCACTGTACATTAAAGACGGTTGATTTTGAATAATCAGGAAGTCCACGAGCTTCGTTAATTAAGTTTTCATAGCGAAAACTGAATTTTCCTCTAAACTTATATCTTTTATTGTATTGAGAATCCCCTCTAAATCCATAACTCCCGTTGGTATAATAATCTGCAATTGCAGTAAAATCAAAGTATTCTGATAAGGCCAAATAATAGCCTCCATTTTGTATATAGTACCCCCTGAGGTTACTTTCTCCTATTGAGGGTATGATAAATCCTGATTCTTTAGTTTGAGAAGATGGAAAATAAGCAAATGGAACCCCCACTGGTGTTGGGACATTGGCAATAAACATATTTGTTGGACCCGTAATGATTTTTCCACCAGGAATGATTTTTCCTTTTCTGACTTTAAAATAATAATCAATTCCTTCTTCATCATCACCTCCTACGAGCTTTCCGGCAGTACTGACCCTAGCGTCTTTAATATAATAAACAGAATCATTTTCTTTTTTGGTTAATGCAGCATATATGTCCATTCCATTTTGTCCTGATTTTGAATTCCAAATAAGTGCTTTTTGGGAGTCAAAATTAAATCGAATGGAGTCAGGGTTCACTTCATTGCTTCCTTGTTTAAAAAAGGGATATTGTACTAAGACGGAATCAATTTCAATACGCCCCGCATTCACCTCATTCGTCTCATAGTCTAAAATAATAATCCCAGCGCGTAACTCGATGTCTTGATAATAAAGTTCTGCTTCGTTAAAGAGAATCAGTTTATTCTCTTTTCGGTTGATACGAACACAGTCTTTCGCAGTGTATTTTACTTTTGCAAGAAGAAGGGGTTTTTTAGTAGGCGTATTTATACTATCCAATAGGACTTGATCTTCTACTTTTGGAGTTACTTCTTGAGCAGATAGTAAAAGCCCTCCTATGAAAAAGATTAAATAAGCTATATGATAAAACTTTGATTGCAAAGCGATAAACCCTAAATTTGTTCTACTTGGTTTAAACGACCAAAATTAATGATAATTTTAAGGATGCATCAGGATTTTTTAGCTTATTCTTATCGGTTCAAAAAGAACAAATCATTTCGACTCATTGGATTCTTTGGTCTATTGATTTTTTTCTTGCTAAGCCCCACCCTTAGTTTTTCACAATTTAAAGAATCGAAACCCTTTGTTGTGGTCCTAGATGCTGGCCACGGGGGGCATGACTCAGGAAACAGGGGGAATGGTTATTTGGAGAAAAAAATCGCTTTAAATATCGTACTTAAAATCGGAAAAAAACTGGAAAAAACTCCAGGGATAAAGGTGATTTATACTCGTAAAACCGACGTTTTTGTTGAGTTAATCCAACGGGCCAATATTGCCAATAAAGCTGACGCAGACCTTTTTATATCAGTGCATTGTGATGCTTTCACTTCTTCAAAAGCTTTTGGTGCCGGTACTTTTGTTCTTGGTTTGCACGCTAATGAACGAAACTTTCAAGTGGCTCAAAAAGAAAATGCAGTGATTTTCTTGGAAGATAATTATGAGCAAAATTACGATGGTTTTAATCCAAACGATCCAGAATCAGTCATTAGTTTAATTTTGATGCAAGAAACCTACTTAGATCAAAGTATTGAGGCAGCTAGTTCAATTCAAAAAAGCTTTGTAAATAATTTAAATCGAAAGGATAGAACAGTTAAACAAGCGGGTTTTGTTGTGTTAAAATATACTTATATGCCCAGTGTACTTGTGGAGACAGGATTTCTGACAAATTCCTCCGAGGGTGCCTACTTGAATTCATCAAAGGGACAAACGAATATGGCCAATGCGGTTGCTAAAGCCATAATAGATTATAAAAGTCAACGGGAAGCAGGTGTTGGCAAACAAGTTTCTTACACAGATCAGTCGGATGTAGAAGTCCAAGCGAAGCAATCAAATTTGACATTTAAAATTCAAATTGCCGCAAGTAAAAAAAATATTGATCTTAAGCCTTATAATTTTAAAGGTTTGACTTCCCTTACCAAACAAAAGAGTGGTGCTGTATATCGTTATTTTTATCAACAAAGTGCTAATTACGAGCAGGCACAAAAGGACCTGAAAGTAGCTAAATCTAAAGGATTTAAGAGTTCTTTTATTGTTGCTTTTAATGGGGATAAAAAGATAACAATTAGTGAGGCACTACGCCTTTTAAAATGAGGTGGGTCTGAAAATTATTCTTAATTTTGCTATAGGATCTAAAACACAAAATTTTGAATTTATCACGCGAAGTAAAAACGGCCATTCTTATTCTAGGCTGTTTAGGAACCTTTATTTTTGGCTTTAGTTACCTGAAAGGAACTTCCATTTTTGATAATGACAAAGTACTTTATGCAGCTTATGAGGATGTGGAGGGTCTAGTAGTTGGAGCTAAAGTTACTATTAATGGTTTTTCAGTGGGTAAAGTAAAGAATATTGATTTTGATGAAAATTATCAAAACATTCTAGTAAGCTTTAATGTAAGAAATGACCTGAGTTTTTCAAATCAAAGTGTTGCTCAATTGTATGAGGCAGGACTGATAGGCGGTAAAGCCATTGCGATTATACCTCAATATGATTCTGCTACAGCAATCAAGGACGGCGATATTCTACCCTCTGAGATCAAGCCCGGTTTAACAGAACTCGTCAATCAACAAATTGCTCCTTTACAAGATAAAATTGAGGGACTACTCACCTCTGCAGATTCACTTTTTGCTGGAGTTAGTAATGTTTTAAATTACGAGTCACAAAATAATTTAAAGCTAGCCTTAAATGGTTTAACAGAGAGTATTTCCAATATCAACAACTTATCTAAGAGTATGAGTCGAATTGTTAATGCCAATGAGAAGGTTTTCAATTCAACCATGGGTCATGTTGAATCTACTTCAAAAAATTTATCTCAACTAACGGATTCACTATCAAAAATAGAGTTTGGAGTTACTATGAAAAACATGGAAGTGGCTTCAGAACAGCTAAAATCTATCTTATCCAATTTAGAAGAAGGTAACGGATCTGCAGGTAAACTCTTAAATGATGATGCGTTGTATACAGAATTACTGCATTCCTCAGAGGCCCTTGAAGCTTTGTTAACGGATTTAAAAGACCACCCCAAAAAATATGTTCATTTTTCTCTGTTCGGAAGAAAAGATAAAAGCAACGAGAAAAAATAAAGCATGAATTATATTCCTAATCTTATTTTTCTCACCTTACTCTCACTAAGTATTGGGATTTTTGCGAGGAATATTAAACGAATACGTAGGAATATTTCTCAAGGAAAATCACTAGATCGATCTGATCAGAGCGGCTTACGCTGGAAAAACATGATCTTAGTTGCCTTGGGACAGTCTAAAATGGTAAGCCGACCCATAGCAGGTTTTTTGCATGTCATTGTCTATATTGGTTTTATATTGATCAATATAGAGGTTTTGGAGATTGTTCTTGATGGCCTCACGGGTAAACATCGGATTTTTGCTCCCTTACTCGGCAGTTTATATGACATTCTCATTGCAACTTTTGAAGTATTGGCTTTTTTAGTTTTAGTTGCTGTGATTTTCTTCTGGACTCGAAGAAATATAATCAAGATAAAACGTTTTTGGAAAGATGAGATGAAGGGTTGGCCCCAGTTAGACGGAAATATGATCCTCTATTTTGAAGTGGTTTTGATGCTTTTGTTTCTTTCAATGAATGCTACAGATAGTCTTTTACAAGAATTAGATCCCGAGCATTACATTAGTGCAGGAAGTTTTCCAATATCACAATTTTTAATCCCACTGTTTGATGGACTTTCTGTCGATAGCCTTCTTGTGATGGAGCGCAGTTTTTGGTGGATGCACATCATAGGAATTTTCATTTTCTTAAATTATTTATATTATTCCAAGCATTTACATATTTTACTTGCGTTTCCCAATACCTATTTCGCAAATTTAAATCCAAAGGGTAGATTTGCTGTAGATCTAAACATAAAAAATGAGGTTCAAATGATGATGGACCCCAGCTTTTCAGTTCCTGAAGGAGAGGTTGCTCCTCCTGAAAAGTTTGGTGCCAGTGATGTTTTTGATTTAAACTGGGTTCAGTTAATGAATGCCTACAGTTGTACTGAATGTGGTCGATGTAGTAGTGTTTGTCCAGCAAATATGACAGGAAAAAAACTCTCACCAAGAAAAATCATGATGAATACCCGAGATCGTCTTGAGGAAGTGGGAAAAAATTTAAATAAAAACAAGGGTGTTTTTAAAAACGATCAAAAGCAACTTTTAAACGACTACATCACACCAGAAGAATTATGGGCCTGTACCTCCTGTAATGCATGTGTTGATAGCTGTCCCATTGAAATTGACCCGCTATCCATCATTATGGATATGCGTCAATATTTGGTGATGGAACAATCTGCCGCTCCAGCAGAACTCAATTCAATGATGGGGAATATCGAAAATAACGGTGCCCCATGGCCTTTTAGTAATCAAGATCGTTTGCAATGGGCAAACGAATAATTAAAACCAATTAACAATGCAACGAGAAGAAGCAGAAAATTATTTACATCAAAAAGTAGAAGCAGGCGAAGTAGTGAGTCCTGTTCTTCCTGAGGGAATAAAAAATTATTTGATCGACATAGATGGAACTATCTGTGACGATATTCCTAATGAAGAACCAGAACGTATGGCTACAGCCGAAGTCTATCCAGATGCACTGGAAACTCTGAATAAGTGGTTTGAAGAGGGACATTTGATTTGTTTTTTCACCTCTAGAGTGGAATCTCATCGTGGAGTGACAGAGAAATGGTTAAAAGAAAATGGATTCAAATACCATAGTTTATTAATGGGTAAACCTCGCGGAGGAAACTATCATTGGATTGATAATCATTTGGTCAAAGCAACGCGTTATAACGGAAAGTTTACTGACCTTATCGAAAAGGAGATGACTATCGAGGTGTTTGATGATGGACAGTCTAAAGCATAAACATCCATGTTAAATGTACCTACTTTA
This sequence comes from Flavobacteriaceae bacterium, assembly GCA_029248185.1. Taxonomy (GTDB): domain Bacteria; phylum Bacteroidota; class Bacteroidia; order Flavobacteriales; family Flavobacteriaceae; genus MS024-2A. Next base: position 9,106 of record JAQWJV010000021.1, on the reverse strand, counting down.
TCGCAACTTCAATCGGAAGGAAGAAAAGCAGAAATTGTTTTTTGGGTGGGCTGTGCAGGTAGTTTTGATGATAGAGCAAAAAAAATCACAAAAGCATTTGTGAAATTATTGAATCAAACTGAGATTTCTTTTGCTGTCCTTGGAACAGAGGAAAGTTGTTCTGGAGATCCTGCAAAACGCGCCGGGAATGAGTTTTTGTTTCAGATGCAGGCACTTCAGAATATTGCAAAACTCGATGCGTATGAAGTAACAAAAATAGTGACTACTTGTCCCCATTGTTTCAATACATTAAAGAACGAATATCCAGAGTTAGGTGGAAAATATGAAGTTATCCATCATACTCAGTTAATAAAACAATTATTGAAGGAAGACAAACTCACAATTCAAGGCGGAAAGTATAAAGGGAAGCGAATCACTTATCACGATCCGTGTTATTTGGGACGCGCCAATCAAGTGTATGAAGCTCCTAGAGCATTAATCCAAAAATTAGACGCTGAATTAGTTGAGATGAAGTCGTGTAAATCCAAAGGCCTGTGTTGTGGTGCAGGAGGAGCTCAGATGTTTAAAGATGCAGAAGATGGAGATAAAGAAGTAAATATTGAACGCACCGAACAGGCGCTAGAAGTACAACCCGATATTGTTGCAGCTGCTTGTCCTTTTTGTAATACCATGATGACCGATGGAATTAAAAATAAAGAGCAAGAAGGAAAAGTGGAAGTAATGGATATTGCTGAACTGATCGCTAACGCTAATGATTTATAAATAAATGCTAGTCCCTTTTAATCAATTGCCCGATGAAGCCAGGATATGGATTTATCCTTCTGATCGCCCTTTTCGAGCCGAGGAAATTTCACAAATAAATGAAGCACTTTCAAGTTTTCTGGCTCAATGGACTGCTCATAGTCAGTCTTTAGAAGCAGGGTTTGTTTTACCACACGATCGTTTTATTGTAATTGGAATTAACCAAGAAACCGCTCAAGCAAGCGGATGTTCCATTGATAGTTCTGTTCGCTTTATTCAAGACTTGGAAAAACAGTTTGACATAGTCTTGTTGGATAAAATGAATGTGACCTTTAAGCAGGGAGCATATTTTGTACATAAACAATTAAATGAGTTTCGTAAAATGGCAAAGTCAAAAGCTGTAACCAAGGAAACCATCGTTTTTAATAATTTAGTTGACAACAAGGGGGATTTTTTAAAATTTTGGGAAGTACCTGCAGCACAGAGTTGGCACAGCCGTTTTATGAGCTGAACTTCGATTTAGAAGCTTGTTTAAATTAGTATCAAATTCATTTCTATGAAGTCATTACAAAAAATAATCTTTTTTATTTTTTCCTTTTTTACCTCGCTCTCTTTTGGACAAGAAGTTGATCCACTAGCAGTGACACCCGAGCAAATAGCCAATCAAAAAAAATGGGTTGATAGCCAATACACAGCACTGAGCTTGGAAGAAAAAATCGGGCAATTATTTATGCCCATGGTTTTTACTGAACGTGATAGCGCTCATTATAAGCAGACATTAGATTTGATTCAAAATCACAAGATTGGGGGTCTTGTTTTTTCATTAGGAGGGCCGGTAAAACAGTCACAATGGCTTAATAGTTTTCAAACACACTCTAAAACACCCTTACTTATTGCAATGGATGCAGAATGGGGGGTTGCGATGCGATTGGATTCTGTGAAGCCCTTTCCCTGGCCAATGACATTGGGTGCGATTAAAGATACACTCATACTGCGTGCTATTGGAAAACGCATGGGGGAACAAGAAAAACGTCTGGGAATTCATTACAGTTTTAGCCCTGTTTTGGATATTAATACCAATGCTAACAATCCTATTATAGGAAATAGATCTTATGGTTCTTCAAAAGAAAGGGTTTCGCGTCAGGCTCTCGCGATTATGCAGGGACATCACGATGCGGGTATTTTGACTTCGGGCAAGCACTTCCCCGGACATGGCGATACAGCACAGGATTCACACAAGACCCTACCTTCAGTGAATTTTTCTGCTGACCGAATTAATCAGGTAGAACTGTCTCCATACAAAATGCTGATCGACAATGGATTGTCCTCTGTAATGGTTGCCCATTTGAATGTACCCAGTATTACAAAAAAAGGCTTACCAACCTCCTTATCAAAGGATGTGATTCAAGGTTTATTAAAACGCGATTTAGGATTTAAGGGTTTAATCGTTACGGATGCACTCAACATGAATGGGGTTTCTGAATATACCCAAGTGGGTAATATTGATTTAGCTGCTTTTTTGGCGGGAAATGACCTACTTCTGATTTCAAAGGATATTCCAAATGGGATCAGTGCGATAAAACGTGCTTATCTCAAAGGTGAAATAACCGAAGAGCGTCTGGCCCATTCTGTGAAAAAGATTTTAAGAGCAAAATATAAAGTGGGATTGAATCAGTATAAGCCCGTTGAAATTGAAAATCTATATGAAGACTTGAATAGAGTAGAAGATCAGCGACTTTACAGTGAAGCCTTTAGAAAAGCAATTACTTTACTCAGAAACGAAAAGGCTCTCCTTCCTCTTAACCCGAAAAGATCATGGGCTCATATTGCTTTAGGGGATGATTCCTCGGATGCGTTTCAAAAGCAACTGCAAAAGTATACTTCGATAGAACTAATTCATGAAGTAACAGCTCTAAATGCTATAGAAAAAACAAAAGCACATGACACACTTCTTGTTAGTTTTCATAGATCCAATGCAACCCCATGGAAAGCGTCTAATTTTAATAAAGAAGAACTACAAATTATAAAGAGTCTTGCAAAAAATAAGACACTTATACTTGATCTTTTTGTAAAACCTTATGCTTTAATGCCACTTGAAAATATTCAAGGTATTGATGCAATACTGATGAGTTATCAAAACAGTGATGAAGCACAAGAACTCAGCGTAGATGCGATTTTTGGAGCACAACCCCTGTCGGGGAGACTGCCTGTAGATGTTTCTCCCTCGTTCAAAGAGGGGTCGGGAATTGATCTTAAAGGAGGAGTTCGTTTGGGTTATGCGGCACCCCATTCACTTGGATTTAGTGAATCCAAGCTAAAGGCCCTTGACACTTTAGCCCAAGTGGCAATTGATTCTATGATGACTCCAGGAATGCAGTTATTAGTTGCTCGAAAAGGTAAGATTGTATATCAGAAAAATTATGGCTTTCATACGTATGAAAGAAAACAAGTGGTTAGGGATTCAGATTTATATGATCTAGCTTCTTTAACCAAAATACTGGGAACCCTACCATTAGTAATGCAAGCTTTTGATGAAGGAAAACTTTCATTATCCACCACCGTCGCTGAGCTATTACCTGATTGGAGTGGAAGTAATAAGTCTGATTTGAGTTTAAAACAAATGTTGTCTCATTATGCCCGCCTTTGGCCTTGGATTCCTTTTTATAAAGAAACGCTAAATAGAAAGGGGTATCCCAAAAAAACAATGTATCGAAAGGAAGCTTCAAAAGAGTTTAATCTCCCCGTAGCGAAAAATTTATTTTTAGCTTCTGATTTTGAAGAAGAAATGTACACTCAAATTCGGGAAAGTGAATTGATTGATTCTTTGCAGTACAAGTATTCGGATTTACCTTATTATCTTTTAAAAAAGTATTTTGAAAACAAGTCTGGAATTCCCTACGATCAGTTGGTAAAGCAGACTGTGTTTGACCCTTTGGGATTAAAAAAAATAGGTTTCAAACCATTAGATCGTTTTGAGGCTTCTCAAATTGTTTCCAGTGAAATCGATACTTATTTTAGACATAGTGATTTAGATGGCTATGTTCATGATATGGGGGCTGCGATGCAAAACGGAGTTGGAGGTCATGCTGGTTTATTTGGGAATGCTTATGAAGTGGCCTCTTTGATGCAGATGTATTTACAAGGTGGATATTTCAATGGTATTCAATTGATCAATCCTGAGACCATTTCTTTGTTCAATACCTGTCATTATTGTGATGAAGGAAATCGTCGGGGGATCGGTTTTGATAAGCCACAGTTAGAGGGAATCAATGGTGCTACTTGTGGTTGTGTCTCAAAACTAAGTTTTGGTCATTCAGGCTACACGGGAAGCTATGCATGGGCAGATCCTGAAAAAGAAATAATATTTATTATTTTAGCGAATAGAACCTACCCGAATGATGATTTTACTTTTAGTAAAAATAATGTAAGAACCCGAATGCAAGCCCTGGTTTACAAGGCTTTAATCAATTAAAAAAATTAGCTTTTGAATATAGCGATCGTATGTTATCCAACCTTCGGAGGGAGTGGAGTAGTAGCAACTGAATTGGGAATTGCCCTTTCTAAATTGGGACATAATGTCCATTTTGTGACTTATCATCAACCCGTTCGACTCGACATAATCAATACCCCCAATCTTTATTTTCACGAAGTCAATGTTCCTGATTACCCTTTGTTTAAATACCAACCCTATGAGCTAGCACTTTCAAGTCGTTTAGTTGATGTTGTTAAAGCGCATAAGATTGATGTTTTACATGTACATTATGCTATTCCCCATGCCTATGCGGCTTATATGGCAAAGAAAATGTTGTTGGATGAGGGAATATCGATCCCTATTGTTACGACTTTACACGGAACGGATATCACCTTGGTAGGTAGTCACCCTTTTTATCGAACTGCAGTCACTTTTAGTATCAATCATTCAGATTGCGTTACCGCTGTTTCTGAGAGTTTAAAGCAGGATACCTTGCGTTTATTTGATATTAAAACAGAAATTAAGGTGATTCCTAATTTTATCGATGCACTAAAACTAGAGGAAAAAGAAAAGCCATGTGAACGAAGTCTTCTCGCGCCAAAAGAAGATAAAATCATTACCCACATAAGTAATTTTCGTCCCCTCAAAAGAGTTTTAGATGTCATCGCAATTTTCGAACAAATCTCACCCCATGTATCTAGTCGATTGTTGATGGTAGGAGAGGGGCCGGAAAAGGACAAGGCAATGGCTTACGTTAAGAAGAATGGACTGAAAGAAAAGGTTCTTTTTTTAGGAAATAGCAATGAAATTGATAAGATTTTATGTTATTCAGACCTATTTCTATTGCCTTCAGCAATGGAAAGTTTTGGTTTAGTGGCACTTGAAGCGATGGCGAATGGTGTTCCTGTGATTTCATCCAATGCAGGAGGATTAGCTGAAGTCAATAAGCAGGGTTTTTCAGGCTTTCTGTCTGAGGTTGGTGATGTTGATTCTATGGCAAAAAATGCACTGCACTTATTGAATGATGAAGCCAAACTAAAGCAATTTAAAAATCAAGCGAAAAAGCAAGCCCAAATATTCAATATTGATAAAGTGGTGAATCAATATGAAAACATTTACAATAAGGCAATCCGTATTTAGAGCGTATTCTCTTCTTACTGAGGATTATATATCTTTTTAGCTGTTTGATAAATCACTTCTTTGTCCATGGTCATCTTTTTCGTTTTGAATGATGCATATAGTTCCATTTGATCATTGAAATGTTCTGATTCAGGATGATCTGAACTTCCATATGAAATGATTGACTCAATTTCGGGACCCTTTTCAGTAAAACGAACCAATTCAATATAAGATTCTCCGCTAACCACCTTAACTTTTCCCTCTTTATAGGGTCTGGCAGCCATGGCGGTTATTACATCAGGCAAGCCAAATATGGGAAGTTCTTTATCCCCCCTCACTAATTTTTGGTAGTCGCCGAGGCGAACATCAAGGGTGTTAAAGTGTTTGAGGAGATATGATTTTGTATTTCTGAGGGCTTGAACCAGTGTTGCAGGGGGAAATATTTTGGGTTGTGGTAGCATGGCATAAAACGGGCGAAGCTGGTCGTATAAAACAGCAAAAGTAACTGCTCCTAAAGAATTAGGGGCAGCCTTCCGATCCCAGGACTGTAATCGCTCGATTAGTTTTTTTATTTCAGGATATCTTTTGGGATCTAATTGGTCCAAATAATTTATATCCATCCAGTTAAAGGCATATGGTTTTGGATATTGATGATCGTATTTTATTGTTTTAAAATCAACATAATCTACCTTGTCATATTGATCGATCAGCGTTTTAAGCCGTGTTGATCGATTGTTGTCATAGGTTTCAAAACCCATGGCTGAATCAAAGAGTTCTTCCTTAGGGTTATCCGATTGGTCACTGGATCTAAAAGGGGTGTGGTTTGCATTGTATATATACCCTGACTGGGGTTGGATGACTTGAGGAAGTTCCTCTATTGCATAGGTTTCCTTCCAAAGTGTTTGGGTTGTATTTCCAGGAACTACTTCTGCCCAATTATATCCTTTAGCTCTTTTAGGAATGAGTCCGTTTGAAATGTAAAAAATAGTGTCATTTTTGTCAGCGTATCCGATATTATAACCTGGTAAAGCCTTCATTTTTAATATATTATAAAATTCCGTAAAGTTCTTTGCCTTATTCATTCTCCACCATTGTTCTAATGCACGAATTTCAAAAAGGGCAGGAGTACGAACAGCATAAAAGCCAGACTTATTTTTTAAAGTGGGTCCATAAATGCTACGATAGTATGTTTTTTTAATGTGCAAAGGGATCCCCAAAACACGAACTTGTAGCCTAGCTTTTTTAGGCTCAAGTGTTAAATAGGATTCATCAACTCTATACTTGAGTTTATCTTTAGGGTGCATTTCAAGAGCAAAAACATCTGTTTTGTCAGGTTGATTTACCGTATGTGCCCAAGCTATATTTTCATTGGTTCCAATTAAAATATTGGGACTTCCTGCAAATAATGCTCCTAAGATATTAGTGCCTTCCTCACTACACAAATGTGCTTCATACCATGAAACAGGCCCATCCAGAGGTTGGTGTGTATTGATGGCTAAAAAGGTACTTCCGTCTTTGGTTTTTGTACTATTAAAGGCAAAAGTATTAGATCCTTTGGGTGTTTCCTCGGCTTTAAAATCATAGTCTAAATCATTGTTGACAATGCGTTGTACCCATTGATCTCCTTTGGAAGAAATAAAAAGTTGAAGTTGTGCATATCGAATCATCTCCTTGGTCGTAATGGGAAAGAAACCCTCAACCAGTAATTCTTCTGGATGAGTGGCTGCATAACGGTTGATTCCTTGTTTATAGCCTTCAATTACTTTTTTGTAGGCGGAGCCGATTTCATTTTCATAGCGTTCATTATACAAAGTTTCAGAACCGATGAATTGTGCTATAAAATCGGCACCCAAACCTGCATTCCCAATACTTTTTGACAATTGGTTGTTTCCTGCTAGATAACTTTGTTGAATGGTTTTGAAATCATCTTCAGCGTGAGCCCAAGCAAGTCCGTAGGCAACTTCTGCGTCCGTGGGGGCAAAAATATGAGGAACTCCATATGAGTCTCGGACAATATCAATATTTGTTGGGTCAATTTGGGAAAAAGCAATGTCTATAAGAAGAATGAATATGGTTAGGAAATGATGTTTCATTATTTTTTTTCTACAAGGTATTAAACTTTAATTTTTTTTTAAAATAAAAACGATTATCATCAACTCAAATTGGCTATATTCATATTTCAAAATAGAACTTATGAAAAAATGTATTCTTCTTTGCATGCTGATGTCTTTCAATGCATCCCTTTGGGCTCAAAAATCTTTATTTAACGGTGAAAACCTAGAAGGATGGAACATCCATGGAACCGAGTTATGGTATGTTGAAGACGGTTTATTGATTTGCGAAAGCGGACCCGATAAAGCCTATGGATATTTATCAACCACACAATACTATGATGATTTTGAACTGACGTTAGAATTTAAACAAGAGGCTAATGGAAATAGCGGCGTTTTTATTAGATCTACCGTCGAAGGCACTAAAGTTAGTGGATGGCAAGTTGAAGTTGCTCCTCCAGGAAGTGATACGGGTGGAATTTATGAGTCGTATGGAAGAGGTTGGTTGATAAAACCTGAAAAAGAGAAAGACAAAGCCTTGAAAATGGGAGAGTGGAATCAGATGAAAATACGAGTGGTAGGAGATCAGGTAGATACTTGGTTAAACGGAACTCCAATGGTAACACTCAAAGATCATCAAATAGGTCAAGGGAAAGGTGCAATTGCCCTTCAAATTCATGACGGTGGTGGTATTAAAGTACGTTGGAGAAATCTTCAGCTTACCGCTTTATAATTGAATTTGATCAATAGCTAAGGCCAAGGCGAAATCTTTTTTTGTTATTCCATTGGCATCATGAGTCGTCATTTTAATCTGCACTGATGTGTAATTGTTTTTTATTTCAGGGTGATGATTTTGCGTCTCAGCAATCCCTGCAACCTTATTAATGAATTCAATTGCTTGGATAAATTCTTCGAAAGTAAATGTCCGGAAAATATATTTTCCTTTCAATTTCCAAAGCGGTTGTTGATTTAATTTTTGGTCAATGTCAGTTTTAGACAATACTTGCATTTAAGAATAATAGATACTTGTGAATATTCTATAGGCTAAATAAATTGCAGTTACTGACCATACCCACCATCTGTTTTTCATGTACCATTCCATATCGTTATTTTTTAATTAGTTTCTTCGCAAGCTCCTTCAGTGAAGCTCAACACACCGTTATTTTGTGCAACACAATCATTTGAGTAGGTAACATCATTACACCCGCAGACAGGAGCATAAATCAAATAACAAGCTGCCTGTTCATTAATTAAACTTTCGTCTATACAGCTTTCTTCAACTTCAGTATTCTTAACACAACTCATGCAAATAAGCAGCGATGAAATCAAAAAGTAATGAATGTTTTTCATGGGATGAAAATAGTGAATTTAATCTTTAAATAAAGGTTCAGTTAGCTTTTATGCCAATGCAATTGATTTCATTGCTTGTATAAAAGTATCCAGCTCCTTCCTTGTTGTAAAAACATTGGGAGTGATTCTGCACCCTTGAACATTGGCGTAATCAATTGCTACGGTAAAGATTTTAAATTCGTCATAAAGTCTTTTTGCAAGTGTAGCCGGTTTGATGTTTTTTACCCCTACGTTTCCTATACCGCAACTTCTTGAATCTTCCAATGGGGTATTGATAACGATATTGGGAACGTCTTCAAGTGCCTGTAGCCAATAATTTTTGAGAAAGCGCAGTCGTTTCTCTTTTTTTTTGATTCCCATCCATTGCAAATAT